>JAZQXI010000048.1:0-31255 GCA_045632805.1 Eubacteriales bacterium | reverse complement strand
GAGAAGTTTGACGATCCCTTTGCAATCGGATCGGGCGCAGGCGCAATCTTCGGTGCAACCGGTGGCGTTATGGAAGCGGCTCTCCGTTATGCGGCAGAGAAGATCCTTGGCAAGAAGCTCGAGAAGGTTGACTTCACCGAGGTTCGCGGAACCGAGGGCATCAAGACCGCATCCTACAAGCTGGGTGATCTCACCGTTAACGTAGCGGTTGCTTCCAGCACGGGTATGGCAAAGAAGCTTCTGAACATGGTCAAGAGCGGTGAGCTCGACGTTCAGTTCATCGAGATCATGGGATGTCCCGGTGGATGTGTCAACGGCGGCGGTCAGCCCATTCAGCCCGCAAGTGTTCGTATGAACATGGATCTGCGCGCTGTTCGTGCGGCAGTACTTTACAACGACGACGCAAACGATACGCTTCGTACCTCTCAGGATAACCTTGCTGTTCAGGTTCTGTACGATGAATTCTTCGGCGAGCCCAACAGCCACAAGGCACACGAGATCCTGCACACCACGTATATCAAGCGCGGTCTGTAATCAGACGCAACCAAATGGGGGAATGCCTACGGGCGTTCCCCCAAGTTTTTTTTCTTTTATTTTCAAAGTTTTTCTCCGTTTTGGTTGACTTTTATCAAAAAGCGTTGTATAATATAGGATGATATTTTTGAAAAAAGGAATGATAAACATGACAAAAATTGATATTTTTTCGGGATTTTTGGGTGCCGGAAAGACTACACTCATTAAAAAATTGCTGAATGAAGCATATGTGGGCGAAAAGCTGGTACTCATCGAAAATGAATTCGGTGAGATCGGGATTGACGGCGGCTTTATGCAGGATGCCGGGATCGAAGTGACCGAAATGAATAGCGGTTGCATTTGCTGCTCCTTGGTAGGAGATTTCGGCAAGGCGCTCCATCAGGTGCTGGATACGTATCATCCCGACCGCATTTTGATCGAGCCCTCCGGCGTCGGCAAGCTTTCCGATATCATCCGTGCAGTGCAAAATTTGGAAGCCGAGGACGTTCTTCTCAATGGCTTTACCACGGTTGCGGACGTCAAAAAGTGCAAGATGTATATGAAGAATTTCGGTGAGTTCTTCAATGACCAGATCGAAAATGCGGGATGTATCGTCCTGTCTCATACGCAAAGCGCGGACGAGCACAAGATTGAGGAGACCGTCAAGCTGTTGCGTGAAAAGAACCCTTCCGCGACCATTGTGACTACTCCTTGGGACTCTCTTGACGGTAAGCAGTTGCTTGCCGCAATGGAGCGCCGCGATACCATTGAGGAAGAACTGAAGCGTTTGGCTGAGGCTGTTCACGATGATGACGAGTGTGACGATCCCGATTGCTGCTGCCACCATCACCATGATGAGGATGAGCACGAGCATCACCACCATCACCACCACCATCATCACGATGAGGAGTGTGACGATCCCGATTGCTGCTGCCATCATCACCACGGCGAGGATGAAGAAGGACACGAGCATCATCACCATCATCACGAACACGAGCATGAGCATGAGCATGAGCATGAGCATGAGCATCACCACCACCATCATGACGAAGAGTGCGACGATCCCGATTGTTGCTGCCACCATCACCATGATGAGGATGAGCACGAGCATCATCACCATGATCATCACCATCACGGACACCATCACCATCATGCCGACGAGGTTTTTGTCAGTTATGGTGCGGAAACCACCAAAAAGTTCGCCAAAGAGGAGCTGGAAGCCATTCTTGCCGCTCTTGCGGATGAAAAATACGGCTTTGTTCTGCGTGCAAAGGGCATTGTAGAGTGTAAGTGCGGCGCATGGTTGCATTTTGATTACGTTCCGGGCGAGGGCGATGTACGCAAGGGTTCTGTGGCAATCACGGGCAGACTCTGTGTCATTGGCTCCAAGCTGGACCGACACGCACTGTCCGAATTGTTCGGCGTGGAACTGAAATAAAAAGGAGATCACTATGGCAATCAAGCTTCCCGTATATCTGTTCACGGGCTTCTTAGAGGGAGGAAAGACGCACATCATCCAGGAATCTATGGAGGATCAGAAGTTTAATTCGGGTGAAAAAACGCTGATCATCCAATGCGAAGAGGGAATCGACGAGTTTGATCCTTCTCGCTTTTGGGGAAAAAATGTCTATCTGGAAACCATCGAAGATGAAGATGATTTTACCAAGGAAAAGCTCGAAGAGCTTGGAAAAGCCCACAAGCTGGATCGTGTTATCATCGAATATAACGGCATGTGGCAGTTGAGCACACTGTATCAAAATCTTCCCGATAACTGGGCGATCTATCAGGAGATGATGTTTGCCGATGCCAATACCTTCTTAAACTATAACGCCAATATGCGTCAGTTGATGGTGGATAAGTTGCTCAACGCCGAGATGGTTGTGCTAAACCGTACCCCCGATCAGATCGATAAAGAGGAAATCCACAAGATCATCCGTGGGATCTCCCGCCGTGCGGCAATCACCTATGATTATCCCGACGGACATGTGGAATACGATGATATTGAGGATCCGCTCCCGTTTGATATTGACGCGCCCGTAGTGAACATTGAGGACACCGATTACGCGCTCTTTTATCGCGATCTTTCCGAGGAAATGCAGAAATATGACGGCAAGACCGTGCGTTTCAAGGGGATTGTCGCGCGAGACTCTTCGATGGGAGATAAAAGCCTTTTGGCAGGCAGACACGTGATGACCTGCTGTGCGGATGACCTCGCTTTCAATCCGTTGGTTTGCATTTTCTCCGAAAAAACCACACTCAAAACCCGTGATTGGGTGACTCTGACCGGCAAGATCAAGGTCGAAAAGCATAAGCTCTATCGAGGTCCGGGTCCCGTTCTGTACGTTACCAATACCGAGTTTGCCGTTGCTCCCGCCCAGGAGTTGGCGACGTTTTATTGATCTCTGTTCATCAAAAAGAGGAAAAACACAAGCTTTTTCCTCTTTTTTTTGTATATGTGGTATTTTTACTTGAATTTCTTTCCAAAGCGTGGTATAATATAGCCACAAAATTGGATTTTGCCACGGGCAGGAAAGGAAAGAAAACATGAAGGATATTTCAAGAAATCTGACGATGCTCTGTGATTTTTATGAATTGACGATGATCAACGGCTATTTTGAATGCGGGATGAAGGATAAGATCGTTTATTTTGATCTGTTCTATCGCAACAACCCCGACAACGGCGGTTTTGCCGTGGTAGCGGGACTTGAGCAGATTGTGGAATATATCAATCAGCTGCATTTTGACGAGGATGATATTTCGTATTTGCGTAGCAAGGGATGCTTCTCCGAAGCATTTTTGGACTTTTTGAGAGATTTTAAGTTTGAAGGAGACATCTGGGCGATTCCCGAGGGAACGGTTGTATTCCCGGGAGAACCCTTAATGATCGTTCGCGGACGCGCGATCGAGGCGCAGTTTATCGAGACCTACGTTTTGATGATGATCAATCATCAATCTCTGATCGCTACCAAGGCGGCACGTATCACGCGAGCGGCAAAGGGAAGAACTGTCAGCGAGTTTGGCTCCCGCCGTGCACACGGTGCGGATGCGGCAGTACTCGGTGCGCGTGCGGCATATATCGGCGGTTGCGGTGCTACGGCTTGTACCATTACCGACGAGGTGTACGGCGTCCCCGCAACGGGTACCATGGCACACTCCTGGGTGCAGATGTTTGATACCGAGTACGAGGCGTTCAAGACCTATTGCGAGATTTATCCCAACAGCGCAACGCTTCTGGTCGATACTTATAACGTGCTGGAATCGGGGATTCCCAATGCGATCAAGGTGTTTAATGAAATTTTAGCTCCCAAGGGAATCCGTAAGTGCGGAATCCGCATTGACTCGGGAGACGTGACGTATCTGACGCAAAAAGCACGCAAAATGCTGGATGACGCCGGTTGGACGGAATGTAAGATCGTTATTTCCAACTCTCTTGACGAATATCTGATCCGTGAGTTGAACCGTCAAGGCGCGTGCATTGATGCGTTTGGCGTGGGTGAGCGACTCATTACTTCCAAGAGCGATCCTGTGTTCGGCGGCGTTTACAAGGTTTGTGCGGTCGAGGATAATGAGGGAAATATTCTTCCCAAGATCAAGATCAGTGAAAACGTCGGCAAGATCACAACGCCACACTTCAAAAAGGTTTACCGTTTGCGCGGACGTGATACGGGCAAGGCAGAGGCTGATCTGATCTGCATCTGGGACGAGGAGATTGATGATAGCAAGCCACTGGAAATCTTTGATCCCGATCACACTTGGAAGCGCAAGCTGATGGAAAACTTTACCGCAACCGAATTGCTCGTTCCCATTTTCCATAATGGCAAGCAAGTTTATGAGCTTCCCACACTTGCGGATATCCGTCGGCATTGTGAGGAAGAAATTGCGGGAATGTGGGATGAGGTCCGCCGCTTTAGCAATCCTCATAATTATTACGTTGACCTGTCTCAAAAGCTTTGGGATATCAAGCACGAGATGCTTGCATCCAAAGGTGTCTATCACAAATAATCGATCAAACGGGGTGTCGGAAACGCCAAATGGCAATATTCCGACATCCTGTTTTTTGATTTTCGATCTTCTGTTCTCGCAATGTGTAAAAAAGATTGCTTTTTTGCACATTTTTTTGTAAAAAACTATTGGATTTTTCTTTTTACTATGTTATAATAGTATATAAGTATCTTTTGTTGGAGAGAAAATGCTTTGGAGGTGATTGCAATGGATTTCTGGATCAGAATCTGGGAACAGATTTCTGCGTGGTTCATGCAATACGTGGCAGAGCCGATTATGCATATCGGTGTGCGCGATGTCATTGATATCCTGGTGCTCACGGTGCTGTTGTATCAGGTCTACCGCTTTGTGCGTAACAGACGCGCAGGGCGCGTGATGATCGGTCTGCTTGTCATCGTCTTTTTTGGCGCGCTTGTACAAATTTTTGATCTCAAAGCACTTTCTTATATTACGGGATTGTTTGGCGCGGCGGCGTTTTTCTGCGTTGTCGTTATTTTCCACCCGGAGATCCGGGATGCGTTGGAGCATCTCGGAAATGCGAATTTTCTCAATCCCGGAAGCGATTCGTTGCCGCGCAAGCATTACGGTATGGCAAAAAGTGTTGCGGATGAGGTTGTAGACGCTGTTTACAAGATGTCGGAGAGCAAAACGGGTGCGCTCATCATTTTTGAGGGACTTACCAAGCTTGGCGACCACATGCACAGCGGAAAAATCGTGGACGCGCGCGTCACCTCGCACCTCTTGCAAAATATTTTTTACGATAAGGCGCCGCTTCACGACGGTGCATTGATCATTCGCAATATGCGTATCTGGACAGCAAGCTGCGTTTTGCCTTCCACAAAGGGGAAATTGGATTTTGGAAGCATGGGAACACGCCATCGCGCGGCTGTCGGTGTAACCGAGGTTAGCGACGCATTGGCACTTATGGTTTCTGAGGAGACCGGAACGGTTTCGGTGGCACAGGACGGTAAGCTTTTGCGCGGCGTGGATGCCGAGACGCTCAAGGATATTTTGATGACCTATCTTGCGGGACGCTTGTATTTGCGCGTTAAGCATGGGGTGCACGTTGATCATTTTGACGGAGTTCCCACACTCCGTAAGTATGACACAGATGAAGGCTTCATTGACGCAACTGCCGCCGAGGAGCCGGATCATGACTTTGCGGCGCAATCGCGCGAAAGCGGAACAGAGGAAGCAACGGAAACGGATACAGAGGCTTGATGAGTCAGCCTACACAAAAAAGGAGCAGGGTTACTTATGAAGAAAAACGCAATCGGCCGTGTGCTGGCGTATAAAGAATCCGTCGGTACACGCATTTCAAAATTGCATATTCCTGCGCGAATTCTGTGCTTTTTGCTGGCGCTGATCATTTGGCTGGCGGTTACGGCATTTACTTCTTCGGAGCCGAAGAATGAGCAGCCTGCAGAGCAGAACACGGTACAGGAAACCGCATGAAAGAGATTCGAATTTTGATTGGCGGGATCCGTGTGGGAATCGATGCGGAGAATGCCGAGATCATCAAAAAAGCGAAGGACAAAATGAAGCGGGCGGGGATTGCTACCTCGACGCTTCATTTTCGGCTATATAAAAAGTCGGTGGATGCGCGCCGACGTGAGGATATCCGCTTTGAATGTACGGTTTTAGCGGAAGCAACGGAGGATATGACGCTCCCGAACGCCGAACGTCTTGCTCGCGCGGATGCAAGAGTTCTTGTACAGCAACCCCTTGAGATCCCATTGGGAAATGAGCGTTTGAATGTACCGCCGTTGGTGGTTGGCATGGGGCCCGCCGGAATGTTTGCGGCATTGATACTTGCTCGCGCGGGATATGCTCCGATCTTAATTGACCGCGGAGGCTCTGTCGCGGAACGTGTGAAAGATGTGGAGCGTTTTCGCAACAATGGGATTCTTGATACCGAATGTAACGTGCAATTTGGCGCGGGCGGCGCGGGTACTTTTTCCGACGGTAAATTGATCACGCGGATCAGCGATCCAAGATGTGGCTTTGTTTTGCAGTCTTTGGTGGACTTTGGAGCGCCTGAAGAGATCCTTGTCAAAGCTAAGCCACACGTTGGTACAGATCTTTTGCGCGTGGTCGTTTCCAATATTCTTGCGGAAATTGAACGACTTGGCGGTAAGGTGATCTATCGATGCCGTATGGACGCCATCAAGGAACTTTCGGATGGAACACTTTCCGTTTGTACGACCAAGGGCGAGCTTCATTGCGGCGCATTGATTCTTGCATTGGGGCATAGCGCAAGGGATACCTATCGCTATTTGATTGAACAGGGATACGCGCTGGAACCAAAACCAATCTCGGTCGGTGTTCGTGCGGAGCATTTGCAGTCGGATATTGATGCAGCGCTTTACGGACGCTTTGCGGGGCATCCCAAGCTCGGACCTGCGGAGTACGCATTGTCCGACACCAAGGGCGCGCGAGGTGTTTATACCTTCTGCATGTGTCCCGGCGGTGAGGTCGTTGCCGCATCCTCTGAGGAGGGGCATCTTGCGGTCAACGGAATGAGCTATCACGCCAGAAACAATCCAAATGCCAACGCGGCGGTGGCTGTTTCGGTGGGATGTGAGGATTACGAAACGGTGAACGGTAGTCGTGCGCTTGGAGCAATCGCGTTTCAGCGTCAGATCGAACGGGCGGCATTTTTGGCAGGAGGCGGCGATTACGTCGCGCCCATGATGACGGTAGGAGACTTTTTGAATCAAACGATGGGAAGTGAGCCTACACGCATCAAGCCTTCATACCGTGACGGAATGGTACGGGTTGCAGATTTTGAATCCGTATTTCCGCAATTTGTGACCGATGCTTTGCGCTATGGATTGCGTTCGTTCGGTCAAAAAATCAAGGGCTATGATGCTCCCGATGCGATTCTGACGGCGGCAGAGACGCGTACGTCAGCACCGCTTCGGATTTTGCGAAATGCAGAAACGATGAGTGCGATCGATCACAGCCGTATTTATCCCGCAGGCGAGGGGGCCGGATATGCGGGAGGTATTACCAGCGCGGCTGTTGACGGTATCAAATGCGCCCAGGCGCTGATGGCGCGTTTTGCACCCATGCAAGAATAAAAAAGAAGGAGGCACTGTGATGCAGACCAAGGCGACAGTCATTTCGGTTGACGGAAAATTTGCGATTGTTGAAACCGAACGCACCTCGGCATGCGAGGGATGTCATAAGGCAACGGATGGCGGATGCTCCGTTTGTTCTATGATGGGAAGTGACAAAAAGCTCTCTGCCAGAGCCTTGAATACGGTGGGCGCCCGGGTCGGTGACCGCGTTGCGGTAGAGAGCCACACCGGTCGCATGCTCTGGTATGCCGCACTGGTGTTTTTGCTTCCTTTGTTTCTGGCGCTTGCGGGATGGGGAATCGCTACACTCATCACCGATCAGCTTCTTTGGCATGTTTTGGGCGGCGCGATCGGCTTTGTCGGATGCTTTGCCGGAATTTTTATCTATTCCAAGTGCCTCGACCGCAACCGATGCGACATTGAGATCACGGAGATTTTAGAATAACAGATTTAAGAAGAAAAGAAACGTATGATGGAGGCGACAGGATGCCGATGGATCCTGCCGTGCTCGAAAAGAAAGAAGATGTTATGAAAGAAACAAAAAAACAAAAGAAATGGAGTGTGCGCTATCCGGCGGGAGATATGGCAGCCGAGGCGCGCGTTCGGGAGCTGGCACATGATCTGGGCGTTTCCAATATCATGGCAAAGCTTCTTTACACGCGCGGATATTTCCAAAAAGAGGAAGTTCTTTCTTTTTTGAAATGTGAAGAAACACAGCTGCACGATCCGTTTTTGTTGCAGGATATCGAGCCTGCTATTGAACGCATTCGAGCTGCTTTGGATGCGGGCGAGCGCATTGCGATTTATGGCGACTACGACGTGGACGGTGTTACGTCGGTAAGCCTCTTGTACCTTTATCTTACCGAAATGGGTGCTGATGTTGGATATTATATTCCGTGCAGAAGCCGCGAGGGCTACGGACTTTCCAAGGGCGCAATTGATACTTTAAAAGAAAAGGGCGTTTCTTTGATGATTACGGTGGATACAGGTATCACCGCTATTGATGAGATCGCATACGCTGCGTCGATCGGTATCGATACGGTTGTGACCGATCACCATGAGTGCCGTCCCGAATTACCAAAGGCTTGCGCGGTTGTCAATCCGCACCGCGCGGACGATTCCTATCCCTTTAAAGAGCTGGCAGGTGTCGGCGTGATTTTCAAGGTCATTTGCGCCTTTGAGATGGCAAAATGCCGTCGAGAAGGAGTGTCGGAGATCGACGGGATCCGTCGGGTTTGCCACAAATATTGCGATCTGGTTGCAATCGGAACCATTGCCGACGTGATGCCCGTGATTGACGAAAACCGCTTGATCGTGGCATTGGGGCTCAAGCTCCTTGAAAATACCGAACGCCCGGGATTGCGTGCTTTGATCGAGGCGGCATCGGGCAACCGTGGGGGAGACGGGAAGTTCCCACCTAAAAAAAGAAAGATCAATTCTTCCTTCATTGGTTTTGTCATCGCTCCGCGTATGAACGCGGCAGGTCGTGTCAGCTCCGCATCCATCGCGGTGGAGCTGCTTCTGGCAACCGATCAAAAGAATGCGATGGAGCTTGCCGAGCAGCTTTGTGAGTTGAATCTGACCCGACAGGTCGAGGAGAACCGTATTGCCGAGCAGGCGTATAAAAAGATTGAACAGACCTACGTTCCCGAGGATCGCGTCATCGTCATCGATGACGATACCTGGCAGCAGGGCATCATTGGAATCGTTTCCTCGCGCATTACCGAGCGATACGGGTTACCCTCCATTTTAATTTCCTTTGACGGTGCTACACGCGGGTTCCCAAGTGCGGATGATCTTGGGAAGGGTTCGGGACGCAGCATTAAAGGGCTCAATCTTGTTGAGGCACTTGCCGACAGTGAGGATTTGCTTGCTCGCTTTGGTGGTCACGAATTGGCGGCGGGACTTACGGTCAAGCGTGCTAACATCGATGCGTTCCGACGCAAGATCAATCAGTACGCCAAGGAATATCTCAGCGAGGAGATGCTGTGCGGATCGGTGGAAGCCGATTGCGAAGTCGGCATTTCGGAGTTGACTCTGAAGTTAGCACAAGAAATCGACACCATGGAGCCTTTTGGGACGTCCAATCCCGTTCCTACGCTGATGCTTTCAGACGCTACGGTTACGCGAATCATCCCCATGGGCGGCGGAAAGCATACCAAGCTGATCCTCGAAAAGGACGGCATCTCGATGGCGGCGGTATGGTTCGGCATGTACAGCGCACAGCTTTCCTTTGAGCTGTTGGACCGTGTTGATGTCCTGTTCCAGCTGAACGTCAACGAGTTCCAAAACGTCACGTCCTTGCAGATGATCGTGCAGGATATGCGCCTGTCTCCGTCATTTGAGGCATCTTTTAAGCGTATGCGCGGTCGTTATGATGAGATCCGCGCGGGCGCGGAGTTTACCTATGACGAGGATGTGATTCCGACGCGCGAGGATATGGCGGCGGTTTATACCACATTGCGCCGCGAGTATGGACTGAAACATACGTATTTCCCGATCCGACGTCTGCTGTCGATCCTCAACGGATACAGCAATGTCAATATCGGATATCTGAAATTACAAATGATCATTCGCATCATGCAGGAGCTACGCTTCTGCGATGTCAGCGAACCCGTGGAGGATTGCTTTGTGTTTGACTTCTATTTCAATCCCGCAAAGACCAGTATCGAAAAATCCTCCATTTTTAAGAAACTTAAAACACAACTACGCAAAGCCGGAAACGCGTAATTCGCGTCTATGTCCGGGAGAGAGGAAGGGGTTCCATGAGTACGGTACATACCGATGTTACACGCCTTGTAGAGATCTTAAAGGCTACTGAAAAGAAATATGATATCGACAAGATCGTAGCAGCATACGAGTATGCCAACGAATTGCACGAGGGGCAGTTCCGCGCAAGTGGAGAAGCCTATATTTCGCACCCGATTGCGGTTGCGGAAATCGTGGCGGGCTTGGAATTGGATACTGATTCGATCTGTGCCGCGCTGCTTCATGATGCTGTTGAGGACTGTGCCGAGAAAACCAGTCTGAAGGACATTGAGAAGAAATTCGGCCCCGACGTTGCTCTCCTTGTTGACGGTCTTACCAAGATCGTGATGCTCAACGTGGAAGACAAAGAGGAAGCGCATATCGAAACGCTGCGCAAAATGCTGCTTGCGATGTCGCGCGATATCCGTGTCATCTTCATCAAGCTTTGTGACCGACTTCACAATATGCGAACGTTGGATGCAAAGCCCGACCCCAAACGCCGTACCACCGCATTGGAAACGATGCATGTGTATGCCTCTTTGGCACACCGACTCGGTATGCAGCGTATCAAGTCGGAGCTGGAAAACCTGAGCTTGCAATATCTGGATCCCATCGGTTACGAGGAGGTCCGCAACCATATCGACAACAAATATGGCACCAATCAAGCGTTTATGCAGAAGATTCGTACCGAGGTTGCCGAAAAGATGCAGGAAAACGGCATCCACTTTACCCTTGAAGGGCGCATCAAATCGGTATATTCCATCTACCGCAAGATGTACAACCAAAATAAATCCTTTGACCAGATCTATGATTTTTACGCATTGCGTATCATCGTGGAAACCGAGCTGGAGTGCTATACGGCGTTGGGACTCATCCACGAGATGTACAACTCCATCCCCGGTCGCTTCAAGGATTACATTTCCACACCAAAGCCCAACATGTACCGTTCTCTCCACACAACGGTCATCGGACGTGACGGCATCCCGTTTGAGGTTCAGATCCGTACATGGGATATGCATCACGTGGCAGAATACGGTGTCGCAGCACACTGGAAATATAAGTCGGGCGCATCTTCGAAAGAGGAAATGGATAAGCGTTTGGAGTGGATCTCCCGCTTGATCGAAACTGAGGATGAGCAAAGAGACCCCGACGAATTCATGAACGCGCTCAAGACCGATATTTTCCACGATGAGGTCTTTGTCTTTACTCCCAAAGGAGACGTTCTGGCACTCCCGAACGGAGCCAACGTCATCGATTTTGCCTATGCCGTCCACTCGGCGGTGGGTGAGAGAATGATCGGCGGAAAGATCAACGGTATGATCGTTCCGATCGACCGAACCCTCAAAAATGGAGAGATCGTCGAAATCCTGACCTCTTCCACCTCGAAAGGTCCCAGCCGTGACTGGCTGAACATCGTCAAAACCAGCGCGGCACGCTCCAAGATCCGTGCATGGTTTAAAAAGGAAAAGAGAGCAGACAATATCGTGGTCGGTAAAGCCGCGGTGGAAATGGAGATCAAACGCCATCGCAAAAACTTCACCGAGGCACAAAGAGACGAGATCGTGGGCACAGTCAGTGCCAATCTCGGATATAACTCGGCGGACGACTTTTACAATGCCATCGGCTACGGCGGTTTGATGATGACGAAGGTCATCAAACGGCTGGTCGATGAATGTGAACGCGTGATCAAGCCCGAGGTAGAGATCGTCGAAACGGCAGAGCCTGCAAAGATCCCTGTTTCCAAACCCAAAAACATCAAATCCGACAGCGGTATTGTTGTTGACGGAGAGAGTGGATGCATGGTCAAGTTTGCAAAATGCTGTAATCCTTTGCCCGGTGACTCCGTGGTCGGCTTTGTTACCAAGGGATTTGGTATTTCCATTCATAAAATCGATTGTCCCAACGTAGTGCAGGGAAGAAAGAATCCCGAAAATGCAGAAAGATGGAAGGAAGCACATTGGGAGGGCGCTGTTGAGCGCGGACACAGCGAAAGCGTTTACGAGGCACTCCTGCAGATCTACGTTGACGACCGCATCGGTATGTTGGCAGATATTACTGCCGCAATGGCGGATATGCGCGTGTCGATCTTGCAGATCAATGTGACCTCCAGACCCGACGGAAGCAATATTGTTAGTCTTAAGGTTGGATGTCGCAACATCGACCATTATCATTCCATCGTCTCACGCTTGCGCGGACTCAAGGGAGTCAATAACATCGTGCGTGGATTTGCGTAAAAAGAAAGGATAAACAGTATGAAAGCTGTGATTCAAAGAGTATCAAGCGCTTCGGTTGCGGTCGACGGCGCGGTGGTTGGCTCTTGCGGAAAAGGATATCTGATCCTTTTGGGTGTGGCACAGGGCGATACGGAAAATGACGCAGACCTGCTTTGCCACAAGATTGCCGCATTGCGGATCTTTCGCGATGAGAATGATAAGATGAATCTTTCGATCCGTGACGTTGGTGGCGAGGCGCTTGTCATCTCGCAATTTACGCTCCTTGCCAACTACCGCCACGGTAATCGCCCCGATTTTCTGGAATCCGCAAAGCCGGACGAGGCAAACCGCTTGTACGAATATTTTAAACAAATCCTTTCGCAGGAGGTCAGCCGCGTGGAAAGCGGGATTTTCGGCGCGGATATGAAGGTCTCTTTGACCAATGATGGTCCCGTGACCATTTGCATGGACAGCGAAGTTTTGAAAAAGAAGAAATAAAAAGTAGGGAACGATCGTTATGAAGCTGATTTTAGACGGAAACATTAACGCATACTACATACAAACCCTTTGCATGATCTTTTTTCCGGGCGCAAAATTCGGTGCGGCAGAGCAGGAGAATCCCAATTCTCCCGAGCTTTATCTGCGCCTGTCCGAAAACGAAAACGGTGTAGACGCTTACGTTCATGTCACTGTGGACGGAAAAAGCGCATCTGTTGAAAAGTCTTATGCCTACACCACCGAGTTTGACCGTGCAAAAACCGCAAAGCTTGCCTGCGGTGCGGCTGTGATCGCTGCCTGCGGTGATTTGATGGGCTACAGACCCTCTTGGGGAATGCTTACGGGCGTGCGTCCTTCCAAGGTCGCAACCGAGCTTTTGCAGGCGGGAATGAGCAAGACCCGTGTCAAGCGCACGCTAACCTCGGAGTATTTTGTGATTCCTAAAAAGGCTGCTCTTGCCACCGACGTTGCACTCAATGAGCAAAAGCTGATCGCCAACCGTTCTCCTAAGGATTGCAGCGTGTACATTTCCATTCCGTTTTGTCCTACGCGTTGCAGCTATTGTTCCTTTGTTTCTTATACGTCTCCAAAGCTCCTGTCTCTGATCCCCGAATATCTGGAGCATCTTCTGCTGGATATTGAACAGACCTTTGCGAAGATCCGTGAGCTGGGGCTTCATGTTTGCACGATTTACATCGGCGGAGGTACCCCCACGATTCTGACTGCCGATCAGCTTCGCGCTCTGCTTTCCAAGATCGCGGAATGGACGGATGTCACCGCTTTGGAGGAATATACGCTGGAGTCGGGCAGACCCGATACCATCACCGCCGAGAAAATGGCAGTGGCACGGGAATATGGTGTTACACGCGTGTGCGTCAATCCACAGTCTCTTTGTGAAGCGGTGTTACAAAGCATCGGGCGCTCACATACGGCGGAGGATTTTCTGCGCGCGTATGAAATTGCGCGTGAGTCGGGGATCCCCGTGATCAACACCGACTTGATCGTCGGTCTCCCCGGGGACACCTTTAAGACCTTTTCCGCAACCTTTGACCGTATTCTTTCGCTTCGCCCCGAAAACATTACCGTACACACCTTCTGTGTGAAAAAAGCGGCAGAAATTCTTCGCCAAGGCAACGGTATTTACTCTTTGCGTGGAGGGGATGCCGGTAAATGCGTGGATTATTCACAGTTAAAGACACTGCAGGAAGGCTACCTACCGTATTATATGTATCGCCAAAAGAACACCGTTGGCAACTTTGAAAACGTTGGGTTTGCTTTAGAAGGTGCCGAGGGACGCTACAATGTGTACATGATGGAAGAGATTCATTCCATCTTTGCTCTGGGCGCTGGAGCTGTTTCCAAAATGGTGGATTACCGCCCGCAGGACGGAGGAAAACCGATCATCGAACGCTTGTTTTATCCCAAATATCCTTATGAATATCTAAAAGACCACAGCACAGGGGAAAAGATTGCCGCTATGGAGGCATTTTATCGCGATCACCACCTTGTGTAATGCTTGAAAATATAGGATGCAAAATTCACTTTATAAGGAATTGATCTAATGAAAACGATTATTAAAAATGTAACACTATTGCCGGAATACGGCTTTGAAGCGCGTCCTGTTCATATCACGGTTGAAAATCAAACCATCACCGCGATCTCCGAGGTGCTTCCCGAATTGACGGGAGCAGAGGTCGTAGACGGGAACGGAAATCTTCTGATCCCTGCCTTTTACAATGCGCATTGCCACGCGGCAATGACACTGTTCCGCGGATATGGAGAGGATCTGCCGCTCCAGCGTTGGCTGGAGGAGCGCATTTTTCCAGCGGAGGAGCTTTTGACACACAAGAGTGTTTATGCCGCAACCAAATGGGCGATTGCAGAAATGCTGCGTGGAGGTGTTGTCTCGTTCTCGGATATGTACATGTTTGAGGATGCCGTGGCAGATGCGGTGCTTGAAACAGGCATCAAGGCGAATCTTTCCAGAAGCCTTGTGTCTTTTGATCCCAACCTCGATCCCAAAAATGACAGTCGCATCGAGGAGGCGCTCCGCCTTTACCGAGACTATCACAATGCCGATAACGGGCGTTTGAAGATCGATATGTCTTTGCACGCGGAATACACCAACAAGCCGCATTACTGCGCATATGTCGGTGAGCTTGCTGTTAAAAACGGCATCGGCATGCAGTTGCACCTTTCCGAAACCGAAAAGGAACACAACGAGTGCTTGGCGCGTCACGGAAAAACGCCGACCGAGTTTTTTGACTCTTTGGGGGTATTCGATGCTCCCACTACCGCTGCGCATTGCGTATGGGTCAGCGAGGGAGACCTTGCGATCATGGCGAAAAAAGGTGTGACAGCGGCGCACAATCCCGTTAGCAATCTCAAATTGGGAAGCGGCGTGATGCCGCTTAAGAAGATGCTAGATGCGGGTGTCAACGTAGCACTCGGTACTGACGGTGTTGCGTCGAATAACCGTTTGGACATGCTTCGCGAGATGCAAACCGCAGCGATCTTGCACAAGGGAATCTCGCGCGATCCTGCCATTACCGTTGCATCCGATATGATCCCGCTTGCAACCCGAAACGGCGCTCTTGCGCAGCAGAGAAAAGACTGCGGCAGAGTAGAGGTCGGTTACCGCGCGGATCTTGTTCTGATCGACCGTAATTCTATCCACAATATTCCTTCTTATGACGACTACGCCATGCTTGCCTACAGTGCCGAACGTCGGGATGTGATTTTTACCATGGCGGACGGGCGCATACTTTACCGTAACGGAGAATATACTTTGATTGATGAGGAACGTCTCCGTTTTGAATGTCGCGAGGTGTTTGCTCATTACTTTGATGAAACATTTTCGTGAGGTGAAGAATGGAAGCGAACGGCAGCAGCACCAAAAAAGTCTTTTTTTCGGGAGTTCTCCTGCTCTCGCTTTCCACCTTGCTGGTCAAGCTGATCGGACTTGTTTATAAAATCCCCATGCTCTCGTATCTCGGATCCGAGGGCATGGGATATTTTCATTCCGCGTATGAAATTTACGCGTTGTTCTGTATCATTGCCACGGCAGGACTTCCCGTGGCACTCTCTGTCTTAATTTCCGAGGCTTTGGCAAAGGGGAGAAGGAACGCTGTCAAACGCATTTATCGCGCCGCAATGCTCGTGTTCTTTCTTTTGGGGAGTATTGGAACGCTGATCATGTGGCTTTTTGCTGATTGGTTTTGCATGTGGCTTCGAAGCGAAAATGCCTATTGGTGTATGCGATCCATCGCGCCAACCGTATTCTTTGTATGCATTTCTTCCGCCGTTCGCGGATACTTCCAAGGCTTTCAAAAAATGTTTCCAACGGCGGTTTCACAGTTGATTGAAGCGTTGGGGAAGCTTTTGTTCGGACTTTTATTCGCGCATTTGGCGCTAAAGAGCGGCTCTGCATCTTCGGGAGTTGCCGCGGCGGCAGGATGGGGATTAACGCTTGGAACCGCACTTTCCACACTGTATTTGCTGATTGCAAAAAAACGATTTGACCGCACGCAGCAAATGCCACAAGGAACCGTTCTTCCAAATCTCGGAACTGATTACCGCCATATTTGGATTCGCCTCGGCAAGCTTGCAATTCCCATGACCTTGGGCGCGTCTCTCATGAGTGTTACAAAGCTTGTGGATATGACGATGATCCTGCGACGCTTGCAAAGCATCGGATATAGCGAAAGTGCAGCAAACGAAGCCTTTGGAAGCTATACGACTTTGGCGCTGTCTGTTTACGGACTTTTACCAACTCTTCTGAATTCGCTCTTTCTGCCGCTTGTTCCAATGCTTTCGTCAGCGATTGCAACGGGAGAACGCGGACGCCAAGGTGAGATCGTTGCCACCTGCTACCGTTTGACAGCCTTTTGCGCATTGCCCGCATCCGTTGGAGTTGCTGCTTTTGCGCACCCGATCCTGTCGGTCTTGTTTTCAAATGAGCCGGATGCCGTTGCAATTGCAGCACCCCTTCTTTCCATGCTGGGCGTTTCGGTATTTCTTTCCTGTATGATCAGCGCGACCAATTCTGTTCTGCATGCTTATCAAGTGGTAAACCGTCCGATTCTGTCTATGCTCGTTGGAGCAATCGTCAAAGGTGTCGTTGCGTATTTGTTGATCGGCAACCCGTCCGTTGGTCTGATCGGCGCACCGATCAGCACGCTTTTCTGTAACGCAACGGTGGTGATACTCAATCTCGTTTTTGCATCTCCCTTGGTGGGAAGGATCGCGTTTGTCAAAACGTTTCTGCGGCCGCTTGGACTCTCTCTTTTATCGGTGGGATCTTCCTGGTGCCTGTATCTGTTTTTGATCGACCGTATGGGAAATAATCCGCTGATCTGCCTTGCTTGCATTGCTTTGGCGGCAATCATATACGTTTTATTGGCATTGCTTGGTGGCGCGCTTTCGGCAGAAGATATCCGCGCGCTTCCGATGGGAGAGAAGCTTTGGAGAGTTTTGTGTAAGCTCCATTTGTGCAGAGGTCTTGAACAGGCGTAAAAAAGACCGTAAATTTTGAAAATGTTGAAAAAAGTCTTGCAGAAGCGTCAAGAATATGATAAAATAAAGCTATCATAAGTGTGAGGTGCTTCCTATGACAAAATCACAGTGGATCGACCGTGCCGCAAAGAATAGCGGAATGACTAAAAAACAACTTGAACAGGCGTATGATGCACTTGCGAGTGCGTTTTGTGATGCCTTGCAAAGCGGGGAAACGGTGCAGATTTCGGGACTGGGGTCGTTTTCTGTTCGCACCAAGGAGGCGCACACAGGGCGCAACCCTAAAACCAATGAAACCATCACAATTCCCACATCGCGCCGATTGGTGTTTTTGTGCGGAAAGAAAATGAAGGAAACGATCAATGAGACTTGACAAATTCTTAAAGGTGTCGCGTATTATCAAGCGCCGCACCGTAGCAAACGATGCATGCGATGCCGAGCATGTTACTGTTAACGGAAAACGCGCAAAGGCTTCTTACGACGTCAAAGAGGGGGATATTCTGGAGATCACCTTCGGTCAAAGAACGCTCCGCGTGCGCGTTTTGGACGTGAAAGAGCATGCTCTGAAGGCAGATGCGGCAGGGCTTTATGAGGTGCTGCCTTAAGCTTGAATATTTCAAATCTGTATTGCATAAATTGTAACAAACCAAAGGGAGGTTTGTGCATAATGGGTACAGAAACGATCAAACAAAACGAACAGGCAACACATAAAATCACACTGACAGGTCGTCAATCCATGGAGATCCTCGGCGTGTGTGACGTCATCAGCTTTGATGAGCAAACGGTTACGCTCAGTACGGTCGCCGGTGGAATGGAAATCTGCGGTGACCAACTTCATATCCATGTTTTGAGCATGGAAACGGGTGTTGTAACGCTTGATGGACGCGTGGATTCAATTACATATTACGAATCAAGCCAAGAGGAGCAAAACGGGAACGGTGGCTTCTTTAAAAAGCTCTTTCGGTAAACGGCGATGCTGATCTCACAGGCAGCGCTGGCGACTCTTTGGCTGTATTCCTTTTTGGCGGGAATCTGCTTTGGCGGAATTTGGGATGCCTTGCGAATTCCTCGTATTTGGCTTGGAGAAACAGGCGCATTTGGAGATTATACGCGGCTTTGTGCGCGCCCATTACCGTATCTTCCGCAACGCTTTCAAAAAAAGCCAAGCCGAATTCTTCCTGCCGTTCGTTTTTTAGAGGACTTTTTGTTTTGCATTGCGGCAGGAATCACCATGATCTTGCTGTTTTATCAGATCAATCAGGGAAATATCCGTATCCCCGCGCTTCTTTGCGCTGCGGGCGGTTTTTTTCTGTATCGCGCAACAATCGGGCGAATCATTACCCGTGTGTTGGCGTTCATGGCGTTTTTTATCGAGACCTTTGTTCGGTATCTGATTTTCTTGATCGGTATGCCGTTTCGGCTCTTGTTCAGATTCTTCAAGCGTGTGGCTGTGCGTCTGTGGAGCCAATACCGCGCGCGACGCGAAAAGCGCGAAAGACAAAAACAAACCCGCCTTGCGTGGAGGGCGCTTGCAAACAATGCATGCAATATGCTTCCCACGACGGGCAAGGACGTAAAATCGAAGGAGGACTCTCGTGGAAAGAGAGAGAAAAAAACAGTTTAGTCTCAGCCTCCTGATGCGCATTTTTTTAGGACTTCTGGTTGTCATCTCCATCGGCGTATTTGCAAACAGCGTAATGTATTATAACGATCTCAACCGAGAAGCAGAGGAATTGCAAATCGCGCTTTCCGAACTTCGGGAAACACGAGCGGAGCTGGAGGTCCTTCTTGGCTCTGCCGAGGAGGTCAACCGATTACTCAAGGATTATGATACCTGCCAAGCAGTTTTGAATTCGGGAACTCAGGCGGGAGATATCCTGTCGGAATACCAAGCGAGGCTGGAAGAAATTCGGGAATTGCTCAATTCCTCCGAAAATCGGGATTACATTACGCGTGTTGCACGCGATGAGCTGGGACTGTATTTTGCAGACGAAGAAATTTTTTATAATGATATCAATGGATGATTGCGAGTGACAAATATGGCGGAAAAGAAACAAACGGGACAAAAGATCATAGCGCAAAACAAAAAAGCGTTTCACGATTATTTTGTTGAGGAAAAATATGAGGCGGGGATCTCCTTGGCGGGAACCGAGGTCAAAAGCATCCGCGGTGGCGGTGTCAATCTCAAGGATTCCTATTGCTCCTTTGAGGGAGGAGAGATCTTTGCGGTTGGCATGCGTATCAGTCCCTATGAACAGGGAAATATCTTTAACACCGATCCGATGCGTGACAAAAAGCTTTTGATGCATCGCCGTGAGATTTTAAAATTGCAGGGGCTGGTACAACAAAAAGGCTACACTGTGGTGCCGTTGTCTCTCTATTTTTCGGGAAGTCACGTCAAGGTCGAGTTGGGGCTTTGCCGAGGCAAAAAGCTTTATGATAAGCGTGAGAGCGATGCAAAGCGTTCAGCGGAACGCGATATCGATCGGCACATGAAGGATCGAACCTACGAAGGGTAAGGATGTACAATGGATACCAAACAGATTTCCTATTTGTTTTTTGATTATGACAACACCGTGCGTGTCAATGCCGAAATCTCACAGGCGACACGAGACGCGATGCAAGCGGCAAAGGAACGCGGCTGTAAGCTCATCCTTTGTACGGGACGCGCCAGAGGTGCCAAGGTTGCGGAAATGGACATCATTCCTTGGGACGGCATGATTTTCGGTGGTTGTGACATTCTTTTAAATAGCACGCTGGTCGAAGAAAAAGCAGTCGATGCGGAGGATGTTGCCATCTGGGTGACGTATTCCATGAAAACGCACCGTTTTCTTGCTTATGAAGGGCAAAAAAAGGTCCTGTTCCTTCGTTTTGATGAGCATGAAGAGGATTACACCCAAGGGGAGATCGACGAGCAGATAAAAACTGTTTTGGAGCAAATGCAGGACAACCCTGCTACCAAATTTTCGGTTATGGGAACGGATTTTGCAACTGCAAAGCTGCCTGAAAGCCGAATGAATCCCATCGTACACGCAAGCTACCTCGAGGTTTTTGGTGCGGGGTGCGATAAGGGAAGTGCGATTTTGCGCTTTTGCGAGGTGATCGACGCTGACATCGAGGAATGCGCCTGCTTTGGCGATAGCATGAACGATTATTCGATGTTCAAGACCTGTCCCGTCAGCGTTTGTATGAAATGGTCACCGGAAAAATTACGAAAAGCGGCAACCTATTGTGCTACCACGGACGAGGGGGTTGCCGAGGGGATTGAATGGATTCTTTCACAAAATGAAAAGGAGAGCAACAAATGAAGGCATTGGAATTTGACTCAAATTTACGCAAAGAAACAAAGCGCTACACAAAAGAGTTGACGTTGCCCGACTATCCGTATGATGCGGACGGCAATTTTGACCGCGAAGCGGCACTTTATACCGTTTTGTGGGAGGAATACGGTTTTGTAGATGCCGCAGGACTTCAGGTCACGACAAATGTGCGAGAGGTACAAGAGGCACAGTTTGCGGGAAAATGCAAGTGGACAACCGTTGATTTCACCTTTACCAAAAACGGCGACAGCGCATCCTTCCCGGTACATATTTTTATCCCCTACGCGTATCCCAACGCCGAAACCGTCGTTGAGATCAACTTCCATCCCGAGCTTCCCAACAAGTATTTTCCGATCGAGGAGCTGATGGACCGCGGAATTGCGGTGGCGCACGTCAATTATAAGGACGTGACAAGCGACGATAATGATTTTACCAATGGAATCGCGCGGCTTTTGACCGACCGCAACGATCCGCACGCAGCGGGCAAGATCGCGCTGTGGTCCTTTGCGGCAAGCGAGATCGCAACCTTCCTTTTGGAGAACGGATACACAACGCCCGACCGTCTCTACGTTGCAGGACACTCCCGTCTTGGAAAGACCGCGCTTTTAACGGCGGCACGTGACACGCGTTTTGCGGGGGTTCTTGTCAATAATTCCGGTTCTTGCGGAGCGGCAATCGCACGCGAAAAGACGGGGGAGACGGTGGAGAAGATCTGCCGCGTGTTCCCGTATTGGTTTTGCACGCATTTCCACGGATACGCTGATCGCGAGGCAGAGATGCCCTTTGACCAGCACTATCTTGGCGCATTGGTCGCTCCTCGAAAGCTGTGCATTAACACAGCGGAGCAGGACACGTGGGCAGATACCGATGCGCAATACCTCATGGCAGAGGCGGCAGACGTGGTCTACCGACAAATGGGTAAGACAGGGCTTGACGTTTGCGGCATGCTCAAGCAAGGGGAGCGCACCCTAACAGGTAATATCGCATTCCTCAAGCGCGCAGGCACGCACTTTTTCAGCCGCGAGGATTGGAACTTCTTTATTGATTTTATCAGAGCATAAAAAGGGAAGAGGACTATCGCAGATGCGGTAGTCCTCGACTTGCTGACAAAGATGTTAGCACTGTCAAATTGTCGAAAAGTTTTGATCAAACTTTTTCAAAAGTTTGCACGGATCCAACGCCGTGGGGCGTTGGTCGCCGCTCGCAAGCGGCGAAATTTTTCTCTCGGCATTTCTCTTTTGTTAGCTTTTCTCTTTGGGCCCTTTGGTTTCAAAGAGAAAAGCGGCTATGGAGGTTATAAAAGGAATCATTTGTATCACCAAAGCGTATAAGTTGAGCCGAGATATTGAAAGAGAGTCGTCTGTGCATATCCTAATCCAATTTTCATAGAGAATCAGAACCCAAGCGTGCGCTATCGTACGGTGCGATGCCTTTGTACGGCTTGTGCGCACGCTATGGCGTAATTGCCGCAAGCGGCACTTCGCAGAGTACGATGTCCGAGCTGCGTCAAAAGAAACAGGGGTTGCAAAGCAACCCACATCCTATGAGGAGAATCAGAACTCAAGCGTGCGCCATTGTGCGGTGGTATGTGTAACTGTGGTGCTATGCGCACGCTACGGCGCAATTGCCGCAAGCGGCAATTCGCAGAGTACGATGTCTAAACTGCGCCAAAAGAGTAAAGGGGCTGCAAGCAGCCCCTTTACTCTTTTGGTGGAGATGAGGAGAATCGAACTCCTGTCCGAAAACCCATCCATACAACCTTCTTCGTGGACAGTCTGTTATTTAAAATTCCCGCTGACGGGCGCGAACAGACACGCTTCCGTCATTGGTAGCCCTTTTTTGCATGATCGGCTCAAGTGCGAACCACCGATGCATGTTCACCGCTGTGATGACGTTCAGTCCAAAGCCGCGGTACTCATTGGAGGAACGGGTGACCCGCAGGTCACGGCACTGCCGGTTTTACGCCCTGAGGGCGTAAAACTTAGGCAGCCATAGCAACAGTATTGTTGTCGTTTATTTTTTAAGTTTAGGCAGTTTACGAGATTACCCGGCTCGCCACGCTTATCGTATTTCAGAATCCCCGTCGAAACCATTGCACCCCCATATGAGGTACTTTTATATTATACCGCATTTTGCTTGCTTTGTCAACTGTTCTTTTTCGCAAAAAACGACAAAAGAAGGGAAAAGAGTCAACAGACTTTTTTCCCTTAAATTTTAATCGCCGATTTCTGTCAGGACTGTCTCAATCCACCAATTTTCAACCGCTTGGCAGATCAGATCACTCTCAATTTGTTTCTTTTGATGCTTTTCCACATAATCCTTTGCAAACGCTTCCTCATATCCCTGTTTTGTCATGTTTGCAACGTAGGAATCAAACATTGTTTGATAATCTTTCTCTGTCCATGTCAAGCCTTCTTGCTTTGCCACCTCATGGCAGATGATATAGCTTTGGGCGTAGAATTTGGCACTCTCCTCGCAATTCTTCAAATAAGCCGCAAGTGTGGTGTTATACTTTTGGAGATACTCCTCAACGGACATTTCGGCATAGCTTGCATATGCATAAATCTGATCCACTTGATTGTGATAGAAATAGAGATAGGTTTCAGCGGGCAATTCCGCAGTAAATTCCGCCTCATCGCATAGGATCGTCGGTGCAATGGTTTTGAGCATATCACGCGCCGAGGCATCCACCCATTCTTCCCACGTGTCATAGGGAAGAATGTAGCTTGACATTTGCTCCTGGCTCAATCGGACGTCGTAAATGGTCTTTAACGTCATGGTAAAAACGACCTCTTTACCGGCAAGATCGGGCGAATTGGAATAATTTTCGGGGAACGTTACGGGAACGTCAAAGGTCTCTCCAACGCTGTGACCGATAATTCCATCGGCAAATCCGGGAATATATCCATTGCTATAAGAGATCGAGACCTCTTGATTGGTGGCGGTTCCACCCGAAAAAGGCGTTCCGTCTTTTGTGCCTACGTAATCAATGATGACAATATCACCAAGCTGTGCCGCGCGATCGGTAATCGTGGGGCATCCGCCCGAAAAGCTATCTTTATAGTGCGATTTAAAAATCTCACGTATTGCATCGGCTTTGGCATACTGAAAGATCTTTTGTGCATCAATCGTCGGGAGCTTTAGGACTTTCGAGCAATCGATCGACGAATAGTCGGGGAAAGAATGCTTGATCGGAGAAGTCGCTTTCCGAGTATAGGTAATGTCCTCGCAGGTCAGGGTATCTGCAGCCTTGTCAAAAGCGAAGAGATACTCCTCGTCGCTGATCGTCATTTTCAGAGTCTCCGCGCCTTCGTCATACGTGTAAGTCGTGGATTCAAGGTCATAATATACGTAACATCCACGCAACATTTGATAGAAATTGGCTTTTTGTCCGTTTTGGATGATCTCCAAAGTGGCGTTGGAAGTATTCGAATACCAAACGCCGTAGATTTCCTTTTCGGGGAGAGTTGTTTCCGTTTCTTGCGGATCGCTGCATCCTGCAAGCAAAAGGCAGAACACAAGCAAAAGAGGGAAGAGTCGTAAAATATGTTTCATCATGCCACCTCATTGATTTACTTCAATTTATTATAAACGAAATTTCATGTTTTTTCAATAGGAACAGTGTAAAGTTATAGATTCATTCATAAATAAGGTACATTTTGGTCGAAATTTAGGGGATTCGGGTGTCAATTCACGTCGCGGCGCATAGAATATTAGCAAAGAGAGTTTTCTCTGAAATCATCATCAAAGGAGATAGAGGATATGGCAGAAAACAGATTCCCCTGTGCGCCGAACACCACGGGTAACCGTGAAACGGTGTGCATTGATACCAATCGTGTATTGGATTCCTGCCGCGACCGTGATTGCTTTGAAAACGTGCGTGTATATCTCTCGGACTTTGGAAACGAGGTTCTGGAGCGCACGGGAGCGATCCGCGCAAGATGTGCAAATATTGTTTGGACGTATATCGGTATTGACCCTATTCAATTCAATCGAGGCTTCTATTCGGTCACGATCCGTTTTTACGTCAAGCTGGTATTTGAGGCATGCGTGGGCGGCTGTGGCAGATCACAGGATATCGAGGGCATTGCGATCCTTGAAAAAAAGGTGATCCTTTACGGCGGAGAGAGCAATGTCAGTGTGTTCAAAGGAAACGGAACCGACGATTTTTGTGCATGTCCGACTCCGAACGGGTGTGAAAAAGAAGGCCCCACCGCCATTGTCGAGGTGGTATCTCCCGTTCTGCTTGGAACCAAGATCATGGAAAAGGCGAGCGATTGCAACTGTTGCTGCTGTTGCAGCGAGAGTGAGCTCCCCGACCGTGTGCTGGCATCCCTTAACGCACCGCTGAATTTTGATAACGGTGAATATTGCAACAACGGAAACGGACGCCGCTATCTGACCGTATCCCTTGGCATTTTCTCTGTGGTTCGTATTGTACGTCCCGCACAGTACCTGGTGCAGGCTGTGGAATACTGCGTTCCCGAAAAAGAATGTGCAGCGGTAGAGGAAGACGATCCTTGCCGCGTATTCCGTTGCATGCCGTTCCCGACAAATGAGTTTTGCACGCGCGGAGCAGGAGTGGAGCTGACCCAGACAGATCGCCCCTCCCGTTGCGGTTGCGGAAGTTGATCGGAATGATCGACTGATCCCATACAAGAGCCCGCCGCAGTCATGGTCACATGGCTGTGGCGGGCTCTTGTATAGATCACCCATCACCAAGGAGGAGCGTATCCTTTAATACATAATTGCTTTTTCCTTCGCCTTTAATGCATTCGGAGGTGATTTGCACTTCACAAACGTCATCGCGCGAGGGAATTTCGTACATGATTTCGGTCATGGTGCTTTCCAAAATGGAACGTAAACCGCGCGCGCCGGTATGACGCTCGATTGCAAGTGCCGCAACAGCTTCGAGAGATCCCGGCATAAACGTCAATTTCACATCATCCATTTCAAACAAACGCTCGTATTGCTTGACCAAGGAACTCTTGGGCTCAGTCAGAATGCGAACCAAGGATGCTTGATCCAGATCGTTTAGCGGTACGATTACAGGAATACGACCGACAAGCTCGGGAATCAAGCCAAATTTGACAATATCGTGAGGCACCACGTCGCGGAACACTCCCATATCTTTTTTCTCGGCACGAGTTTTGATCTCACTGCCAAAGCCAATGACTTGGTTGCCCTTGCGTCGCTCGATCACTTCTTCTAAGCCGTCAAACGCGCCACCGCAGATAAACAGAATATTCTGCGTGTTGATCTGGATAAACTCTTGATTCGGATGCTTCCGTCCACCTTGAGGGGGAACGTTGGAAACCGTACCTTCCAGAATCTTGAGCAACGCCTGCTGAACACCTTCGCCCGAAACGTCACGGGTGATCGAACGGTTTTCACTCTTGCGTGCGATCTTGTCGATCTCATCAATATAAATGATACCGCGTTCAGCAAGCTCAATGTCGTAGTCGGCGGCTTGGATCAAACGGAGCAGAATGTTTTCCACGTCCTCACCGACATATCCCGCCTCAGTCAAGGTGGTCGCGTCTGCGATCGCAAAGGGAACCTTTAAGGTCTTTGCCAACGTTTGCGCAAGGTAAGTCTTGCCGACACCTGTGGGACCAATCAAAAGAACATTGCTCTTTTGCAGCTCGATCTCATTTTCGTCCGTGTTTTCGTTTGCGGCATCGTTCTTTTTCTTTTTGCCGCGGCGCGTGGGAGTCTTTGCCTGCATGGTCAAGATGCGCTTGTAGTGATTGTAGACCGCTACCGAGAGAGCAACCTTTGCCTCGTCCTGTCCGATTACATACTGATCCAACGTCTCTTTGATCTGCATAGGGCGGGGAAGATCAGCAAGCGAGAGCTTATCTAAGCTGATTTCAGCCTCAGTCTCGCTGATCAGATCGTTGCATGCCTCCACACAAAAATCACAGATATAAGCACCCGTGGGAGAGGGGATCAAAAAGTTTGCCTGATGCTCATTCCTTCCGCAAAAGGAGCAGTGACGCAGCTTTTTGGTATCGTTCGAATTTGTTGTGTTTGCCATGAATCGGGGTCAATCCTTTCTGTCGGGTAAAATCAAGGGCGTTTTGCGACGATCTTATCGACCAGACCGTATTCCAACGCTTCCTTGGCGGTCATGTAGTTGTCGCGGTCGGTATCGCGCTCGATGATGTCAATCGGCTTTCCGGTATTCTCGGAGAGAATCTGATTGAGCGTTGCCTTGATGCGCAGGATCTGCTTTGCCTGAATTTCAATATCGGTTGCCTGACCGCGCGCGCCGCCCAAGGGCTGGTGAATCATGATCTCACTGTGGGGCAGAGCCAGTCTCTTACCCTTGGTACCGGAGGAGAGCAGGAACGCGCCCATGCTTGCCGCCATACCGATGCAAATGGTGGAGACGTCGCACTTAATAAACTGCATCGTGTCATAAATCGCCATACCCGCAGTAACGGAACCGCCGGGGGAGTTGATATAAAAAGAAATATCCTTATCGGGGTCCTGTGCTTCCAAAAAGAGCATCTGTGCCACTACGAGTGACGCTGTGGTATCGTTTACTTCGTCGGAAAGAAATACGATGCGGTCATTGAGCAAGCGGGAAAAAATATCGTAGGAGCGCTCACCGCGTCCTGTCTGTTCCACAACCATGGGAACAAGTGCGTTTTGGGTGTAGTTCTTGGGATCAAACATCTTTACATACCTCTTTTCCTATGAAATGATGAACCGGAAATAGCAGAGCTGCGACTTCCGGTTCAAACGTTTGATTCTTACTTAACGATTGCTTTCTCTTTGACGAGATCCATCGCCTTTTTAACCTTCATATCCTCTGCAATGGAGTCCTCGGGGATAAGCTCGCGGACCTTTTCCACTTCCATCTGATACTCTTCAGCGATGCGCTTGAATTCGTTGTTGATGTCGGTCTTGGTGACCTTGATCTTTTCCAGCTTGGCGATCTTTTCAAGTGCGAGTCTGAGCTTGACCTGCTTTTCAGCCTGGGGTCTGAGCTGCTCACGGAGCTTGTCGAGATCCATTCCGGTGTACTGGAAGTAGGTCTTGAGATCCAGTCCCTGCATACGCAGACGGTTGTCGTAGTCGCGAACGAAGTTCTCGGTCTCGGCAACGAACATCGCTTCGGGAATCTCAGCTTCCAGCTTTTCGATCAGGGCATCAAGAAGTGCCGTTTCGAACTGATTGTCAGCCTCTGTTTCGTGTCTCTTAGCAATTTTTGCCTTGATGTCCGCGCGGTATTCATCCATCGTGTCAAATTCCGAAACATCCTTAGCAAAATCGTCATCCAGCTCGGGAAGCTCGATGTGCTTGATCTTGAGGATCTGGGTCTTGAAGACTGCAGCCTTGCCAGCCAGCTCCTTTGCGTGATACTCTTCGGGGAAGGTGACGTTTACGTCAAAGTCCTCGCCGATCTTGTGACCGACGATCTCTTCCTCAAAGCCGGGGATAAAGTTGCCGGAGCCGAGCTTGAGAGGATAGTCCTCGCCCTTACCGCCTTCAAAAGCAACGCCATCGACAAAGCCTTCGTAGTTGATGTTGCAAACGTCGCCCATAACAGCTGCCTCGTCGGTAACTTCGATTTCACGGGAGTTACGCTCGCGAACCATGTTGATCTCGCGCTCCAGCTCCTCGTCGGTTACTTCAGCAACTTTCTTTTCTGCCTCGATGCCAAGGTAATCAGCGATCTTTACGTCGGGCTTTACAGTGACCTTAGCGGTCATAACCAGACCGTTTTCATCGATCGAAACGATATCAAATTCGGGCTGACCAACCATATCCAGCTTAGACTCTTTCAGAGCCTCGTCAAACGCTGCGGGAAGAACCTCGTTGACAGCATCCTCGTAGAAAAAGCCCTTTCCGTACATCTTTTCGATAACGGAGCGGGGAGCTTTGCCCTGGCGGAAGCCGGGAACGGAAATCTTTCCAACCTGCTTGCGGTAAACGTTTGAAACAGCCTTATCGAAGGTTGCCTTGTCAACCGAGAATTCCAGTGTATAAAGGTTCTTCTCGGTCTTTTCGGATTTGATCAAACTCATTTTTTAAGTCCTCCAAATTCAAATGGTGATTTTTTTCATACATCTTATATTTTATATTTTTTTTCCTGTTTTGTCAATAGTTTTTGAAAAATTCGGTGATATAAATAATTTTTCAATCAAAACGGATCGGCAATGGTGCAAAATTCAAATAATCTGCGGCAATCAGCCTCATATCGATCCCTTCAAACTGTGTATGCGCCGGGACATAATACGCACCATGGATATGACCAAAATAACAGGAAGTGATTCCGTATTCGTGAAGCACATCAACAATCTCACGGCAGACAAACTCATTCCAGACGGGCGGGAAGTGCAAAAAAACGAGAATCGGCAGATTCTCATACGCCGAAAGCTTTTTCAGCTTGACCGCTTCGTCAAGGCTCATGCGCAAGCGAATGACCTCACGATTGACAATGCGCAGATAATCCACACTGCCAACCGTATTTTGTTGTGATTCCTCCACAAACCAACCGCGTGTACCACAAACGATACAATCTTCCAACGCATAGGCGTTGTTGTAGAGCAGGCGGACGGTTTTAATCTCCTTGCTTTCAAAAAAAACATTCATTTTGCTGGCGGTGGACCACCAAAAATCATGGTTTCCTTTGCCAATCAGCTTATTTCCGTTCAAAGAATCCAAAAACAGAAGATCCTTTTCGGCTTCCTCCAATTTCAAGCTCCACGAAATATCCCCGGGCACAATGACCGTATCCGTGGGCTTTACAACCGCGTTCCAATTTCGACGGAGCTTATTGATATAATCGGTCCAGCGCGCGCCGAATTTTTCCATGGATTTTGTTCCGTCAGATGACAGATGCAGGTCGGCAATGACAAAAAGCGACATTTCAAATGCTCCTTTCCGCAGTATAATGTACCCACACGCGGGCAGAATAAGAACGTGAAAGACGCATCTTTCACAGAACGATCGAACAGAAGAGGGACGTACAAATGGAAGAAAACAAGAAGAGTGGTTGCGGTTGCAAGCACATTAAGGGTATCAAGTGCAACGTTCAGAATTGCTACTACCATGATTGCGAGACCTATTGTACCGCAAATGAGATTGCGGTAGGGCCTCACAGTGCTGTCAGCTCCGGTGAGACGCTTTGCGCAACCTTTAAACCGAAGGAAGACTAAAACGCTATGCGGCGGCATTACCGAATTTCGGTAATGCCGTACATCATTTCTAAATTAAATTCCAAGGTACCGAAGCACCGCGTCTGCCATGTCCTCTTTTTTTACGACCTCGGTGAAGCGCACTTGGCGTTTCGCAAGATCTGCCAGAGGATAGGGAATTGCGGTGTTGGTGAGGGCTTGAAGCTGATCCAAGGCTTCCAAATCACCATCAGGGGTATTCCCGCTGACCGCACGGTAGACATTGTTCGCGAACTTGTAGGGGCTTGCGGTGGAATCCACGACCATGGGGCGGATGTCACCGCTGTCTTCGACGTATTTTTTCGCCGCGTGAATTGCAACGGCGGTGTGTGTGTCGGCAAGATAGCCGTGATTGCTCCAAACCGACTTAATGGTCTTTGCGGTCTCTGTCTCATCGGCAAAATAGCCGATAAAATTAGATTGAATTTCCTTCAACACCGCATTTTCAACGGTGTAACAACCGTTTTTCTTGAGCGCGTCCATGTATGCAGCGGTCTTTTCACTACCTGCAACAAAGTAGAGCAGACGCTCCAGGTTGCTCGAGATCAAAATATCCATCGAGGGGGACATGGTAAGATAGAAATCACGGTTGCGGTCATACGTACCCGTGCGCAAAAAGTCGGTGAGAATATTGTTAGAGTTAGAGGCGCAGATCAGCTTGTGGATGGGAAGCCCCATCAGCTTTGCCAGATACGCCGCAAAGATGTTACCGAAGTTTCCGGTTGGAACACATACGTTGAAGCTTTCGCCAAGCTTGCATTTGCCGTCGTTGATCAGGTCACAGTAAGCGGATACGTAATAAACGATCTGCGGTGCCAAACGTCCCCAGTTGATGGAGTTGGCAGAGGAGAAGAAGTAACCGTTTTCGTTCAGCCTTTGCGCCATGGATTCGTCACCGAAAATGACCTTGACACCTGTCTGCGTATCGTCAAAATTGCCTTCAATGGCACAAACGTTGACGTTTTCGCCAAGCTGTGTTGCCATTTGCAGCTTTTGTACACGGCTGACGCCGTCCACGGGATAAAAGACCATGATCTTGACACGGTCAATATCTCGGTAGCCTTCAAGCGCGGCTTTTCCGGTGTCTCCCGACGTTGCCACAAGGATCAACGCGGTGCGATCTTCTCCTGTTTTGACCAAAGCGCGGGAAAGCAGGCGAGGCATGATCTGCA
>JAZQXI010000047.1:0-3523 GCA_045632805.1 Eubacteriales bacterium | reverse complement strand
CGGCAATACGCGATCTCAAGAGTCCTGATTACGGAAAGCATATTTTGGAGAACGGCATCCATGAGCCCGGCGTGGAGCTTGCCTACATCCATAAAAGCGTATTTCTCTACGTTTGCCCCGACAGCATCTATTACAGAAAACCCGAAGTTCTCGATTTTATTGAAACGACCTGCTTCAGCGCGGAAAATAGCACGCATGAGGACGGAACGAACGATCTCGTGATCTCCAATTATCATCAAGCCGAATTTTTCGCGACACCGAGCCTTTGCGCTGCTTACAAGCACATGGAGGCATTGCCGCAAAAAACGGCAAGAGAAGCGGAAGTAACGGAAAAGATCTACCATATCACGGAGCGTATATGCCAAGGTCTGCTCGTCAGCGGATTTCATACACCCAATCACCGTTGGGTACACACTGCGGCGCTCTTCCACGCCTACAATACTTTGCGTGAAAAGGACGAGCGTTTTCTGACTCTCGCCAACAAGTATCTCGCGGAAAAGATCGATATCGACGAAAACGGCGAATTTTCCGAACGATCCGCAGGAATGTACAGTGCCGTTTCCGACCGAGCGCTTTGCGAGATCGCCATTCAGGCAAATAAGCCCGAGCTTTTTGAACACGTCAAGAAAAATCTTCTTCTCGTTTATAAATATATCGAAAAAGGAACCCTGATCTTCACACAAAATTCCCGCCGCAAGGATAAGGGTGAGGTCGGAAGCGCCACACTCTTCGATTTCGACCGCTACGGCGATATCTGTCTCACGGCATACGCCGCCACAAACGATCCGATCTTTCTGCAAATCCTCGCAAGCGCACTCAATAAGAGAACATCCTTCAATCCGCCCGCTTTTTCCTTCGAGGTCTTTCTGCGCTATCCGCAGCTGACGGCAAGCGACGTCGATCTTTCGGCAATTCCCTCCATCGACGAAGATTTCCACCTTTTTCATCCGAAAACCAATGTCGTCAGAGCCAAGCAAAACGGCGCCATTTATACCATTCTTTCGAAAAACCCCAATTTTCTCCATATCACCTCAGGGAATATCAGCGTTTGCGCCAGAATATGCTCGTCCTTCTTCGCGAAAGCGCAGTTTTACTCCGATACCATCGAGCAGATCGGCGAAAAGCAGTACCGTATGACATTCCGGACGGATGCGGATTATAAACGCCCCTTCGATACACCGCCCGAGGGCTCGGAGAATTATTGGTCCATGGATTATAACAGCCGCGAAAGCGTTTGCCATTGCGAATACGGCTATATTCTCGACATTAGCTTTACGGAAAACGGATTGGATCTGCATATTCAAACAACGGGAATGCCTAACGTGCCATTCAAATTGGAATTCGCCACCGCTCCCGACGTATTTGTAAGAGCAGGAAACGCCATGACGCAGGCGCAAGCGGGAGGCTTCATCAGCGCCTCCGAGGGAGACATTTCACTTTGCAATTTCGGCGGCGGTCAGATCACCTTCAAGGGGGCACTCGCCAAGCACTTCTACCATAAGGCAATGCGCGGCAGCCTTCCCGTTTCTCCCTCACAGTACACGGTCTTCTTCACAGACTTTTCTCCCGTTGACCGCAAGATCTCCATCGTTTGCGAAAACGATCTCCCTTGGGATTATTATTCAAAATAATGACGTGGGAATCATAGGAGGTCAAAACCGTCGAATCGTCCTTGAGGGAACGGGGATCGGAATGCATGATCACCGAATAACCCCATTATTTGTAACAAAAACGTTAACCCCGACAGATAATTTGTTGTGCCCCAATTTGTACGTACAGCACAAAAAGCCCCTATGGTAGGTAAAATTAAAGTTTAAGCGACATACTGACTTCGTTTTTCAAGCGGAGTCAGTTTTGTTTTAGTCTGGATGCGTTCGTTATTGTAAAAGCGGATGTAGTCTGCTATGAGGAGGCGAGCCTCCTCATAGGTTTGGAGTTTAATGCGATAAATGCATTCTGTTTTAAGAATTGAAAAGAAATTTTCTGCCATTGCGTTATCATAAGGGTTTCCCTTACTTGACATTGATGGCGTAATGTGGTATCCTTGTGTTAGCTTAAAATATGCATGGGAAGTATATTGAAAGCCTTGGTCACTGTGGAGCTGCAACTCTGCAGTGACTTTTTCTTTTCTTTTTGCAGCTTTTATTGTATCTAATACAAGTTTGACAGTCTGTTGCGTGCCGGTTTTGTACGCCACAATACTATTATCATATAAATCTCGGATAATGGAGAGATACAGAACACCTTGATTTGTATGTATATATGAAATATCTGTTGACCATTTTTGATTTGGTTTATCAGCTTTGAAATTCTGTTTCCAATGATTCTCATATTTGTGCAAATGTTCTGTGTATTGATAAAATTTCCGTCTTCTGATCACAGAAAGCAAATTATACTTTCGCATTACACGTAAAATAGTTTTAGGATTCCTGTAAATACCATTTCGTTCAAGCCAAATGTGTACTCGCCGATACCCGTAAGTCTTTCCACATTTGGTTTGGCACTCCTGAATTTTTTCTGCAAGTGCAAGATCTTTTGCCGGAATATCCTTTCTTTTGACATAATCATAGTAACCGCTTCTCGACACTTTAAAGAATCGACACATTACACTGATCGAATATTTGTCTTTATGACGATAGATTACCATATATTTTACGCTTGTCTTCACTTCCTTCCTGTGAGCAACAGAAAATCCCTCATTAGCTCGTTTTCCATCTCTAATTGCTTGATTCGTGCGTCTTTCCGAGCCAACTTATAGCGTAGATCGGCAAGTTTATCCTCTTTTGTTACCACACTATCTTTTGCAGGTCTGCCTTGCTTTCCAATCGCTATACCCGCTGCTATCTTTCGTTTCTTTCGATTTTGTCTTTTGAAAAAGTCATGTGTTTGTTCATAACTTAAACCAAAACGCGCACCTATTTCTTTTACAGTTAAGCCTTCCTCTTTTAGTTTGAATAATTCCGTTTCATACTGGCGTATGTTTCTGCGTCCTTTAGACATAAAAATTCCTCCTATGGTAGTATATTTTTATTCTACCATAGGAGGGGATTTTTTTCAATTGTCCGTTTTTAACGGACCTGTGCAATTCAAATTCTGTCGGGGTTTGCTATATTCAGTTCAACAAATTGAAGTCTGTTGCATTTAATCTTTCTTCTGTCGATCGGCAAAGTAATTACAAATGCACATCACGATTGGAAACAAAATCCCTCCTACGGCAAATACGATCCAATTATATCGCCAACTGATCCAATTGTTTCCCTCTATTCCGCTTCCGCCATTACCAAGAAAGCCCCAGACAAGGAAAATTGCCGTCAAGACGCCCCAATAGCAAAATCCAACGACTTCTTTTACACTCGTTCGATTTTTTTCTTTCTCGGTAAATTCTCCTTCTTTGAGAAGCTTCTGCATACTCGCGTTTTGTGTCCCTGCCACAATGAACATTCCTGCGCCTATGCCCGCAATCACCATAAGCAAAGCAAGCGCGACCGCAACAAGCACCTCATTTTCTGTAAAAGATAATAAA
>JAZQXI010000046.1:0-12569 GCA_045632805.1 Eubacteriales bacterium | reverse complement strand
CGTTTGGGAATATTTCGCGCTCTGCGGAGCGCGCCCGGCGCCCCACGGCGCCGGACCCGTGCGAGCTTTTGAAAAAGCTCGACCAAAACTTTCATAAAACTGACGAGTTTCGTTAGTTTTGCCTACAGATTGAAAAGGGTGGTCGCAATTGCTTGCGACAGCCCCTTGTTGATTGTTTCATTCAATTAAACCACACCGTATGCGAGCATTGCGTCTGCAACCTTCAGGAAGCCTGCAATGTTAGCACCTGCAACAAGGTTTCCTTCCATGCCGTATTCCTTTGCGGCGGAAACCGATGCGTCGTAGATGTTCTTCATGATCATCTTCAGCTTTTCGTCAACCTCGTCTGCCGTCCAGCTATAGCGCATGGAGTTCTGGGACATTTCCAGACCCGAAACCGCAACGCCACCCGCATTGACTGCCTTGGAGGGAGCAACGACTACGCCGTTTGCCTGCAAATATGCAACAGCCTCGTTGGTAGTAGGCATGTTAGAGACCTCAACGTAGTACTTGATTCCGTTTTCAACCATCTTCTTCGCGTCGTCGATGTTGACCTCGTTCTGGGTTGCGCAAGGCATGATGATGTCAACCTTTTCGCCCCAAGGCTTCTGACCTGCAAAGAAGGGAACACCGAACTTTTCAGCGTAATCCTGTACGCGGTTGCGGCAGGAAGCACGCATCTCCAGCATAAAGTTGACCTTTTCCTCGGTGGAAACGCCATCCTTATCGTAAACGTAACCGTCGGGGCCCGAAATGGTTACAACCTTACCGCCAAGCTCGTTGACCTTTTTGACCGTACCCCAGGCAACGTTACCAAATCCGGAGATCGCAAAGGTCTTGCCCTTGATGTCCTCACCGTAGGTCTTGAGCATTTCAACAGTGTAGTAAACCGCGCCAAAGCCCGTAGCCTCGGGACGGATGAGAGAACCGCCGTAGGAGCGACCCTTACCCGTAAGCACGCCGGTGAACTCGTTGCGCAGTCTCTTGTACTGACCAAAGAGGTAGCCGATCTCACGTGCGCCAACGCCGATGTCGCCTGCGGGAACGTCGGTATCAGCGCCGATGTGTTTGGAAAGCTCGGTCATAAAGCTCTGGCAGAAGCGCATCACCTCTCCGTCGGACTTGCCCTTGGGGTCAAAGTCGGAGCCACCCTTGCCGCCGCCCATGGGGAGACTGGTCAAGGAGTTCTTAAAGGTCTGCTCAAAGCCCAAGAATTTGATGATGCTCTCGTTAACAGAGGGATGGAAGCGAAGTCCTCCCTTGTAAGGACCGATCGCGCTGTTGAACTGTACGCGGAAGCCGCGGTTGACCTGTACGTTGCCCTGATCATCCACCCACGGAACGCGGAACTTGATGATTCTTTCCGGCTCAACGATCATATCAATGATGCCTTTTTCGATGTAAACAGGGTTCTTTTCAACAACCGGTTCAAGGGATTCCAAAACCTCGCTGACGGTCTGGTGGAACTCGCTCTCGCCGGGATTGCGCTTGATGACGTCCTGCAAAACCTTGTTGAGATATTCATTTTTGATGCTCATGGTAGTTAACCTCCTAAAATGATGCATTTTGCAGGATTTTTTTGCACTTATTTCAAAAAAAGAGTCGTTTTATGCCAAAAAACCGACAAAAAGCAAATTTTTATGCAATTATTATAATACAGAAGATGCACCTTGTCAAGAGTTTTTTCTCAAAAAAATTTAGCATGCTAAAATTTTACTATTCTAAAGAATATGCGCCGTGTGGCGGATTGATGCAGAAAAAGAAAAAACGCCCATCGCTTGAAAGCGGTGGGCGTTGATGTGATTTTAAACGGAGGTTACGCCATTTGATCGGGCAGCTTTTTGCCACCGAGGATGTGGAAGTGCAGATGCTTGACGCTCTGGCAGCCGTCCTCGCCGCAGTTGGTGATGACACGGTAGCCGTTGGAGAGTCCTTCCGATGCGGCAATTTTGGGAATCACCTCAAAAATACGCGCCGCGTATGCGCTGTTTTCTTCGTTGATGCCGTCGGTGGACACGATATGTTCCTTTGGAACGACCAGAATATGCACGGGCGCCATGGGGGCAATATCGCGGAAGGCGTAGACCCATTCGTTTTCGTATACCTTGGTAGAGGGAATGTCTCCTTTGATGATCTTGCAGAATAAGCAATCGTTCATGTTTTGTCCTCCTTTTTGGTGGTTGATGTGTTCAGTATACAACAAAAGAGAGGAAAAGTCAAGGCGAAGTTGGGAAAAAACGGTTGACTTTTGCAGGGGTTTGTGATATGATAAATGCGAATTTGCCAAGTGCAGGAGAAAGGAGAAAGTTGGATGCTTCCCAATATCAAAACCGATCTGTGGGAGTACTTGGCTTCCACTCAAAAAACGATTGTCCTGTACGGCATGGGCAACGGTGCCGATAAGATCCTTGCCGCTTGTGCAGAGAAGGGAATACACGTTCGTGGGGTGTTTGCCAGCGACGGTTTTGTCCGCCAAAAGCTCTTTCACGGAATGCCCGTGCGCTCGTGGAGTGACGTGAAGGCGGAGTATGGTGCCGAACATCTGATCGTGCTTCTTTCCTTTGGCACTTCGCGCGAGGACGTACTGGAAAACATTTTGCATATTGCCAACGAGACCGAGCTGTACGCCCCCGACGTTCCCGCTTTCGGTGACGGATTGTTTGATCAAGCGTTTTTCGATGCGCACAAAGAGGAATTGGCGGCGGCACGTGCGCTTTTTTCGGATGAGGAATCCCTTCGTATTTTTGATAATGTCCTCTCTTATAAGCTGACGGGGAATATCCGCTATCTCCTTGACGCCGAGAGCGATGAGGATGCCGTGTGGCGTGAGATCCTTCGTCCCGAAACCATCCGTCAAGCGGCGGATCTTGGCGCTTATAACGGCGACACGGTGCGCGAATTGATCGAAAAATGCCAAGGACACTTGCAAACGGTTTATGCGATGGAGCCGGACGCCCGCAATTACAAAAAGCTGGAATGTTATGCCGCCGAGGAGATGCGTTGCTCCGTTCGGTGTATCCCTGCGGGAGCTTGGTCGGAAAAGACCGTGCTCTATTTTGATAAGAGCGGCAACCGCAACGCGTCGTTTGGTCAAAATCGCTCCGAGAGCCTTTCCGAGCGTCCGGTAAAACTGGTTTCCTGTGCGGCAGAGCGGCTGGATGACGTGCTGAGCGGCGAAGACGTGGACTATATCAAATATGATGTAGAGGGCTCGGAAAAAGAGGCTTTGATCGGCTCACGCGAGAGCATTTTGCGAACGTATCCCAAGCTGCTGGTCTCCCTCTATCACCGCAACGAGGATCTGTTTGCGCTGCCGCTGCAGATACACGAGGCGTTCCCTGTATACCGAGGCTTTTATTTGAGACGCAAACGAGGCGTGCCCGCGTGGGATTTGAATCTTTACGTGACAAAGGAGTTCATCAATGATTGAATGGTTGGGGAGTATGACGCTGTGGGATTGGTTCGTGCAGGGGATCGGCATCGTTGCCGCGATCCTTGGAGTCGCATCCTTTCAGCGCAAGACACAGCAGGGGATCGTGCTGTTTCAGCTATCGGGTAACGTGATGTGGACGCTCCACTTTTTGTTGCTTGGCGCGGCGGCGGGCGGGATCCTCAACGGGATCGCCATTTTGCGCGGCGTGGTGTTCTATTTCCGCTCGGAGCGCAAATGGGCGGCATCTCCCGTTTGGTACGCTGTGTTTATCGCCATGTTTACCGGAGCGGCGATCTTTTCATGGTGGCAGGGAGACGGAGCGTTGGCGCTTCTGCCTCTTGGCGGTATGATCTTTACCACGGTGTCACTTGCGTTACGTGATCCGTTTTTGGTGCGCGTTGTCAGTTTTGGCTCGTCTCCGTGCTGGCTGATCTACAACGTCATCAATTTTTCCATCCCCGGAATCATCACAGAGATCTTTGCCATGACCTCGATCATCGTAGGCATTGTGCGCATTGACCTGCCGCGTATGCGGAAAAAGAAAGAGTAACAAGAAGGTGCTATCTCACACGAGCGTGAGATAGCACCTTCTCGTCTTATCAAAGATACACGCCGCTTTGGGAAATCCGATCTTTGCCGCAATCGGATACAAACCAATCAAACAAACCGTGAACGGTGCGCTCGCGGTATTCTTGATCCACCTGCTTCAGCGCCCATTGCGGAATCTCAAGGCGTAGCGATTGGGTTTTATTGGGGTGTAAAAGAAGCTTGTCGAATGCGCAGAGTATGCGCGCGCGTGGGGTGACGATGCCGGTTCGGCGGCATAAATACAGTTGGGGAACTGCATGTGCCGCGTGACTTCCCACGTTGCAAATTTCCAAGTCGACGTAAGGTTCTTGTTCGCTTGGAGCGTGACGAAGCTCGTAGGAAAAATCCGTGTAGGTGATGCCGCATCCAAAGGGATAACGCGGTGCACCGTTTGATTCGCGGTAGCGCATGGCGGAATAGGAATTTTTGTGGTTATAGTATACAGGGAGCTGGCCCACGCGGTCTGGTAGACTCACGGGCAAACGTCCGGCAGGCGCGCGATCTCCAAAAAGAAGTTGCGGAAACAGCTCGCCAAAACATGTCCCCGGATAAAAGGTGCAGAACAGCGCATCTGAGTAGCGGTCGATCTCCTCCATTGCATACGGACGACCGCCGATCAAAACCGTGATAACGGTTTTGCCGCATTCCTTCAATTTTCGGAGCAAGGCGATCTGTTCCCCGGGGAGCTTCAGCGTACTGCTGTCAACACCTTCGCCGCAATCCATATCGCCGTGGTCAACCACCTGACCGTTTTGGTTGCTATGAGTGCCCGAAAAACGGCTGGACGTGCCTCCAAGGCACGCCAGCACGACCTCACAGTCGCGTAAAACGGATACGGTTTCGTTCAGCGTGTCCGCGAGAGACGGACGGATTAAGGAGGTGAGTGGTGTATTTTCTGCCAAATACTGTCGAAGTCCCATATAGGGAGTTATGCACATGCCGTCACGCAGAGGAGGGGTGTAATCACCCATTTGCGCGTAGACGTTGTCTGCGTTCGGTCCCACAATTCCAATAGAGCGTACAGCGGATTTGTCGAGCGGTAGCAAACAGTCGCTGTTTTTGAGCAAGACCACGCTCTCTGCGGTCAATTCCTTTACAACGGGGTAGGACTCCGGCGTATAGTCACGCGAATCCTTTCCTTCGTCGGTATAGGGATTTTCAAACAATCCGTGCTTGAATTTCAGCGTCAGCACACGGCGCACGGCAGTGTCAAGCTCGTTCTCCGCCATCAATCCACGTGCAATCGCGCGAATGAGTCGGTCGCCTACGTCATCCAAAAGTCCCATGTCAACGCCTGCGCGAAGTGCTGTTGCGGCAGAGAGGGCGTCATCTCCTGTGATTGCATCCAATCCGTTGATTGCAAGTGCGTCCGACATCACGACACCGTCAAAGCCAAGCTCGTTGCGTAGAATTCCGTTAAGCAGGTGTTCATTGGCGCAACAGTACACACCGTCAATTTCGTTATAGGTCGCCATCACCATATCAGCGCCAGCCGCAACAGAAACACGCGCGGCGGGGAGGTGGATTTCGCGCAGCTCACGCTCGCCAATGTTCGCGGCACTGGCATTGACGCCTCCCGTGGTTTCGCCTTGGGCGCAAAAATGTTTCGCAACCGTCGAAACACCTGTGCGGCGGACGCCGCTGATTGTGGCGCGTGCCATTTGCGAGGCGAGGAACGGGTCCTCTCCAAAGGTTTCTTCGCATCTGCCCCATCTGGGGTCGCGGAGTATATCCAACACCGAAAGGAATGCCAAGTCCACGCCCGTGTCGCGCATTTGTTTGCCGCATACCTCGAACGCCTTTTCCACCATGCGTGGGGAAAAGGAAGCGGCACATGCCAAATTGACGGGAAGCATATATCCGCCCGGAGCCTGATGCCCGTGCGGACATTCACTTGCAAATAGGATCGGAATTCCAAGACGGGTGTTGTTCACGGCGTATTTTTGAATCCGATTGCGCGTTTGCGCAGCAAGAGGTCCAACAAGCCCCGATTCAAGATCTTTTTGCGACCATGGATCGGCGCGGAATAGCCCATATATCGCGCCAACGCCGCCAAAACGGTCGATTTCGCGGTACAGGTCATCGGAAAGAATCACATCATGCTCGTTTTTTGTGTAACAGCGGAAGCCGTAAAGGCTTTGTGTCATCTGACCGATCTTTTCTGTAACAGTCATGCGCGAAAGCAAATCTTCAACCCGTTCGCCGACGGAGAGAGCGGGATTCTGATACGGGTACATATCCGTTCTCCTTCCTTGTTTTCAGGGCTTAAAATACTGATAAAGATTACACGGGATCATGCCGTTGTAGAGCTTGCGGATCTTGTCGGCGCGTGCCCCGTAAAAGCGCTCGAATTGCGGGTGTGAGGTGATGATATAGATCTGCCACGGGGAAAGAGAGGAAAAGGCGCGTCCCATATCGCGGTAGAGCTGTTCTGCCTCGGCGGGTGTCATCAAACGCTCGCCGTAGGGAGGATTGCAAACGATCGTGCCACGACGGTCGGGAGCAGGCTTTTGGATCTTGCGTACATCGGCGCTAAAAATATTGAGATGCTCCTCAACGCCCGCACGCAACGCGTTTTCGTAGACCACGTCCAGAATATCCTCGTCGATATCAGACGCATATACTTCGTATTGGGAGTCGCGTTTGATTGCCGCTTCCGCCGCCTCACGAGCATCCGTCCAAAGCTTTTTGGGGAGTTGGGCAAACGCCTCCCCTGCAAATGATCGACCAAGCCCCGGCGCACGGTTGGAAAGGATCAGCGCAGCCTCAATGGCAATGGTACCCGAGCCGCACATGGGATCCCAAAAAAGGGTGTCTTCGCGCGGGCGTGCGGTCAGAGCCAGAGCCGCCGCCAACGTCTCACGCAAGGGGGCGGGACCTGCTTCGGGACGGTAGCCACGCTTGTGGAGGGGAATTCCCGAGGTGTCGATCATCAGGCTTGCTACGTCCTTAAAGAGGAAAAATTCAATCTGATATTTTGTCTCACTTTCCGCAAACCACTTGACTCCATAGTGTGCGCTCAAACGCTCGACCACAGCCTTTTTGATGATGCTTTGGCAGTCGGGAACCGAGTAGAGCTTACTTTTGATGGCGTGACCTTTTACGGGAAAGGCGTCAAGCTTGCCGATCCAATCCTCCCACGCAACGGCTCTGACACCGTCAAAAAGCTCTGTAAAGGTGGTGGCGGGGAAGGATGCCAATTTGATAAAGACATGCTCGGCGCAACGCAAAGAGATATTGGCGCGGGGTATGTCGGATAGCTCCCCTTCAAAGGTGACGCGTCCGTCCATGGTGTCAAGACGGCGCAGCCCCAAGGCATCGATTTCCTCGCCCAAGAGCTTTTCAAGTCCAAACAGGCAAGTAGCAACAAGTTCCAATTTCATCTGTGTTTCTCCAATGGATATGCATTTTTATTCATTATAGCACAATCCACGCGTTTTTTCAATCGATTTTTCTATATTTGTCGCGCGAAAAATGGCGAACGGCTCTTGCTTTTTGAATGGAAATCGTGTATAATATATTTATTATTTTCGCCAAGACGGCGCAAATCGAAAGGACAAATGCTATGAACAAGATGAAAGTCGGCGTCATCGGCGCCACGGGTATGGTTGGTCAGCGCTTTTTGACCCTCCTTTCCGATCACCCTTATTTTGAGGTTTCGGTGCTGGCGGCATCCGCTCGCTCCGCGGGAAAGAGATACGAGGACGCGGTGGGAAGCCGTTGGAAGATGAGTGTTCCAATGCCCGAGCAGTTCAAGGATATGGTTGTCGTGGACGCGGCACAGATCGAGGAGGTTGGCAAGCTCTGCTCCTTCGTGTTCTGCGCGGTGGATATGAAAAAGGACGAGATCCGCGCATTGGAGGAGGCTTATGCCAAGGCAGAGATCCCCGTGGTCTCCAACAACTCCGCAAACCGCTGGACGCCCGACGTTCCCATGGTCATTCCGGAGATCAACGATGCGCACTTGGAGGTCATTGCGGCACAGCGCAAGCGCCTTGGAACCAAGAGAGGCTTTATCGCAGTCAAGCCCAATTGCTCCATCCAGTCCTACGTTCCCGCTCTGACCCCTCTGCTCAAATACGGCATCAAGGAAGTGGTTGCCACCACTTATCAGGCAATTTCGGGCGCGGGTAAGACCTTTAATGAGTGGCCCGAGATGATCGACAACGTCATCCCCTACATCGGCGGCGAGGAAGAGAAGAGTGAGCAGGAGCCTCTGCGTGTTTGGGGTCATGTCGAAAACGGCGAGATCGTCAAGGCAGATGCTCCCCTGATCACCACGCAATGCATCCGCGTGCCCGTTACCGACGGTCACACCGCGGCGGTATTTGTAAAGTTTGAAAATAAGCCCACCAAGGAACAGATCCTTGAGGAGTGGAAGAATTTCTCGGGAAAACCGCAGGAGCTGAAGCTTCCGCACGCTCCCGAGCAGTGCAGCACCTACTTTGAGGAGGATAACCGTCCGCAGGCGCGTCTTGACCGTGACATTTATGGCGGCATGGGCGTTACGGTTGGCAGACTCCGCGAGGATACGCTGTTTGACTACAAGTTCGTCGGTCTTTCGCATAACACCCTGCGCGGTGCGGCAGGCGGTGCGGTTCTGATCGCGGAATTACTTTACAGAGAAGGCTATTTTAACTGATTTTTCAAGCGTCCAAAATATTTTGTAAAAAAAGAAAGAGGAACAAGCTATGAAGATGTTAAAAGTACTTGCGCTGATCCTTTCCCTTGCAACGCTCCTGTCTCTCACCTCCTGCTTCCACATGGAAAAATTCCTGCCCGGATACGAGGAGACCACCGACAACGGCGGAAACAATCAGACTCCCAACAACAATAACAACAATGATAGCAACAACAATAATAACAATAACAACAACGATAACAATAATAACAACCAGACGCCCGACTATGAGGTGATCACCATTGCCGAGGCGCTGGAGCTTTGCGGTGAGCCGGGAAATCTGACCACCGAGCGCTACTACATCCGCGGAACGGTCAAGAGTGTTACCAACGCGGCTTACGGTGCCATGGTCATCGAGGACGAGACCGGCAGCATCGCGGTTTACGGTACCTACAGCTCTGACGGTTCGATCGGATACGCCGACATGGCAGAAAAGCCTTATAAGGGCGACACAGTACTTCTGTACTGCACTCTGCAGAACTACAACGGTACCAAAGAGGTCAAGAACGCTTGGCTGATCGAGTTTGAGTCCAATCAGGAAGACATTGACGTTTCCACCTACACCGCGGCAACCGTCGCACAGGCAAGAGACGCCGAGATCGGCGCAAAGCTGAAGCTCACCGGTGTAGTCGCACGTATTACCTTTGCAAACGGTATGAAGCCCAGCGGCTTTATTCTGGTGGATAACACCGCTTCGATCTACGTTTACGACGCCGATGCCGCGCAGCGCGTTAAGATCGGTGACAAAGTAGAGATCGCTGCAAGCAAGACCTACTGGATCCTTGAGAGCGAACAAAACAATGCCGCAACCTTTGGCTACAAGGGTTGTAACCAGATGGAATCCGCAACATTGATCTCCGTTGACAGCGGCAACTACGACTTTGACAAGACATGGATCACCGAGTCCACCGTCAAGGAGATGTTGGACACCCCCGTCACCGAAGACATCACCACCAAGATCTTTAAGGTCAATGCATTGGTGAAAAAGGCGCCCGGTAACGGCTTTACCAACTACTATTTCAATGATTTAGACGGTACCACGGGTACCTACACATACTCGCAGTGCAACGGCGGCGACTTCTCCTGGCTGGATGAATTCGACGGAAAGATCTGCACCGTTTATCTGATGGTTCTTAACGCAAAGTCCTCCAATGCGGGCTGTGTTTACCGTTTCCTTCCTATCGCAGTCAAGGACGAAGGCTTTACCTTTGATAAGAATGATACCGCTGAGCACGTGGTGAAGTATTACGCAGTGGATCAGTTCGCGACATCCTATGGCGCGAACCCCGCGCTGGTGCTGACCACTGCGGTTTCCTCCGAGCTTCTCGGCTTTACGAACGCAACCATCAGCTACACTTCCAGCAATACGGCGGTTGTGGATTTCCGCGTTGAGGGTGGCGAGACGATCATGGATTGTCTGGAGCCCGGCACGGCAACCGTTACCATTACGGGTCACTACAACGGCAAGACCTACAGCGAGACCGTAACCATCACCGTTGAAGAGACGCAACAGGTGGAAAGCATTACCGTTTTGGAAGCGATCAACACCGCCAAAGGTGAGATCGTTACCGTTAAGGGAATCGTTGGACCTTCCTGCGTCAACCAAAAAGCATTCTATCTGATCGACGAAAGCGGCGTGATTGCGGTCCGTACGACTGCGGAAGTGCTGAATCAGATCGAGCTTGGACAGGAGATCGTTATTCGCGGTACGAGATCCGTTGCTGTGAAGGATGATGCTACGTTGGGCGAGACCTGTATCGATGATTGTGAGCTGATTGCAAATTATTATGGCTCGCACGAGTATTCCACGGAAACCTTTATCACGGGAAAGACGCTTGCAGAGATCAAGGATTATGCGGTCAGTGAGGATCACACCGCAGAGGTATATGTGCTGCAGGCAAGCGTGAAGGTGGTTGATCAAGCCTACTATTCCAATATCTATATTGTTGGAAGCGACGGAACAGAGCTGATGCTTTATTGTTCGAACTCTTCGCAGTATAGCTGGCTTAAGCAGTATGCAGGGCAGGAGCTTACCATGGAGGTGGCGCTTTGCAACTGGAACTCCAAGAACTACTACCGCGGTTGCGTTCTTGCAGTCTACACTGCCGACGGCGAAAAGGTTTGCAACGAGTTGAATTTTCAGTAATATCTTTGAAGCCAAAGGGCTTTCGCAACTTGCGAAAGCCCTTTGGCTTATTTGTAAAGAATTCGTTCTATCGAATCGGCAAAGGCGTCGATCTGCGCCGCGGTGTTGAATACCGATGGACTGACGCGAATTGCCCCATCTGCGGGCGTTCCAAGCGTTGTGTGCGCCAGCGGTGCGCAGTGTAGTCCTGCGCGTACACAAAAGCCCTGCGCGTCCAATTCCTGTGCCAGTTGATCGGCACTGCACAGCGGCGAGGAAAAGAGCAATACGCAGCCGCGGTGATGCGGGGCATAGAGCGTTATTTTATGCATTTTTGCCAATCGATCGGCAAGGCGTTGGTTGAGTGCGCTCACGTGCGTGTGAACGCTGTCCACACCTCTTCTTTGTATCTCGCGAATACCTTCCCAAAGTCCCGCGATCGAAGGCAAGGGAAGGGTGCCTGCTTCGTACCGTTCGGGCGGCTCTTCTGGCATGGAGATGTCGCGCGAATGATAACCGCTCCCACCCTCGGTTAGTGTGTTGCATACAGCGTCTTTCCCAAGCGCCAGAATCCCGACTCCTTGCGGTCCCAAAAGCCCCTTGTGACCGGGGGCGCAGAGAAAATCGATCTGCATTTTCTCCACGTCGATGGGAAGGTGTCCTGCAGATTGTGCCGCGTCCACACAAAAAAGAATTCCTCGCTCCCGACACAGCGCGCCAATCTGTTCGATCGGAAGTGTTGCCGAACAGATATTGGATGCGTGCGCGCAGATCAGCAGGCGAGTGTCGGGACGGATGCGTTCCAGAATAGAAGCTAAGATCTGCCCATTCGTTCGGCTTGGATCGTTTGGGAATGTGGGGAAGATCGTGTAGGTGATCCTTTCTTGGGCTGCCATTTTCGCAAGAGGGCGAAGCACCGCGTTGTGCTCCATATCCGAAATCAGAACATGATCTCCTTTTCGCAGAACACCTTTGATGACGGTATTGAGTGCCATGGTTGTGTTTGCGGTAAAAACGATCCGTTCCGCTCCTGCTGTTCCTAAAAAATCAGCGAGCGCCGAACGGCATTCATAAATCTTTTCAGCGGCGGCAAGAGCGAGGGCGTGAGACCCGCGCCCCGCATTCCCACAGTAGAAGCGCATACAGCGTGTTTGTTCAAGAATGACACGGGGAGGCTTGGGAAAGCTCGTAGCGGCGTTGTCAAGGTAGATCATCCGAGTCTTCCTTTCCCACGTTACGCACGCGGATGCCGGCACGGAGGAGGATGTTTTTGACGTTGCCGTCCTGCGCACAGGGATAGGATAGTGCATACGCACATCCGCGCAAGCTTGCTTTTCCGCCCGTCTTGACCAGTTCTGTACGAATCGCGGCGTTAGCAAGTACCTTTTGCGCTCGCATTGCCTGCGTTACGGAGCCGATTACGGCAATACAGCCGTTTTGATAATCCTGCATAGTGATTGCACCTCCTTCGATGTCAGTATATGACGAAAAAAGCAGAACGGTGATGCTGAAACACCTGAAAATTGCACATCATACAATGCCATAAGAATAACAAAAGGTCTCCGAATACAATCGCATTCGGAGACCTTTTATCATTTTTTTGTTAAACGACAGACCGAATTTCTCCCAAAATGACAAAAACTTTTGTCCTCGTTATTGGGCATAGGGGGTAGGGCAAGGAAGACTTCCGACGGCGTATTTCGACCTATCTATTATATAGTGGGCAGAAGAGGTCTTGGGAG
>JAZQXI010000045.1:0-3094 GCA_045632805.1 Eubacteriales bacterium | reverse complement strand
ACGATCACCGTTTACAACAACACCAACCAGATCGCCGAAGGCTGCACCGCTGTCATCAATTCCACCGCAGGCGGCGATGATGATCAGGGCGGCACGACTCCTACTCCTCCCGCAGGCACGATTACCAATATCGCAGACGCTTTGACGGCAGCTGCAGGTGCTGAAGTTGTTCTGACCGGTACCGTGGACAACATCTACTATGAGTGGTCCGATCAGTGGAACAATATGTCCGTTTGGATCAAGGATGACGCCGGCAACCGCATCCTCGCATTCAGAATGGGCACGAAGGTTGAGATTGGTGATAATATCACCGTTACCGGTACGATCACCGTTTACAACAACACCAACCAGATCGCCGAAGGCTGCACCGCTGTCATCAATTCCACCGCAGGCGGCGATGATGATCAGGGCGGCAATGATGATTCGGGTGATTTCGAACCTACAGTTTCCGTTTCCATCGCTGACTATGCAAATGCAAATGGTTGGACAAATGGTGTGCAGTATGATACGTTGACTATGGATGCAAATATCACGGTCACTGCTACCGGCGGTCAACATACCGGTAAGTATTATACAAACGGAACGAACTGGAGAATTTATCAAAATGAATCCCCCGCCGTTGTAATTACTGTAGCGGAAGGAAAGACCATCGTTTCCGTTAAGATTACTTACGCTTCCCAGAACAGCGGCGCACTCACACTTGACGGCAACATCGTTGCTTCCGACGAGGTTGTAACGGTTAACGCTGACTCCGTTACGTTTAGTGTTGGTAATACCGGCACCGCAACCAACGGTCAGGCAAGAATTACCGCAATCGAAGTTATTTACGAGTAATTCTATTCTACCAACAACTTTTGATTTAGGCACGCGCCTTCGGGCGCGTGCTTTTTTCATCCTTTCCTCTTGACGGTTCACCTTTTTTGCGATATAATATAGGTAGCAAAATCAAAGGAGTACCCTTTATCATGTTAAAGAACTTCTCTCGCCGCGCGTCGGCGTTTTTATTGATCCTGACCCTGCTTTCGGTCTCGTTGTTCGGCTGTCAGATGCCCGAACGCGACCCCCTCGAAACACAGAGTCAGAATCAAAGCCAAAGTCATATTGCTTCCCTTGAAATCCTCAACGGCGGCAGATTGGATTTGGAGCTTGGTGAGACGCTACAGCTCCAATTGGATCTTGACGAAAGTGACCTTACAAACGTCTCGTGGTCAAGCTCCAATGATGCAGTCAGCGTCAGCAACACGGGACTTGTAACAGCGCAAAAGCTTGGAACTGCCACCGTTACGGCAAAAATCGGCAGTGTCAGTGCACGCGCGCTCATTACGGTCACCGAAACGCCTCTCAAATTCAATAACAACAGTATCCTTCATCTGGAGCCCGAGGATACCGTTCAACTGGAGCTGAATATCAGCGACGAGGAGCTTTCCCGTGTGATTTGGACGACCGATAGCGATGCGATCACGGTCACGCAAGAAGGGCTGGTCCAAGCACGCATGGAGGGCGAGGTCACAATCACGGCGACCCTTGGCACCCGTTCGGCACACATTCTCATCATCGTCACCGCCCAAGAGATCACTCCCCCGCCCGTTCTGGACTACACCGACGCGGAAGCGTTCTATGAAAATTACATCCCCGCCTACAGCCCACAGGATGCCCTCATGCGCACGCAGTACGGGCTTCTTTCGGGCAGTCTTACCGTTCCCGATCAAGCCCCCACGCTCGCGCAAAACCGCCCCATGCAAAACGGATCCTACATCCGCAACACCGACACATGGTATATCGGTACCGACACTTATGTGGTGGTGGATGAAAATGGTGACGAGGTCTTTCGTGTCTATCGCGGCGGCGCGTACATCACCCTTGAAGAGGTTGCGGCATACGTCTACGCCTTTGGTGACGTTCCCGCAAACTATGTCAGCGGCAAGAACAAAAAGCCCACCTCCAGCATCTGGGGCGAATATCTCCGTCTCAACCACACCGAATTCAGCGGCGACACCAACCGTTACCCCTATGAACCCGTCCTCCCCGAAATCAGCGGCTGCGGCGGCTCGCTCCAATACTATGAAATTGATATTGGAACAACGGGGACCGATTGCGATCCCGGTTATCCGATGGAGCCTTATAACGATGGCTACTCGATTACCCGCGGCGCGGCACGCATCGTTTACGCGCGCTATGATCGCAACGGTGACGCAATCGTCGATCCCAACGAGCGCTATCTTTTCTACACCTACAATCACTACAACGATTTTCAAGAATACCTCAACTACTACGGCGGATGGGGTGAAATGTTTGGCAACATCACAGGTGGCGGCGATCTTTCCAACAAGAACCCCTATTACTGCAATCCCACACCTTACGTTCCCGTCGTCATGGCAAGCCTGCGCGTACGCAGCGCATCCATTGAGATCTACTACCTCGACCCGCGCTTTGCGCTCTCCTGCGCGCTTGTGGGGAATACGCGTGAGAACTTCCCCATTGCGGCATAACCTCTTTGAGAAAGGAGACCAAACATGCGTCAAAAAAGCGATCCCTTTGGCATCATATTCACGGTAATGCTCTCCTTTTCCAATCTGATCCATTTGATCTGGACCTTTGGTATCTCAGTCGAACAGATTGAAACCGGCTGGGGATACGGCACAAATTGGGAGCTTGGCGTGCTTCTGCCTTGGATCACCGAAGCGATCCTTTCCCCGCTCCTTCTCGTTTCCTTGATCTACTGCATTTGGTTCTTAGTCAAGCGTGAGCTTTCGGCGGCGTGGATCTCGACCGTGGCGCTCACCGCCGCGTTGCTCTTGCAATTCGGGTTGACAAATTTGTTTATTTGGTATTAAAACTTGATAACAAAACACCGCTTGCATAGCAAGCGGTGTTTTCAGAGTGTAGAGAAAAGGCGTACAGTTTATGAAATTGCACAAACTCGTTTATACCGCTTTTTCTTTTGACCAAGAAGGCGCAAAATGAAAGAGGCTTCGCAAGCTCAGCCGCAATTGCAAGCAATTGCAGCTTGGCAAAAAGAAAAGCGCCGTTCGGGGTGGATTTCGCGCTCTGCAGGAGAAAGAATTCGCAAGCGAATTCGAGAGCACTTACGTGC
>JAZQXI010000044.1:0-32304 GCA_045632805.1 Eubacteriales bacterium | reverse complement strand
ACGCTCAACGTTGACGTCGACGTAACTGAGCTTATGGGTGCAGAGATCTATCTTTACCTCAAGGTTGGAGAAGAGGGCAAGCTGACCGCTCGCGTTTCCTCTCGTTCCACCACTCGCGCAGGTGACAATATCAAGATCGGCTTCGATATGGAAAGAATCCACATCTTTGATAAGGACACCGAGCGTTGCATCATTCACTGATTTAACAATCAAGCTCCCCAAGGCTTTCCCTTGGGGAGCTTTTTTATATTCCTTTCCGATATTCCGACATGGTCATGCCGTATTTTTTCTTGAAAAGCTCCGATGCCCAACTGATGTTGCCAAACCCGCTTTCGAAAATGATGTCGGCAATGTCGTGGTTGCTGTTTTTTAGCATATTGGCGATCATCCGAAGCCGCAGATCATTGATAAATTCCGATGGTGTGACGCCCATATGTTTTTTTAGGCTTCGCGCCAAATGCTCGCGTGTTTTGTCGGTCAGCTCCAGCATACGGGAAAGACCATAGGTAAAATTGCCGTCCTTTTGCATCGTTTCGCAAAGCTCCGTGAGCCAAAGTGGTGTTTTTTCGTCGGCTTTTTTTCGGAAATCCGCAAAAAAACGGGTGAAGATCCGAAAGACCAGGATGCGGAGCGCGGTTTTGAGCCTTCCGTGATCCTCTTTTTCAATCGTGCGGATCGTTGTCATGTGCGAGAGAACGTATTCCAACTCATTTTCGCTCAATGTCACCTGTGGGGGAAGTGTGGAACGGAGCAGGGAGGAGGTGGGAAAACCGTCGGCAAGATAGCCGAACAGCGCATCCGCTGTAGCGGCGGTCAGTGTGATATTGAGCATCGAAAATTTCACGCCGTCGCGCAAAATGTAGTCATGCACGTCATGCGGACGGATAAAAACCAGCGTGCCACGGCTGACAGGGATCTTTGTGCCGTTGACCAGATGCGTTGCCTTTCCGTCAAGCAAGAGAAACAATTCGTAATAATCATGAAAGTGCGGACGAAAATATTCGGTGTCGCTGTAAACGTAGCGGTAAGAGATCTCGGTGCTCATGTCTACAAATCTCTCGGCGGTCAATAATTTCGGTTCCATGTTTAGAGGCTCCTTTTTAAAATATCACAATACCATAAAAATTATATCACAATAACAGTTGAAAAGCAAGAGGAGATATGATAAAATAAAATTATCAAATTACGCCTGTAAAAGTGCTTTCAACGGAGGTTTTTATGAACAATAAGCTTCGAAAGATCAAGCAATATCTGAAGATCCTGTCCGAACAGATCTGGAAAAACAAGCAAACAGTCGAAGGAATTTCCATTTCTCCTTGCGACTATAAAACGGGGCATACGCCGCCCTCGCTCGATGCGATGGAGGCTTACACCTGCGGCACCGCTTGGGGAAACGGCAACGACAGCCATGCATGGTTTCGTTTTGCGGTAACACCGACCGCCCCCAACACCTTTTTGAAGGTTGAGACCGATCGGGACGGCTGGGATGCCCAAAATCCGCAGTTTATCATCTATATCAACGGAGAATTGATCCAAGGTCTTGACACCAATCACCGCGAGCTTCCGTTGCCAAACGGGGAACGCTTTGACGTTGCGCTTTATGCTTACACGGGTAGCAACGTTCCAAGCGCCAAGTTGTTTGTCAGCACGATGGAGCTGCGTCCCTCTGTGGAGGCGCTTTACTACGACGTGCGTTATCCCTTTGAACTCTTAGATTGCCTTGATGCAGAGGGAAATGACTACTCGCTGATCGTGGATTACTTGTGGCGTGCGGTGTCGATGCTGGAGCTTTATGACGTTAACAGTGCGGAATTTGAAGCCTCTGCAGAGGAAGCGCACCGCTTTTTGGCTGAGGAATTTTACGGAAAACTCTGTAATGAGTCGGCAGGCACCACCATCGGTATCGGGCATACGCACATCGACTGCGCATGGCTCTGGACGCTCAAGCAGACCCGTGAAAAGGTACAGCGTTCCTTTGCAACGGTCCTTTCCTTGATGAAGCGCTATCCCGATTACAAATTCATGTCTTCGCAGGCGTTCCTTTATCAAAATCTTAAGGAGGAAGCTCCCACGCTCTACCGCGAGGTGGCACAGCGTATCAAGGAGGGAAGATGGGAGTGCGAGGGCTCGATGTGGGTCGAGGCGGATTGCAACCTTTCTTCGGGTGAGAGCCTTGTGCGTCAGGTGCTTTACGGCAAGAATTTCTTCCTTGACGAGTTTGGAGTCGAGAACCGTGTGCTTTGGTTGCCAGATGTGTTTGGCTACACGGCAGCACTTCCGCAGATCTTGCGCAAGAGCGGCGTGGATTGGTTCGTCACATCCAAGATCTCCTGGAACGATACTAACCGCATGCCGTACGACACCTTCCGTTGGAAGGGAATTGACGGCACTGAGATCAACACGCACTTTATCACCGCGCAGGACGATAAGGGCGGTAAGACCGATAAGCATTGTACCTACGTTTGCAACACGGGTGCGAAAATGGTGCGCGGAACCTATCGCCGCTACACGCAAAAAAATCTGCACAACGAGGCAATTCTGACCTTTGGTTACGGTGACGGAGGCGGCGGACCGACACCGGCACATCTGGAGCTTGCCAAGCGTGCCTCGATGGGAATTCCCGGCGCTCCCAAATTCAAGATCGACTTTGCGGGCAATTACTTAAAGCGTTTGGAAAATAGTCTCGCCTCTCGCACCGATGTACCCATGTGGCACGGGGAACTCTATCTTGAATATCACAGAGGCACTTATACAACCATGGCGCGTAACAAGCGCAACAACCGCCAATGCGAATTCCTTTATGAGAATGCCGAATTGCTCGGCGTCACCGCAAAGGCACTTGCGGGCAAGGCGTTCCCCAAAAAGGAATTGCACCGCGGCTGGGAGATGATTCTGACCAACCAGTTCCACGACATCATCCCGGGTTCTTCCATCAAAGAGGTTTATGACCAGAGCGACATTGATTATAACACGGTCAAAGAGATCGGTAACGGGGTTGTTGCAGACGTTTATCAGACCATCGCAAAGGGCATCGACCGCAAGCACGGCTACGTGGTGTTCAATCCGCACTCTTTCAATACATGCGGCACGGTCAAGGTGAACGGCAAGACCGTCAAAACGCGCGACGCGATCCCTTCCAAGGGATATCTTGCAACCGATGCGTTCTGCGCGGAAAATCACGTTTCCATCAACACAAAACACGTGGAGACCAACCGATTGAGAGTTACCTTTAACGATTGCTGGCAGATCACGTCGATCTACGATAAGCAGGCGGCACGCGAGGTGATCAAAGAGGGAACGGTTGGAAACGAGATGCGCGTGTACGCCGATTATCCCGACAACTATGACGCGTGGGAGTGGCAGGCGTATTCCGCCGAGAAGTATCGCACCTTGAACGAGGTAAGCGAGGTCAGCGTTCTTGACGACGGCATCCGTCGCGGTATCCGCATCCTGCGTCCCTATATGCATTCCACCGTAGCGCAAACGGTCTGGTTCTACGATGATACTACTCGCATCGATTTTGAAACGGTTGCGGATTGGCACGAGCGCCATCAGATGCTCAAGGTCGCATTCCCCGTGGACGTTAATTCCGACAAGGCGACTTACGAGATCCAATTCGGTACGGTTGAACGCCCTACGCACAAGAATACCTCTTGGGATGCCGCACGTTTTGAGGTTTGCGCGCACAAGTACGCAGATCTTTCCGAAGGCGACTATGGTGTCGCGCTGATGAACGATTGCAAGTACGGTCACGATATCCATGACGGTGTGATCATGCTTTCCATTCTGCGCTCTCCCACCTATCCCAATCCTGAGGCGGACCAAGGCGAGATTCCCGTGACCTATTCCTTGCTTCCGCACCAAGGGGCGCTGAGGGAGACCGACGTTGCCAAAGAGGCGTACTATCTCAACGAGCCCATGGTGGCAATTGCCGCAACGGGAGAGAGCGATTGCTTGCCCACCGCGTTCTCGGCTGTTACTCTGGATCGTGAGAACATTATTTGCGAGACGGTCAAGGAGGCGGAAAGAGACGGCGACACTGTGATCCGCATGTACGAATCCCGCAATTGCCGCACTACGGTCAACGTAAAATTGGGAATCCCCACACAGCGTGTGTTCCTTTGCGACCTGATGGAGCGTGAGATCGAGGAGCTTCCCGTCAAGGACGGCACTGTCAGCGTTAAGCTCGGCGGCTTTGAGATCGTGACCTTGAAGGTAAAAGCGTAAATATCATCAATATAATCGAGCCTTCCGAACGTGCATTCATTCGGAAGGCTCGCAGGTTGTTGGAAAAACGAACAAGTTTCGTCCGCTTGACGAAAGTTTTGATCAAACTTTTTCAAAAGTTTGCGCAGTGGAGGCTGCGCAAGCCTCCTCGCCGTCCGCAGACGGCGAAATCTTTTCTTTTTCGGCGCTATAGCAAATTGCAAGCAATTTGCGGTGCGATTCTGCGTATCCTGTTACCCGTACCAACCAAAAAGGACGCCAAGTGGCGTCCTTTTTGGTTGGTACGGGTAACAGGACTTGAACCTGCACGGTTGCCCAATGGATCCTAAATCCATCGTGTCTGCCAATTCCACCATACCCGCGGAAATGTTCGCGGCGTATGGTGGAATTTTAACACACATACCCGCGGAAATGTTCGCGGTGTATGGTGGAATTTCAACACACATACCACGAACGGATTTATTATACACCAAAAGTGCTTGTTTGTCAATAGCATCCAAACAATTCTTTTATCTCTCGAAAAAACTTACACGATCTTTTTTTATGCAATAAATGTCGAAAAAATCCAATTATATATCGGTAAAATCTATTGATTTTGCGAGGGGGAAAGGTTATACTTTCGATAGTATGCGATGATAATTTCAAACAAGGAGATTTTTATGGAAAATCGGATTTTTGCTGATGAAAAACGCTTTTGGGGAGAAAATGATTCCCGAACCCTGCAAAACGCGATTGATTATGCGGAGAAAAACAAGATTGCCGAGGTGGTGATCCCGCGTTACAATGCGCGCACCGAAGCGGAGATCTGGATGATCGCGGAAACGGTTCTGTTGCCGTCCGAGCTTACGGTGATCCTGCAGGATGCGCATTTGAAGTTGGAAACGGGCGTGCGTTCTAACGTGTTCCGCAACAAAAATGCATGGACCGCCCACGGAAAAACCTTACAAGGAGAGCAGCACGGTATTCGCCTTTTGGGCAAGGGACGCGCCGTGATCGATGGTGGATTTCCAAACGGACTTTGTGAGCAGCTCCGCCGTTCTCGTCCCGATTTGTATCCTCACATGTGCGTCAATCTTCTGCTGTTTTTGCACAATGTGCGCGATTTTGAGGTGCGTGGGATCAAGTTTGTTGAGTCTCGCTGGTGGGCTACTTGCTTTATGTTTTGCCGCAACGGGCGCATTGCAGATCTTGAATTCCGCATGTACGGAAATCTGGAAAACCAGGATGGCATTGATCTTCGCATTGGATGTGAACACATCACGGTGGAAAATATCATGGGCATCACTGGGGATGATACTGTTGCCCTGACGGCGTATCCGAATTGGGAGGGATTTGAAAAAGACCTTTGGGTGGAAGGGAAATCCTTTGACATTCACGACATCACTGTCCAAAACGTGGTCTCTTCCACGCATGGCTGCAGCCTTGTGCGCTTGCTGAATTGTGACGGCGCAAAAGAATACAACATTACGGTTTCCGATATTGTGGACACGGGAAAATCGGTCTCGGGGTGCGGCGTGATCATTGGTGTCGGAAGTGATACTTACGCTCCTGTTCGTCCGCACACGATGGGAGAGCTTTGTAACGTTATCGTGCGAAATCTGACTACCTGCGCACAGGAAGGCTTGCAGATCTGTGAGCCTTGTGAGGATTTGCTCATCGAAAACGTGACCGCGCAAGAGGGAACTTTGATCGGTATGACGTTTTCTGAAAATTTCCGTGCCAAGAACGTGATCGTTCGCAATTTCGAGTTGCAAACATGCAAGGCTCCTGCTGACAGCTTGATCGCTGCACGTTGTGATGCATCCGCGATGGATGAAATGCTTGTCGAAAAAGTCCAAGTGCAAAGAACAAAAGCGATCTGCCGCGGAGTCAGAAAAGAGATAGTGGACTTGAAGTCGGATGCTGCTCCTTTGGAGTGCGAATTCACCGAGCAGCTTTCAACGCTTTCACATCCGTACGGTCGCTATCACCGCTATTTTCATGATAAGCTGATGGGAGATCGTCCTGCCGACAGCCGTTGGGCGGGAGAGGACTACGAACTCTGAATCAAAATGGGAGAGGCTTTCGCCTCTCCCTACATTTTTTATTCTTTTTCGGGGATCAACAGTCCGTAGCCGCCGTCCTGCCGCTTATAAACCACGCAGGTCTCATTGCTTGCGTCGTCAACAAATACGAAGAACTGATGCCCCAAGAGATTCATCTGCAAAATCGCTTCATCCGCCGACATGGGCTTGATGGGGAAGGTCTTGGTGCGGTTGATCTCCTCTTCCTCGATCACGGTGTCGTCATAAGTGTCCTCGGGGTAGGGGTTAAAGGTTCCTTCACGCAATTTTTTTGCAAGACGTGTCTTGTTTTTGCGGATCTGACGCTCGATATTTGCCGTGGCGCCGTCCAAAGCATCGCGGAAGCTCTCCGCTCTAACCTCACTGCGGAAGAGAGCGCCCCCCGCAGAGATCGTGATCTCCAGATTTTTATCTTTATGTTTGCAGCTCAAGGTAACGGTTGCGTCGCCCTCGCCGGGAAAGAATTTGTCAAATTTTGCAAGCTTTTTTTCGATGAGGAGCTTCATGTCCTCGTATACGTTCATTTGTCTGCCGATTACGTTAATCTTCATACCGATTTCCTTGCCTTTCTTTGAGAATCGCACAAAGGAGCTTTCCGGAATCCTCCAAAGTGGGAGATTCGGAAAACTCCTTTTGCATATACAGTATAGCACACTTTTTTCTGTTTGTAAAGAGTGTACAAAAAATGTTTACAAATAAAGAAATAAATTGTCGAAAACAATAATTAATTTGCGAAAAAATTTAAAAGAATGATTGACAGATAGCGAAAAAAATGGTATAATAAAAAAGATGGATGTTCAAGGAACATTCGTTTTTTTGGATTTTTACGAAAAAAGGCGGGATTCAACATGAACGAAACAGCGGAAAAGCTGCAAAAATTGCGCCGTCAGGTGCTGTACCATGCCAAGAGATACTACGTGGACGACGATCCCGAGATCTCGGACTACGAGTATGATATGATGTATGCCGAGCTTCTTCGGATGGAGGCGGAGCATCCCGAATTGTTCGATCCCGCGTCTCCCACACAGCGCGTGGGAGGCAAGCCCTTGGATAAATTTGAAAAGGTGACACATGCGGTGCAGATGAACTCGCTCTCTGACGTTTTTTCGTTTGAGGAGCTGGAGGATTTTGTCACGCGAGTGGGGCAGACCGCGCCCGATGCCGTGTACTCGGTAGAGCCAAAAATTGACGGGCTTTCGGTTTCCTTGCGGTACGAAAACGGTGTGTTTGTGCAAGGTGCTACGCGCGGAGACGGCTTTGTCGGTGAGGACGTGACGCAAAATCTCAAAACCGTCTTTTCGATTCCCATGACCCTACCCGAGCCGTTGAATCTGACCGTTCGGGGTGAAGTCTACATGCCGAGATCGGTGTTTGAGCGCCTCAATCGTGCGCGTGAAGAAAGCGGTCAGGCACTTCTTGCCAATCCCAGAAACACGGCGGTTGGCGCTTTGCGCCAGCTTGACCCCAAAATCGCAGCAGAGCGCAAGCTGGATATTTTCGTATTCAATTTTCAAGAGGGGAACCTTTATCTCGACGGACATGCACCCGCATCGCATCGGGAAACGCTGGATCGCTTAGAGGAGCTTGGCTTCCACGTGGTGGAAAATCGCACCACGGTGTGCGGAATTGACGAAATCGAAGCGCATATCCGTTCCTTGGGAGAGATGCGCGACACGCTTGCGTATGATATTGACGGTGTGGTGATCAAGATCAACGATCTTGCCACGCGTCGCCGTTTGGGCGAGGGAACCAACACGCCAAAGTGGGCGGTTGCGTACAAATTCCCCCCCGAGCAAAAGCCCACACGGCTTGAGGACATCGTGGTAGCGGTAGGGCGCACGGGCGTTCTGACGCCCACGGCGGTCTTGTCTCCCGTCCGTCTTGCGGGAACCACCGTCACCCGTGCCACGCTTCATAATCTGGAATTTATCCGCGAACGTGATATTCGTATCGGAGATATCGTCACCGTTCAAAAGGCGGGGGACATTATCCCCGAGGTCGTGCGCTCGCACAAGGAGCTCAGAACCGATCGCACGCGCGAATTCTTTATGCCCGAAAAATGCCCGTCTTGCGGAGAGCCCGTGTTTTACGATGCGGACGAGGGCGCGGCAACCCGTTGCACCAACAGCCGCTGTCCCGCACAGCTCTCGCGCGGAATCGAGCATTTCGCCTCCAAGGACGCAATGAATATCGACGGTCTGGGGCCTCAATTGGTAGACGCGCTTTTGAAAAACGGACTGATCGCGGACGCGGCGGATCTTTACCGACTCCGCGCCGAGGACGTGGCGCAAATTGAGCGCATGGGCGCAAAATCCGCGCAAAATCTGATCGACGCCATTGAAAAATCAAAGGGGGCGGGGCTTGAGCGCTTGGTCTACGCGCTTGGCATCCGCAACGTGGGAGAGGTTGCGGCGGCGGCTTTGGCGGCACGCTACGGTTCTCTTGAAGCATTGCAAAACGCTACGGTCGAGGAGCTTTGCGACATCGAGGATTTCGGTGAAATCACAGCAGAGTGCGTGGTCAATTTCTTCTCGCATCCGCAAAACGTAGAGCTTTGCGCTCGTCTTGCATCGGCGGGACTTGTCACCGTTTCCACGGCAAAACCTGCGGATGATCTGTTCCAAGGTCTTACTTTTGTACTGACGGGTACGCTTCCCACGTTGACGCGTGACGAGGCAGAGGATATGATTAAGGCGGCGGGCGGTAAGACGTCGGGCAGCGTGTCGAAAAAGACCTCATACGTGGTCGCGGGCGAGGCGGCAGGATCCAAGCTGACCAAGGCACAAAGCCTCGGTGTCCCCGTCATCGACGAGGAAACTCTGCTCCGTATGATCGAGAAAAAGAGAAGAACACCGTAAACGGTAAAGGGAATTATATTTTTGAGAGGAGAGATCCAATGAAACACATCAAGGTTCTTACCTTTTTTGTACTTGCCCTTGCATTGCTCCTGACGCTTTGTGCGTGCAATGAGAACGATGGTACAACAAAAGCTACCGAAACAACAACGGGCGAGGGAACTCCGACAACGCCGCCCGAGGAAAACAATCCCGATAGTCCAAACGAGCCCAATGAACCCAACACTTCCACCGACGTATGTGCGCATCAATATGGTGAATGGCTTCTAACGCTCCAACCTACTTGCGTGCAAAAAGGGTTGCAAACTCGCGCCTGCACTCTGTGTGGAAAGAGCGAAACCGGCTACCTTGACGTCTTGGGACACGATGAAATTGAGCACGATGCCAAAGCTCCCACTTGCACCGAGGGAGGGTGGAAGGCTTACGTAACCTGCTCTCGTTGCGATTATTCCACCTATGCCGATATTGCGGCAACACATAACGAAGCAAATCAGGACTTCAATTGTCCGCAATGCGTCGAAAAATGGGGACAGTTGGAGTTTGTATGTGAAGATTGGGAATATACGGTTTCCGGCATTGGCACGTTTCATGGGACAACGTTAAACATTCCAAGCGTCTATCAAGGAAAGCCTGTCTCGTACATCAGTAATTTTGCGTTCGAGAATTGCACTTTCTTGACGAGCGTTACGATTCCCGACAGCGTCATTAGCATCGGAAATGGTGCGTTCTCAGGTTGTACGGGACTTACGAGCATCATACTGCCGTTTGTAGGCGATTCTGCTAAAGATGCAAACGATAGGTATCAATATCCGTTCGGTTATATTTTTGGCTCAAGTAGCTACACCGGTAGTATTGCAACCCCACAGTCTTATTATTACGGCCGCTACGATGGTATCCTGTGGGTTGAAAGCAGTACGTATTACATTCCGGCAAGTCTAAAATCGGTCACTATTACGGGTGGTAATATTCTGCGTGGAGCGTTCGATAATTGTAGCAACCTTACAAGCATTACAATTGGCGATGGTGTCACGAGCATCGGCGAGGACGCGTTCTCTGGGTGCACGTGGCTTACGAGCGTAGAGTTTGCTGAAAACAGCAAACTCACGAGCATTGGCAATTATGCGTTCTCTGGGTGCATGTGGCTTACGAGCATTACGATTCCCGACAGCGTCACGAGCATCGGCAATTATGCGTTCGGCTATTGTGAGGGACTCATGAGCATCACAATTCCAGATAGTGTCACGAGTATCGGCTCTTCTGCGTTCTCCGGTTGCACGGGACTTACGAGCATCACGATTCCCGACAGCGTCACGAGCATCGGCAATTATGCGTTCTCTGGGTGCACGGGACTTACGAGCATCACGATCCCAGACAGCGTGATGAGTATTGGAGATGGTGCGTTCTCAAATTGTGCGGGACTTACGAGTATTATTGTAGATGAAACTAATCCAAATTGGCATATCGCAGGAAATTGTTTGATTGGGACCAATTCTAAAACTTTAATTTGGGGATGCCAAAATAGTATCATCCCCACGGACGGCAGTGTCACGAGCATCGGTGATTCTGCGTTCTCTAAGTGCACGGGACTCACGAGCGTCATGATCCCCGACAGCGTGACGAGCATCGGTAACTATGCGTTCGACTATTGTGAGGGACTCACGAGCATCACGATTCCCGACAGCGTCGCTAGCATCGGCGATTATGCGTTCTGTGGTTGCACGGGACTCACGAGCGTCACGATCCCCGACAGCGTGACGAGCATCGGTAACTATGCGTTCGACTACTGTAAGGGGCTCACGAGCATCACGATTCCCGACAGCGTGACGAGCATCGGTGTTTCTGCGTTCTCTAGGTGCACGGGACTAACGAGCATCATTGTAGATGAAAATAATCTGATTTACCATAGTGCAGGGAACTGTTTGATTGAAACCGCTTCTAAAACTTTAATTGCGGGATGTCAAAAAAGCATTATTCCAACAGACGGTAGCGTAGCGAGTATCGGCATTCGTGCGTTTTACTATTGTCCGGGACTCACGAGTATCATGATCCCGGACAGCGTAACGAGTATGGGGTATGCTGCGTTCTTGGGGTGCGGGGGACTTACGGGCATTGTGATTCCCGATAGCATGACGAGCATTGGTCAATCAGTGTTCCGCCATTGTGAGGGACTTACGAGCATCACGATTTCCGACAGTGTGACAATCATCGATTATTCTGCGTTCGAGGGTTGTACGGGACTTACGAGTGTATATTACACTGGAACAGCAGAGGAGTGGGATCAAATTATGATTTACGATGGCAACGACAGTATCACAACTGCCACCATCTATTACTACTCTCCCGACGGCGCGCCCGATGCTACGGGCAACTATTGGCACTACGACGAAAACGGCAATCCCGTTGCGTGGTAACAACAACTTTTCACTTTTATACCAATCCCCCGAAGCATTACGGTGCTTCGGGGGATGTTGTTTTTTCAAAGTTCAATTTTACGTTTTGCGTTTTGTGTTCGACCGTGGTTCTTTTCGCATTTTCAAGTTGCCAAAGCGCAGTAACACTAAAGCCTCCCCCAAAGGGGGAGGCGAGAGTAGTTGGCATAAGACGATTTCTCAAAAAAATCCAACGCAAACTAACTTTGCGGAGCGTTTTGGGTGGTGGTACCAAAACGCTCGCGGGAGCAATTGCTCCGTCAGTGTACAAAAGCGAGAAATCAAGCAGAATCTGTACCGCACGAACGCTTTCACCAAAGCGCAGAGCATGAGAAAAGGGAGCACTTTGAGCATACTTCCTTTGGTGGGGCACATAAAAAATGCGGTGAAAGTTCTGAAAGGGGTGTGGGGAAAACTCTTTCAAGAGTTTTCCCCACAAAAATATTCCCCTTATCACTCAAACACGATCTCCTCATAAATCTTGGGTGTGATCTTGTTGGGATGCTCGAATGCGTCGTCGGTAAAATCGTCAAACATTCCGATGTGCATGGGAACAGCATATTTCGCACCCGTGCGCACGGCAAAGCGAGAGGCATCAGCCATGTTCATGTTGTTGCCGCGACCGTTGCAAGGGAGAAATACGGCGTACAGATCGTGCTTGGCAATGCCTTCAAGTACGGTGTCGTTGTAAAGCGTGTCACCCGTGATGTAGTAGTTCTTTCCTTCCGCAGAGAGAATGATCCCAATCGCATAGGGGTCGGAATGCTCGGCTTTGACCGCGCGGAAGCGGACAGCGCCTTCCGTCCATTTGGTTCCGGGATTAAAAAGCACGTAATTGCACTTGGTATCGGGGTAGGTCCGGCGCAGTTCCTGATACCCACCCGTGGGGCAGAGCACCAAGGCTTGAGAGTCGGGGGTGAGATAGTATTTCAGCGTTTCCTTATCCAGGTGATCCAGATGATTGTGCGTGATGAGGATCACGTCGGGTTCGATCGCCAAAAAGTGCTCGTCGATAGGTTGACGTCTGCCGTTTTCAGGTTCGAAATTCTTGACGTTGTCCGAAAGATACGGGTCGATGAGGATCTTTTTGCCGTCGGTTTCAAACAAAAAACCTGCTTGACCTAACCATGTGATCTTCATGTGTGTTCCTCCTTGTCGTAGGTTTTGTTGCGGTAAGGAGTACCGATAAAGGAGACCTGACGGAAGTCCTCGAAATTGTGGCGGATGATGTAATCGATGTAGGATGCCACCAATTTTGCGGTGTACATGTATCCCACAGCGCTCATGTGCCCCCCTAAGAAAAAGGTGTCGCGGAACTCCTGATCGTATACGGGTGCATACTTGCGCAGATCCAGAACGTAACAGTTGGAAAAGGTTTTTGCCATTTCGTAAAGCAATTCTGCCTGACGGTCGGCAATTTCGCACTTCCACGGCGTGGTCTCGGGGGTCTCGTAGGGGAGGGTCATCAGGAAGAACTTTGCATCGGGTTGGATCTCCTTATAGCGTTGGATGATCGTTGCATACCAACCCGCATAGGTGTCTTTGTTTTGATGCCAATCGTTGGGGCAGACGTCGTCCATCGAGCCAAGCTCCCATTTGCGTACCAGAAGCTCATTGACAGCAAGCGCGATGACGTAGCACTGTGCCGCATATTCGGAGTTCCAATAGCCGTGATGATCGGCAAAGCCCGTGCAATATTCTTTTGCGGTCATGCCGCCTGCGGAAAAGTTATAGACTTTACTGCCGCACATTCGCCCCAGGTATTGCCCCCAGGAGTAGTCGTAAAAATCGTGGTAGCCCTTAGTGCCGTCCTCTTTGGTGCTTTCCATCTCGCCCGAGGAGAGGCTGTCGCCAATGCAAGCGATGGTGCGGAAGATGCCGCAATAGCCGCCGTCCGAGGGGATTTGATCCAACGGCTTTTCGTTGGGGTCGGGACATAAAAATTTGTTCATAAAAACCTCCGAAATGATGATACATGCCTATCATAGCATCGTTTAGACTACTGATAACCTCTGTTATAAAAGAGCAGTTTGTCAAAATATATAAGCCCGTCAGCCGCTTTTTCTTTGCAGGAAGTAGGCGCAAAGAAAAAGCTAACAAAAAGAAACGCCGTAAAAGAAATTTCGCCCTCTGTGAAGGGGGAGGAGGGCTACGCGCCCTCCACCTGCGCAAGCTTTTGAAAAAGCTTGACCAAAACTTTCATATAACTGACGAAAGCCGTTGGTTTTGTCTACGTTCTCGCTGTGCTTATTATAGCACAGTTTTTTACATTGTCAAGCCTTATTTTCGGGGATCACGGGATAGAGCTGGATCATGTTGCCGCCATCTACGGTCAATTCCGCACCCGTGGTATTGCGTGCGTGCGCGGCGAAATAGAACGCCGCGTCGGCAATATCCTGCCCGTTTGCTACGTCACCGATCGGCGTGTAGCGAGAGGGGACGGTGTTGTAAAAATCGGGATTCTTTTCCCAACGGTCGGTGCGGATCATACCGGGCAATACCGCGTTGACACGGATGCCGTATTTTCCGAGATCCAAAGCCATTGCGCGCATCATGCCAAGCTGTCCGCCCTTGGAGGCAGAGTAGGCGATGCGGTCGGGGATCGCGCGATAGGCGGTGTTGGAGTTGATAAAGACGATGTTACCGCCACCATGCTCCTTCATTCTTGCCGCTGCATGCTCACTAAGGCAAAAGTTCCAAACTACATTGGTGTTGAGAACACGCATAAAATCGGTCAACGGGTTTTCAAACGCCTTCATGCCAATCCCTTGATCGGCGGCATTGCAAACCAGCGTTTCGATAAAGATGCCTTTTTCGTCAAGCGTCGCAAAAAGCGCGTCAACCGCCGCCTCGTCCACCGTGCGCTCGTCCAAAAGGGAATCGATGGCGTATCCGAGAATCGAAACGTTGGGGAATTGCTTGCGGTAGCGTGCCTCCGCTTCTTTGACCTGTTCCTGTTTTCTGCCCGTAAAGACTACGTTGTAGCCCTCCGAGGCGAATTTTTCAACGATCGCGACGCCCGTGTTGATGCAGGCGCCCGTGATGAGAGCTGTTTTCATGTATCCGTCTCCTTTTACTCGGCAACTGCGTCAAATACGCGTACGTAGTCAACGGTAAAGGTGTCGTCAAGAGACTGTTCCGCGATGTCCTTGTGGCGGGTCCCGTCACCGTTGCGGTAGCCCTTGACCTCGGTGGTCAGGAGAATAAACTGCGGCACCTGCGATACGGGCCCCTTGGAGCGCGAGGTCTCCTTGCCGTCAAAATAGAACACGTATTCCTTTTCTGTCCACAACAGTCCAAAGCGGTGGAACTCCTTTTCAATGTCCGGATAGATGTTTTCTTTACCGACCACCGTTTCATGTACCGCGTTCAAGCGGTTGCCCTTGAGGTCGTAATAAACACGCGCGTCGGTTTGCAGATTTGTTCCGTAGCCGCCAAAGAAGTTGCCGGACGTCAGCTTGTGATCGCCGAAGTATTCCATAATATCCACCTCAACGCCGCTCCATGCCGGGTCATAGGTGGTTCCGGGACCGGGGGATTGCAGCCAGAACGCGCTCCACCAGCCGTCGGTCGCCTGAAGTTTGCAGCGCACCTCGTAGTAGCCGTAGCGATGCATGTGCGTTGGGCGAGGAAGAATCCCCAATGGCCAGAAGTTGTTGTCTCCGCAGGAGTTGACCTCGGAATCAAATACCTCTTTGGGAACGTCAAAGGAATTGGTTCCCGTTTGCAACTGTGCGGAGCAGATTCTTCCGTCCTCCATGCGTACGGGGCGGAACACGGCATTGCTGTTTCCGTCCAAAGTGACGCCACGGTCACAAAAAGCGGGGAAGGGCTTGCCCCAAAAGTTGGTGCGGTACATCCACTTGTCACTGTCAAGCGTTTTTTCGTCAAATTCGTCTGCCCAGGAAAGCTTCCATTGCATACCCTCGGGCAAAAGGCTTGGCTCATGACCTTCAATATGAAACGTTTGCATCGTCATTCTCCTTTAATCAACAATAAAATTTCCAAGCATCAAAACAAGGGGCGTATCCTTAACGGGAAGCTCGTGAATGATCACAACGCCATCCCCCTTGTCCTCAATTATTTTTTGGGGGATCTCGTAGATCGCGCCGTCCATCAGATCCACGAGATGAAGCTCTCCATAAGGATTGTAGACCTCAATGTTGATGGCGGACTGATAGGAGGTGTGCATGATGTTGGAGGGATACCAATAAACAAAGGCGCGTCCGCTCTTACGTTCAAAGCAACCCGAGGTCAATTCGTGACCGCGCAGAGTGCGGTCAAACTTACGTTCCGAAAATCCGCCGTGGACCAGAACGGGCTGCGTGCAAAGTGACCAATCCTCCGCAAAGAAGGAGCAGATGTTCTGCAGAACGTAATAGGAGGGCTTGGGGTGATATTCTCCCGTGCTTCTGCCGTTTTCGTCAAAATCGGCGCCAAGCACGCCAAAATATCCGTAGTCAAGGATCGACGCGGTGTCGCCGACCGTTCCGTTGAGCGCTTCGATCATGTCCATGCAAGAAAAATAGGAAGTGAAATGCACGCCTGCAAGAAGGTCTGCCATCGTGTGACGCGCCAGTTGCTTTGCTTGAATTTCTTCCGTCCATGCGCCCGTCCGAACGGCACCGTGACCGCCACTCTTGGACTGCGAGCCGCTCTCGCCTTGAATGATCCCAATGTTGGGGTTGTAAACTTTGGAGAGGGCGGAAAGGGAAGCCACACGCTCAAACACGAGGCGCTCGTCGTGCGTGTATTCGTGGAAGGAGATAAAATCGAGATATTGTCCCATTCCGGTCTGAAAGGCGGTGTTCAAAAACCACAGCTCGCGCTCACAAACGACGCCTCCGACCGTGAACGCGGTGGGATCGACCTCTTTGACCGCACGTGCGGTGACAAGCGTAAATTCACCAAGCTCACGCGCGTTGACACCGTGCTTCCAGCACCATACGCCGTCGGGTTCGTTCCAAACCTCAAAATAACGCACGCGGTCGCAATAACGGGAGACGACTGCCTTGACGTAGTTGATCCACGCCGCCTTTTCTTCCTCTGATGTAATGGGAGCGCATCCCACCGCACCGAAGGTCTTTTTGGCAAGCTCGTTGTAAAGGGGATTGCCGTAGCATAGGCATATCCAAGGCTCAATTGATCTTGCAACGAGGTTGTCCACCACGCTGTCAAGCCATGCAAAATCGTACACACCCTTTTCCTTTTCGGTGCGTTGCCAACCCGACTGGATGCGCGCCTTTTTGACGCCGCACTCGGCAACCTTGTCGTATGCTTTTTCGGGATCAAATACGTTTCTGTCCAATTTTTCAAAGCCGAGGCTGATGCGGGAGGATCGGATCTCTTGCGAGGACTTTGGCTTGATCTGCCCGATCTTTTTTAACTGTTCCATGGTACTCTCCTTGTATCAAAAGTAGAATTCGGTCTTGGCGGGACGGATATCGGTCAGCGCCCCCGTGTAGTGGCGCAGATTGTGTTCAACGTAGGGGTGCTTGAGGCATTCCTCTTCGTTCAGCTCAATTCCAAGACCGGGACGGTCACCGATCTTGATGCGACCGTTCTCGTAGATCAGATTTTCGTCGGTAATAAAGCGGCGGTAGTCTACGTCGCTGTACATGATCTCAAGAATACAGAAGTTGGGGCAGCAAGCGGCGATCTGAAGCGTCGCGGCGTTGGCGATGGGACCTGAAGGGTTATGGGGCGCGAAGGGAATATAGTTCGCCTCTGCGATCGCGGCGATCTTTTTCAGCTCCATAATGCCGCCCGCGTGGGAGATATCGGGCTGGATGTAGTCTGCGGCGCGGCGCCGGAAAAGCTCGTTGTAATCAAAACGGGTGTAAAGACGCTCGCCCGCGGAGATGGCAACGGGGGATTTTTCGCGCACTGCCGCCAAAGCCTCGATGTTGTTCGGGGGAACGGGTTCCTCCAAGAACATCGGTTTGAAGGCAGCTACCTCCTGCGCGATCTTGATTCCCGTGGGAACGTCAAAACGTCCGTGCGCCTCGATGAGAAGATCGACCTCGTCACCAACTGCCTCGCGGACCGCCGCGATACAGCGCAGAGCCTTGTTCAGATCCTGATTGGAGATCTGCAAATAGCTTTTTCCAAAGGGATCCCACTTCATGGCGGTGACACCGCGCTCCACGGCGATGCGCGCTTTTTCGGCAAACTCCTCGGGTTCACGGGCGCCCGAAAACCAGCCGTTGACGTAGATGCGGCAATCCTCGTTGACCTTGCCGCCAAGAAGCTGATAAACGGGAACGCCAAGGCTTTTTCCAAGGATGTCCCAAAGCGCCATTTCCACCGCGGAAAGAGCGCTCATCAAAACAGCGCCGCCGCGCCAGTAGGCATCGCGGTAGATATCGTGATAATGCTTTTCGATCTGCGTTGGATCTTTGCCGACAAGATAGCTTTTGATGTGCTCGATCGCGCCCACCAAAGCCTTCTCCTTGTATTCCAGCGTTCCTTCACCAACACCTGTGATTCCCTCGTCGGTATAGACCTTGACAAAGACCCAGTTGGTACGGAAGCAATCCACAACAAAGCTTTTGATGTCTGTGATTTTCATAAGTCTCTCCTTATTGAAATATGATTTAGCTTTATTATAATTTTCTTCACTTCAAAAATCTATCACGATATTACCGTGTTTTTTCAAAATCTTACGATTTAAGGCTTGTTTTGCGAAAAAATATATGGTATAATTGCGATAGAGAGGGGATGATGGATTGGAGATCTGTAAAATCGACGCATACGGTGTGTTTGATACCGCCAACGTGTTTCCGGGCTGGAAAAAATCCGACGGACGGATGTTGACCGAATACGAGCTGGAGTTTTATACCTCGGACACGGGGCGTGTAAGTGTGGACGGAACGGTCTACGATGTCACCTTAGGGACTCTTTTGTGCGCGCGTCCGGGGCAGGTTCGCGCCAGTATTTTTGATTTTCGGTGTTGCTATCTACATCTGACACTCCCCGATGATTCCCACTATCGTGACCTTCTTGACAGCCTTCCGAATTTTTACCGCATCATCGACCGCGACACCTACGGGCGCATTTTCGAGGAGCTGCTCCACCATCTTCTGGCACACGGGGAGGGGGAGCATGACGATTACGTCAATGCAAAGCTGTTGGAATTGTTCTACTATCTTCGCAAGGACGCCGAACGCAACCGCAATTATCTGGCACAAACGCGTCGGCAAAAGCAGACCGAGCTTTTTATTCCGCAGGCGATCGAGTTCATCAAAGGGCACTACCGCGATCCGCTGACCCTTTCGGATATTGCCGCCGTTACGGGATATTCACCCAATTATTTCCACCACGTGTTCACCGCCGTGATGGGAAGAACGCCGTTGCGTTATCTTTTGGATGTTCGTATCCGACATGCCAAATATCTCTTGGCACAATCCGATACGCCTATTTCCGACATTGCCTACGAGTGCGGATTTTCCTCGCAGGCGTATTTTACCGAGCAATTCAAGCGTGAGACCTATTCCACGCCGGGGCAGTACCGCAAGCGGTGTATGCAGGGCTACTTGCCGTAAAAATCGCAAGAAATATTTTCAAAAACCTTTGGATTTATCATTGACAGGAAAGTCGGAAAAAGGTATAATAATGAATAGGTGAATTTTGTTTGTAAAAAGAAAGGATCAATCATGGAAAAGCTGTTGCGTATTTTGGACGGTTTGCATCCCGACGTGGATTTTTTAAAGGTGGACGATCTTTACGAAGAGGGAATTCTTGATTCTCTTGACATGGTACGCCTTGTTACCGAGATCAACCGCGAGTTTGATATTTCGGTTCCCGCCGAGGAGCTGCGCCCCGAGAATTTTCAAAACGTCAAGACCATTTTTGCGATGATCGCACGCCTTGATGAGGAATAAGGCGGAGCCATGCTGTTTACGTCCGGTGCGTTCGTGCTGTTTGCGGTGCTGACGCTGTTGTGTTATTTTACGGTGCCAAAGCGGATACAGTGGTGCATCCTTTTGGCATCGAGTCTTATGTTTTACGCCTTTGCGGGGTTGGAATACATGGCGTTCATTCTGTATACCGCATGCGTAACGTTTCTGACCTCGCGCATTTTGCAAATGTGTGCCGACCGTGAGGATGCGTTTGTCGAAGCCAACCGCGATACGATGGACAAGACCGCACGCAAGGCATTTCGAAAAAAAGCAAAAAAACAACGCTTTTTGATTCTGGTCGCGGGGCTTTTGTTGGGCTTTGGGATGCTTGCGGTACTCAAATATACCGCGTTTGTCATGGAGGGCATCAGCACCGCCATCAAAGCATTCGGCGGGGAAGGGCTTACGGTTCCCAGTTTTCTGTTGCCGCTGGGCATCTCCTTTTATACCTTCCAGTCCATGGGGTATCTGATCGACGTCTATCGCAAGAGCGTGCGTGCCGAAAAGAATTTCGCGAAGCTGCTTTTGTTCGTCTCCTACTTTCCGCAATTGCTCCAAGGACCGATCAGCCGCTTTGGAGCGTTGCATGAGCAGTTGATCGCACCGCACGCATTCGACGCGTTTTCCTTCCGCGCGGGACTCTTGCGTGTGATGTGGGGATACTTTAAAAAGATGCTGCTTGCCGACACCGCGATGATCGCCATCGGTACGATTCTTGCCTCTCCCGAGGAATACACGGGCGTGTATGTCTTTTTGCTCATTCTTTTGTATTCCGCTCAGATCTACGGCGATTTTACGGGTGGTATCGATATCACCATAGGACTTTCCGAGATGATGGGGATCCGACTTGCCGAAAACTTCAATCGCCCGTTTTCTTCACGCTCCACCAAGGAGTATTGGAACCGTTGGCACATCACCATGGGCTCGTGGTTTACCGATTACGTGTTCTATCCGCTCTCGGTCTCGCGCCCGATGCAAGCGCTTTCGGAGTCGTCCTGCAAGCGCCTTGGAAAGGCTCTCGGACTTCGCGTGCCCGTGTACATCGCTACGATCGTAACATGGTTTTTGACGGGTCTTTGGCACGGAGCTGGTTGGAATTTTATTATTTGGGGACTTTTGAACTGCTTGGTGATCTTAGTCTCGCGTGAATTCGAGCCGCTTTACCGCAGCTTTTACAAGCGTTTTCCGCGCCTTGCCGACGCACCCGTCTGGCATGCGTTCCAAGCAACACGCACCTTTCTTCTCATGGGGTTGATCCGAAGCCTTGATTGCTACCGTGACGTGCCGCAAACCTTCCGCATGTGGTGGAGTATGATCGCAAATCCCAACGCAGGCGAGTTGTTTGTGGGGAAAACGCCTTTGTGGGAGCTTTTAACGGTGCCGCAGTGGGGCGTGGTGCTTGTGTCCGCCATCCTGATCTTTTTCGTCAGCCGAGCGGGAAAGGATACTCCCGTACGCCACCGAGTGGCAAAACACAGCGTCCTTTGCTGTGCCGCCGTTTGCGCACTTTTTGTCGCGGTGCTGATCTTTGGTGCTTACGGCATCGGTTATGACGCATCCCAATTCATTTACACACAGTTTTGATGCAGAGGAGATCTATGAAAAAAAAGATCCTTGCGTGCGTCGGCATCCTGCTTGCAACAGCACTTCTCTTGGGGCTTTTACAGGCGTTGCTGGTGCCCAAATACATGGAATTTTCACAGCGTGAGGGGGCTTTGATCGGGGAATACTACCGAGAAAGCGGCGACCACGACGTCCTTTTTGTGGGGGACTGCGAGGTCTATGAGTCCTTCACGCCGCCCACGCTTTGGCAGGAATATGGCATTACGTCCTATATCCGCGGCAGTGCGCAACAGCTTATCTGGCAGTCTTACTATTTGTTGGAGGAGACGTTTACACGCGAAAAGCCAAAGGCGGTGGTGTTTAACGTGCTTGCCTTGAAGTACGGCAAGCCGCAAAACGAAGCCTACAATCGTATGACCTTGGACGGCATGGAGTGGTCGCAAAGCAAGATCGATGCCATTTATGCTTCGATGACCGAGGATGAGACCTTCCTTTCCTACGTGTTTCCGCTTTTGCGCTATCACAGCCGTTGGAGCGAGATTGGCGGTGAGGATTTTCAATATCTGTTCTCGCGCGATCAAGTCTCTCACAACGGATACTTGATGCAAACCGAGATCCGCCCAAAGACTTCCCCCAACCGCGAGGGCGTTCGCCTCTCCGATTATACCTTTTCCGATACCGCCATGGACTATCTCGATCGGATGCGCAAGCTCTGCGAGGAGAACGGAGCCGAGTTCATTCTGATCAAAGCGCCCACCAACAATTGGAAGTATTATTGGTATGATGAGTGGGATGAACAGGTCAAGGACTACGCAGAGACATACGAATTGGCATACTATAATATGATCGAAGATGTTGAGGAGATCGGGATCGATTGGAGTCGCGATACCTACGACGGCGGTATCCACCTGAACGTCTACGGAGCGGAAAAATTGACCTCATATTTTGGAAAGATCCTGCAAAGCGTGCATGGGATGACCGACAGACGGAGCGAGAGCGACGTAGCGGCACTATGGGATGACAAATGCCGCTTGTATGAAACCGAAAAGAAGGAGATGGAACAACAACGATGAAAAAAACGATGGCTTTGATGTTAGCGCTTTTGCTTTCTTTGGCGCTGACTTCCTGCGGGGGAGAGAATCCGCCTGCCGATGATGCCAAGACCTACACCTTTATTAAGGACGGCACCGAGATCGCGATCGCAGCCGAGCTGTCTCCCATTCTGTCCGCACTTGGAAAAGAGCTGGATTATGACGAATCCAAATCCTGCTATTTTACGGGTATGGATAAGATCTACTTTTATGCGGGCTTTGAGATTCATACCTATCCCGACGAGAGCGGAAAGGGTGACCGTGTCAACCGTGTGATCTTGACGGATGACACCGTAGAGACGAAGGAGGGAATCCGTATCGGATCAAGCGAAGCGGACGTGCGCGCGGCATACGGAGAACCGACGCAAACCGATGATGTTTCGTGGACATATCAAGGAAAAGATATGTTTTTGAAATTCTTTTTCGAAAACGGCGTTGTGGATCTCATTCAATATCTGCATCCGCAAGCAACGACGATCGAATAATTGATCCATACATGAGTGCCATGTAATCGGGATTTCCCGAATTGCGTGGCACTCTTTTTGTGCGGTGTCATAAATTCGTCTTTTTGAGAATAAGAGAATAAAGAGTACTATTCAAATTAGGAGGCGAAGATATGATGCAGGTAACACAAGAGGAACACCGCGCCGCCGTGAGAGAGGGATATCAGATCCTTTTGCGTGCCAAGGCGAATTTGATCCTGCCGCGTGAAAAAGAGGGGATCGCGGCTTACTATTCCGCGCTGGCAGATAAATGTATGAAATGGGCAAGCGAGGTTTATGGCGAGAGACTGCGCCAAACCTTTCTTGCCATAGAGGATACCCGTGAGCGCGCGCGCTTTCGGATGCGGGAATACCGCTTTTCCATGCGATACGTATGGGAATCAGAGCATTTGGTCGCCATTTTGTGTGAATCCTATTTATTGGGGCAGGAAACCGAGCCGAGCGCGTCTTACCATCGTCTGTCGCATGTCTGGAATCTTGCCGAGGAAACGATTTTGCCCGCGCGTCAGATCCTTTCGCAATTCGGGTTTTCGCGCTTTCCACGGGAGCTTGCGTTCCGCCCCGATGGGATCTATCCCGAAAATGACTCCCTCGTGTTTTTTCAAAATCCCAAAGGCGACTGTCCGTTTGAGGAGATCAAAATGCCGATTCCACTTTCTTTTTGAGCGTTTCGCACTCTTTTTTTGAGAATCCTCTTTGATTTTTTGAAAAAAACGACAAAAAACGCTTGCATTTGTATGAAAAATATGGTATACTGTTCATAATCGGTAATTGTGTGCCGATTGCCAAAAAGGAAGGGGATTTTTCCCCGAAAAAAACATGACGGGAAACCGAACGGAGGTTTTATGTCAAGAGAATCCATTCAAAAAATTCGGGAAGCCGAGGAGCGAGCCGAACAGCTCGTCGAGGATGCGAAGCTGCAAGCACGCGAGATGCAGGCAAAAGCGGAGCAGCTCGGTCGGGAAGAATGCGAACGGGTCGAGCTTGAGACCGCAGCGTCTTTGGCTGAGATGATGAAGCAGCTGCGCGAACGAACCGCGGCGATGACCGAACGCATGGAAAATGAGGCGCGTGAGGAAGCGGAAAAGCTTCAAAGTGACTCCGCTTTGCGGAAACGCAGCGCCGAAAAAATCGTCATCAGGGGGTTGATGTCCAAATGCCGATAAGTACAATGAAAAAACTGACCGTCCTTGCCTACAGCACTGACGCGGATGCCATTGTACGACGGCTGATGAACCTCAAATGTGTCCAGATCAAGCAAGCTGCCGCTGAAGAGGGCAATCTTGCCCTTGAAGCACCTGTGGGAGATTCCTCTCGCTTGGAACTCGAAGGGAAGCTTGCAACGATTCGGGAAGCGCTTCCGGCTCTTTCGCGCTATACAAGGCGAAAATCGAGCATCGGAAGACGTGTGCATCGTGTTGACCGCGCACAGTTCGTTGCTGACGGACGTGCGGAGCATGCCTATGAAACGGTAACACGCGCACTTGAGGTAAAGGAAGAATTGGAGCGAATGCAGGCAGAGCAGTCGCAAAACGCGACTATGATGCAGGCACTCATTCCGTGGCTGGAGTATGATGCACCGCTTTCGGCGTGCGGCTCGGCACAAACAGGCTATGCGTTGGGCTCGTGTCCCGCAAAGCTGATACCGACCGAGGCGCTGGAGGAGGCGGGCGCGTATGTAGAACCCGTTTCGGGTGATGTGGGGGAATGGTATTTTGCCGTGACCTATCACCTTGACGACAGTGAGCGTGTGGAACGCGCTCTGGCGGATTGCGGATTTCTCAAGGTCAGCTTTGAAGGGATCGATACCACCGCACAAATCGCTTATAACCGCTTGGAACAGCGGCAGGCAGAGCTTGAAAGCAAGATCATGGACACCACCGACAGGTTGGTCGATCTGGCGGACGGCATTGACGACGTTGAGATTCTCTATGACATTGAGGAGACAAGCCTGAACGTATATTTGCAAAAGCAAAAGCTGTTGCGCACCAAGCATTGTATCGTGTTGGAGGGCTGGATCCCCGAGGACAGAACGGATGCTTTGACGTCGGCACTTTCAAAATTTGAATGTGCATGCGAGTTGGAGGCGGTTGAAGAGGGGGAGGAAGCTCCCGTGCTTCTGAAAAACAATTCCTTCTCTGCGACCTTCGAGTGGGTCATTGGGATGTATTCCTATCCCAAATACGGAACGTTTGATCCGACGCTGATTATGAGTATCTTCTATTTCCTCATCTTCGGCATGATGTTCGCCGACGTGGGATACGGATTGCTACTCGTCATCGGTTGCTTTGGCGGTATCAAGCTGCTCAATCCTCGTCCGGGCATGAAGCAGATGCTCTATATGTTCGGATATTGCGGCATTTCCTGTATGCTGATGGGTGTCTTGTTTGGCGGATGGTTCGGAAATCTGCCCACAGCCATTATGAACAGCTTTTTCCCTGTGTTTGAGGGACAAGCGGAACTGACGCCGATCGGTTCGTTCTTCTATAACGGTCTGATCTTCAATCCTGTCGATTCATCAACCGGATTTTTGGTGCTGGCGCTTGCCATGGGTGAGATTCACTTGATCGCGGGTATGGCTGTTAACATGTTCATTACTTGGAAGAACGGAAAGCCTCTGCAGGCGATCTGCGAAACCGTACCGTTTTGGGTGCTGTTTGCGGGTCTTGACCTTATGGCTCCCGTGGCGGTTGCGGGCATGCTGATCCCCGGCGGTGTCTCTGCCGAGGTGCAGGCATTGCTGGCACAGCTTTCGGGCATCGGTATGTATCTTACCGTTGCGGGTCTTGCTTCCATCCTCTTGTTTAACGGGGTAGGGCAAAAGGGCTTTTTCGGATGGCTCGTCAAGGGCTTAGGCGGACTCTATTCCTTGATCAGCCTTGCTTCTGACCTTCTTTCGTATTCGAGAATTCTGGCGCTCGGACTTGTCGCAAGCGTTATCGCGCAGGTCATCAATATGCTTACGGGCTTGGGTTCTACCGGCCCCGTCGGCTTTATCTTTATGCTGATCGTCATGATTTTGGGACACGTACTCAATCTTGCGATCAACCTGCTGGGAACCTTCGTACACGCGGCACGTCTGCAATATATCGAGTTCTTCGGCAAATTCTACGAGGATGGTGGAGAACCGTTCTCACCCGCGCTTCCGGCGGAAAACTACTCGGAAGACTGTAACGACGTCCCTAATTAACCAAATATAAAAAATCAAAGGAGATTAAAAAAAATGGGAATTTTTGGTGAAGCTTTAGGTAATTTTATTGCAGGTCTTTTCAGCGGCAACAGTTTGGTGATCATCGGCGCAACGCTCGCGGTATTGTTGCCCGGTATCGGCTCGGCAAAGGGCGTTAACATGGTTGCGCGCGCAACCGCGGGACTCATTACCGAGGACCCCAACAAGTACGGTAAGTCTATGCTGCTTCAGGCGCTCCCCATGACACAGGGTATTTACGGAATGGTTACGGCGTTCCTGATCATGATCTTCAGCGGTGTTACGGGTGACGTTACTCTGACCGTTGCACAGGGCGCATATTACCTTATCGCAGCACTCCCCATCGCGTTTGGCGGTCTGTATTCCGCAATCAAGCAGGCAGAGGTTGCAACCGCAGGTATCGCAGTGCTTGCAAAGCGCCCCGATGCTGTCGGTAAGGCTGTCATTTCCGCATCCTTCGTTGAGCTTTACGCAATTCTGGCACTTCTGATCTCTCTGTTGCTGATTCTTCTGTAATGGCGGCTTTGCTACCGCAACGGAAAGGAGAGGAGACGGAATGTCTTTGAACGCACTTGAAAAAATAACCGATAAGATCCTATCAGAGGCGCAACAAAAGGCGGATCGCATCCTTGCCGAGGCAAAGGAGGCATCCGATCAAATTGCCGCCGAATATCACGCACGTGCCGAGGAAAAGCGCGAAAAGCTTTCTGCTGACGCCGAGCGCGAGGCGATGGATCACGTGGCACGCGCCAAGGCGTCTGTCGCAAATTACAAACGCAATTTACTGTTACAAACGAAAAGCGACCTGATCGACGGTGTGTTCGACAGCGCTTTGGAGGGAACACGCAACCTTTCTCCCGAAAACTATACCGAGCTTTTGGTGGGACTTTTGTCGGCGGCAATGCTGGAACAGATGGACACCGAGGCAAGCAGTCAAGCACTTGACGGCGAGGAGTGTGTGATTCCCGAAGCATACGAGGTTCTGATGAACCAGCGCGACCGTGAAAAATACGGCGCTCTTGTGATCGAGGGTGTGCGCAAAAAGCTCGGCGGAAAGCTTTCTTCCGAAAAGCTTGCGCGCCTGACGCTTGCCGACAAAACGGTATCTATTGACGGAGGATTGATCCTTCGTTGCGGTGCCGTGGAGTCCAACTGTTCTTTCGCGCTCCTGTTCGCACTCTTACGCGAGGAGCTGGAGGCAGAGGTCAGCCGCGCGTTGTTTGAAGCCAGAGGACAGGCTTGACGGGAGGCTGAAAATGGCTGATTATTTATTTGGAAGTGCCAACGTGCGTGCTTTGGAGAACGCGATCGTCGGCGGAGAGCGCATCAACCGGATCCTTGAGACCAAAACGCTTGAGGATGCGTATGCGGTGCTTGCCGAGTACGGTGTTCACCTTGTGACCGATCCCGAAAACGGAAGCGTCAGACGCGAGGAAACGCTTTTGGGACTTTTGCGTGGCGCGTATGAAAAGGTTCATGAATTGGCACCCGATAGCGCGGCGTTGAGGCTTTGGCTCTATCCTTATGACTGTAACAATCTCAAGGCGGCGATCAAATGTGCCGTAAGAGGCATCGATCCCGCACCCATGTACTTCGATTTCGGAACCGTTGCCACCGAAGAGATTTCGGAAATGGTCAAAACGGGCAATTTTGAACTGCTTCCGCCTGCCATGCAAACAAGCGCGGCAGAGGCAATGTCGAGCTTTGCCAAAACCAAAAATCCACAGGTGGTGGATCTGATTCTGGATCGCGCCTGCTATGCGGATATGCTTCGCGCGGCACAGGCAGCGGATAACGATTACGTCCTGCGTTTGGTGCGCGCCAAGATCGATTTAACAAATCTCTGTATCGCGATCCGTATTTTGCGGATGCGGAGCGGGGAAGCAGGCAAAATGCTGCTTCGCGATGCATTGCTCGCAGGCGGCGAGATCGATCCGGAAAGACTATTGGCGCTGTTTGAAAAAGGGGAGAACGAATTGCTTTCGGAGTTGCGTTCCACCGCATATGCGCCCATTGCTGAGCAGCTTCTCTACGGGGATCATTCGCTGACCTCTCTTGAACGTTCCTGCGATGACTACTGGATGGAAATGGTCAAGGAAACAAAATTTATCCCCATGGGACTTGAGGTTATGGTCTCCTTCCTTCTGGCACACGAGTATGAGGTGCGAAATTTGCGCATCGTACTTTCGGGAAAAGAAGCGGGACTGACAACTACCACGATTCGAGAAAGGATCCGTGCAAGCTATGTATAAGATCGGAATCATCGGAGACCGTGACACCGTGCTGGGCTTTATGGCACTCGGCTTTGTCGTCGAGGAGGCAACCGACGCGGAGGAAGCGGCAAAAAAACTGCATAAAATGGCAAAGAGCGGCGAGTTTGCCGTACTCTTCATCACCGAGCGGCTTGCCATGCAGATCGAGGAGGATATCGATCGCTACAAGGATCAGCCTCTGCCCGCTGTGGTATCGGTTCCGGGGCAGGGCGGGTCACTCGGCTACGGTATGAACAACATTCGCTCGGCTGTCGAGCGTGCGGTGGGAGCGGACATTCTGTTCAAGGAATAAGCTCTTACCAAATCCCAATTGCTTTGTACTTGCTCAATAATTGAGGAAAGGTTTATCAAAAAAATGGTTGAAGGAAAAATTCTGAAGGTATCGGGTCCTCTGGTGGTTGCCGAGGGTATGCGCGAGGCGAATATGTTCGACGTGGTTCGCGTCGGTTCGGGTCGCTTGATCGGTGAGATCATCGAGATGCATGGGGATCGTGCCTCCATTCAGGTTTATGAGGAGACCGCGGGAATCGGTCGCGGCGATAAGGTTGTCTCCACGGGAGCGCCTTTGTCGGTCGAGCTTGGCCCCGGACTTCTGACCAATATTTATGACGGTATCCAGCGTCCGCTTGAGACCATGCGCATCAAGGTCGGCTCCAATCTGACTCGCGGTATCGACGAGCCGGCATTGGACCGTGACAAGATCTGGCACTTTGAGGCTGCGGTCAAGTTCGGTGACAAGGTAGGCCCCGGCGACGTATACGGAACCGTGCAGGAGAACGACGTGATCCTGCATAAGATCATGGTACCCCCAAATGTCAGCGGAACCATCGTCGAGATGCGTTCGGGCGACTTTAAGGTCACCGACCGTATCGGTAAGATCAAATATGCGGACGGAACCATCGAAAATGTTACCTTGGTGCAAAAATGGCCCGTTCGTGTCGCACGTCCGTATCGCGAAAAGTTGCCTCCCGTTGACCCTATGATCACGGGTCAGCGTGTCATCGACGCGCTTTTCCCGATCGCAAAGGGCGGTACGGCTTGTGTTCCCGGTCCTTTCGGTTCGGGTAAGACCGTCGTACAGCATCAGCTCGCAAAATGGAGTGACGTGGACCTCGTTGTCTATATCGGATGCGGTGAGCGCGGAAACGAGATGACCGACGTATTGCGCGAGTTCCCCGAATTGGTCGACCCCAAAACGGGCAAATCGCTCATGGAGCGCACGGTGCTGATTGCCAACACCTCGGACATGCCCGTAGCGGCACGTGAGGCATCCATTTATACGGGTATCACCATTGCGGAGTATTTCCGCGATATGGGATATTCGGTCGCGGTTATCGCAGACTCCACGTCCCGTTGGGCAGAGGCGCTGCGTGAGATGTCGGGACGTCTTGAGGAAATGCCCGGCGAAGAAGGCTATCCCGCATATCTGACCTCTCGTTTGGCACAGTTCTACGAGCGTGCGGGTAAGGTAGTTTGCCTTGGCTCCGACGGGCGTGAGGGAGCGCTTTCCGCCATCGGTGCGGTGTCTCCTCAGGGCGGTGATATTTCCGAGCCTGTTACGCAGGCAACCCTTCGTATCGTCAAGGTGTTCTGGGGCTTGGATGCATCCTTGGCATACCGCCGTCACTTCCCGGCAATCAACTGGCTCAATTCCTATTCGCTCTACCGTGACCGTCTTTCGGGCTGGTTCTCGGAGAACGTTTCCAAGGATTGGATGAATTATACGGGTCGATGCCTTAAGACCCTTCAGGTTGAGGCAGATCTGCAGGAGATCGTCAAGCTTGTCGGTATGGATGCGCTGTCTCCCGATGACCGCTTGACGCTTGACGTTGCGCAGTCGATCCGTGAGGACTTCCTGCAGCAGAACGCGTTTGCCGATATCGACTGCTACTCTCCCTTGGAGAAGCAGTTCGGGCTTTTGGATATGATCTTTACCTATGAGGATCGCGCGCGCCGCGCCATTGCGGCAGGTGCCGACATCGAGGACGTGTGCAATCTGCCGTTCCACGAGAGCATCGGACGCGCAAAGGCGATTTCCAATGAGTCCTACAAAGAGGACTTTGCCAAGATCAAGAACGAGATTGCTACACAGCTTGACAAGCTGGTGGCAAGCATCGAGAAGGAATAAAGGAGGACTGCGAACATGATCAGAGAATACAGAACCATCGAAGAGGTCGCAGGTCCTTTGATGCTTGTGAAGCAGGTTGAGGGGGTCAAATACGACGAGCTGGGCGAGATCGAGCTTCCGAGTGGCGAAGTGCGCCGTTGCCGCGTGCTTGAGGTCAACGGTAAGAATGTGCTGGTACAGCTGTTCGAATCTGCCGCAGGTATCAATCTTGCAAACAGTAAGGTGCGCTTTACGGGACACGGTGTCGAGCTTCCCGTATCCGCCAATATGCTCGGACGCGTGTTTAACGGTATGGGCGAGCCTATCGATGGGGGAGCAAAGCTGATTCCCGAAAAGAGTTTGGATATCAACGGAACTCCGATCAATCCCGCGGCACGTTATTATCCCTCCGAGTTCATTCAAACCGGCGTTTCCACCATCGACGGGCTCAACACCCTCGTACGTGGACAGAAGTTGCCGATCTTCTCGGGATCGGGACTGCCGCACGCAAATCTTGCGGCGCAGATCGCGCGTCAGGCAAAGGTGAAAAATAAGGATGATAAATTCGCGGTTGTATTCGCCGCTGTGGGTATCACCTTTGAGGAAGCCGACTTCTTTATTTCCGATTTTAAAAAGACGGGTGCGATCGACCGTACCGTGCTGTTCGTCAATTTGGCATCCGACCCCGCTATCGAGCGTATTTCCACGCCCCGTATGGCGCTGACCGCTGCCGAGTATCTCGCGTTTGAGTGCGACATGCACGTCTTGGTCATCATCACCGATATCACCAACTATGCCGAGGCGTTGCGTGAGGTTTCCGCCGCACGCAAGGAGGTTCCCGGACGCCGCGGATATCCCGGCTATCTTTACACTGACCTTGCAACCATGTACGAGCGTGCGGGCAGAAAGATGGGATCGGACGGTTCCATTACCATGATCCCGATTCTTACCATGCCCGAGGACGATAAGACCCATCCCATCCCCGACCTTACGGGATATATCACCGAGGGACAGATCATTCTTTCGCGTGAGATGTATCGAAAGGGATACCTGCCGCCCGTTGACGTTCTTCCGTCGCTTTCGCGTCTGAAGGACAAGGGAATTGGTGAGGGTAAGACCCGTGAGGATCATGCAAGCACCATGAACCAGCTCTTTGCGGCATACGCAAGAGGAAAAGAGGCAAAGGAATTGATGGTCGTTCTGGGTGAGGCGGCGCTCTCTCCCATCGATCGCTTGTACGCGCAGTTTGCCGATGCATTCGAGGCACAGTATATCAATCAGGGCTTCTATGAGAATCGTTCGATCGAGGAAACGCTGGATCTTGGTTGGAAGCTGCTTTCCATCCTTCCCAAGAGCGAAATGAAGCGTATCAAGCCCGAAATGATCGAAAAATACTGGCCGAGCGAGGGCAAGTAAGATGGCAGAATTAAGAGTCAATCCTACCCGTATGGAAATGAAGCGCATTCAAACGCGCTATCAGACCGCACGGAAGGGACACAAGCTCCTCAAGGATAAGCGCGACGAATTGATGAAGCAATTTCTTGACGTTGTCCGCGAGGATAAGCTGTTGCGCGAGCGTGTGGAGGCGGCACTTAACGAGGTGTACCGTTCCTTTACCGTTGCAAGTGCAGTCAGCAGTCCCAAAATGCTGGAGGAGGCGCTCATTTATCCCAAAAAGGAGGGGCAGTTGTCGGTGGATTACCGCAACCTGATGAGCGTCACCGTTCCGCAGTTCCATCTTCGCGTTCTCTCCGAGGGGGGAAGCGATAGCTACAACTACGGTTTTGCGTTTACGTCGGGCGAATTGGATTCCTCTTTGCGCGCACTCAGCGGTATCATGGAGGATCTGATGCGCATGGCGGAATTGGAAAAGACCGCACAGCTTTTGGCGGAGGAGATCGAGCGTACCCGTCGACGCGTCAACGCGTTGGAGTATATTCTCATGCCGCAGTATCTGGCGACGATCAAGTCGATCAAGATGAAGCTGGATGAGAACGAGCGCGGTAACACTACAAGACTGATGAAGGTCAAGGATATGATGCTGGCGGCACAGCTGGCACAAAACGCCGCACAGCGCGACGAGG
>JAZQXI010000043.1:0-9345 GCA_045632805.1 Eubacteriales bacterium | reverse complement strand
TCCCGCCACGGGATGCCTTGGAGGTCATTACGGAACCTACTACGAGCCGCTTGATAACGTCAAGGGTGATGTTGCCCGTATCGTGCTTTACGTTTACGTGCGTTGGGGAAGTGCCTGGGGTGCTGATAGCGTGACTGAAGTGTTCCAAAGTGTGGACGTGTTGCTTGATTGGTGTGAGCTTGACCCCGTAGATACGTGGGAAATGGGCAGAAATGAGGTCGTGGAGAACATTCAAGGCAACCGCAACGTCTTTATCGACTATCCCGAGCTTGCATGGTTGATGTTTGGCAAGGAGATCCCGTCCGATATGGTGACACCTTCCGGTGAGGCAATGTCCGGTACTTCAGGCGGCGGTGGTTCTACGGATGATCCCACAGATGATCCCACAGATGATCCCACAGATGATCCCACAGATGATCCCACAGATGATCCCACAGATGATCCCACAGACGATCCCACAGACGATCCCACAGACGATCCCACAGACGATCCTACGGATGCCCCCACAGATGATCCCACGGATGATCCTACGGACGTTCCCGATGACGGACCTGCGGCAGACCTTCCCGATGAGATCGAGGAGTTGATTGCCAAGATCGACGATGAGGCGGAGCGGATTTTGATTCTGATCCATTACGGTGTGTTTGACAGCATCTATCTGGAATCGATTCCGCAGTAACGCGTTATATTTTGAATCATCTATAACAAAAAGCTATCCCAATTTTGTGATTGGGGTAGCTTTTGTGCTTTTTTTGCTCTAAATCCGTCTCTTTTATTCCAAACCATGCGCAAAAGAGCAAGATAATCCTAAAAACGAACAACCAAAAGCATTGAAAACTCCTCCAAAGCATGTTATAATGATCATATCGAAAGAAGTGCCGAAAGGAGCAGATTATGGAACAGATCAAAAAGATCGATATTCACGCGCACGCAACCGCGTTTCCGCAGTATGCCGCCCCAAACGTCGATGGCTACCGTATGGTGTGCGCCGAGGAAATTTTTGTTTACTATGATCGCCTCAACATCGAAAAGGGCGTCCTCTTGCCCATTCTTTCCCCCGAGGCAACCTCGCTTCCCATGTCAAACGAGAACTGCAAGTGGATCGTCGATCAGCATCCCGATCGCTTTGTATGGTTCTGTAACGTCGATCCCCGAGGCATCCACAACGATCCCAAAAGCGATTTGAGCTTCCTGTTGGAGCATTATAAAAAGCTTGGCGCACGCGGTGTAGGAGAGCTGACTGCAAATCTGTATGCAGATGACCCTAAAATGGATAATCTGTTTACGCATTGCGAAAAGATGAAGATGCCTGTGACCATTCACATCGCACCCGAACCCAGCGGCTACTACGGGATCGTGGACGAAATGGGACTCCCAAGACTGGAAAGAATGCTCAAAAAGCATCCCGACCTGGTGATTCTCGGTCACTCCCAGCCGTTTTGGGCAGAGATCAGCGAATGCACGCCGGAGATCCGCAACACCTATCCCCGTGGCAAGGTTAAGGAGGGGAGACTTCCGAAGCTTTTGCGCGAGTATGGCAATTTGTGCTGCGACCTTTCCGCGGGTAGTGCCGCTAACGCTTTGATGCGCGACCGTGACTATGCCGCTCGCTTTATTGAGGAATTTGCTGACCGTATGTACTACGGTTGCGATGTTTGCGCCACCAAGAATGACCATCCCTACATTTTCAACGATTTTCTGGACAGTATGCGCGAAAGCGGTGAGATCAGCGAGGAAAACTACCGCAAGATCATGCGCGAGAACGCCGTGCGTTTGCTGGGACTTTGAGGTAAACGATGAAAGAGACAGTTAGGTTTGGAATCGTTGGCTTGGGTGTGATCGCAAACACGCATATACAAGCCATTAAGGAGACGGAGGGCGCCGTTGTGGCGGGCGTTTTTGATCGTTCCCGTGAACGTACCGAGCAAATTGCGCGGGATCTTAACGCAAATGCGTATTTCTCTTACAGCGCAATGCTGGCGGATGAGGAGATCGATGCCGTTTGTATCTGCACTCCCAGCGGTCTGCATGCCGACCAAGCGGTACAGGCGCTGCGCGAGGGCAAGCACGTTATGGTAGAAAAGCCGATGGCGCTGACTGCGGCTGACGGTGCTAAGATCTGCCGTGAGGCAGAAAGCAGCAATCGGTTGCTGTCGGTCATCTTTCAGACCCGTTTTCGTGAGGACGTTGTGCGACTCAAGGAAGTCATCCGCACGGGGGCGCTCGGTCGCTTGACCTTTTGCGACTTGTACATGAAATTCTGGAGGGATCCCTCCTATTATACCTCGGGTGCATGGCGCGGCACGTGGCTGATGGACGGTGGCGGTGCGCTCATGAATCAAGGAATTCACGGAGTGGATCTGATGCGCTATCTGGTGGGCGATGCGACGCTCCTCAAGGGGCGTGCAAAAACCTTGGTGCATGACATCGAGGTTGAGGATACCGCCGCGGCATTGGTGGAATATGCCGCGGGGGCTTTGGGAGTCATCGAGGCATCCACTGCCGCCTATCCTGGCTTTTCCCGTAGGATTGAGATCCACGGCTCGCGCGGATACGCCACGCTGGTGGACGCCACCTTGGAGAAGCTTTGCGTGGACGGTGAGATGCTGGTGGATCGCGTAGTCACTCCCGACGTTGGAACGGTATCCGACCCCACGCGCATGAACAATGAGGGACATATTTTACAGATCCGCAATTTTGTTGCCGCGATCCGTGGCGAGGAGGAGCTTCTTGTTACCGCTCACGATGGCTACGAGGCAGTGCGCCTGATCGAGGAGATCTATCGCTCCTCACAAGAAACAGAATAAAGAAATAAGGAGACAGTTATGTCAGAGCTTGCATATTTTGGCGGAACTCCCGCGATCGACCGTGAAAACACCCCCGAAAAACATCTGTTCGGTTGGCCCATTATGACCGAGGAGGACGAGGCGGCAGCGCTTGACGTCATCCGTAACAATAGCTTTTCGGGCACTGATATTACCGAAAAATTCCAGAACGAGTTTGCCGCATGGCAGGGAAGAAAGTACGCATTGGCGTTTTGCAACGGTACGGCATCGCTGCTCAGCTCCATGTTTGCTTTGGGGCTTGGCATGGGTGATGAGATCATCTGCCCCACAAAAACCTATTGGGGAACGGCATCCGTGGCGGCAAATCTCGGTATTTCCGTGGTGTTCTGTAACATCGACGAACACCTTTCGATGGATCCCGACGACATTGAACGTTGCATCACGCCGCGCACCAAGGCGATCATGGTTGTTCACTATTTCGGATATCCCGCGGATATGGATCGCATTATGGCGATCGCGAAGAAGCACAACCTCTTTGTCATCGAGGACCTTTCCCACGCGCAGGGCGGTATGTACAAGGGCAAAAAGCTCGGTACGTTTGGCGATATTGCCGCAATGTCGATGATGAGCTTCAAGTCCTTTGCGGCGGGTGAGCTTGGAATGATGGTGACCGATAACAGAAAGTATTACGAGCGTGCCATCGCGTTTGCGCACTACGAGCGCAACAACCCCAACTATATCAAGGAATGCACCGATCTTTCCCCCTTTGCGATGATCGCGTTGGGAGGTATGAAGGGAAGAGCCAACCAGCTCTGCTCTGCTTTGGGACGCGTACAGCTCAAGTATTATGATGAGCGTTGCGCTGAGATCCGCCGCGCGATGAACTATTTCTGGGATCTGATGGAAGAGATTCCGGGACTCCACGCCATTCGTGTGGATGAGTCCACGGGCTCCAACATGGCGGGCTGGTACTGCCCGCACGGTATCTACCATCCCGAGGAATTGGGCGGGCTTTCGGTCAAGCGCTTCTGCGCCGCTGTTCGTGCCGAGGGAATCGACTGCTGCTGGGAGGGCGGTAACTACTGTCTGCACACCCACGCATTCTTTAAGGACTTTGACCTGTTCAACGCAGGAAAGCCGACGCGTGTGGCGTTCAATGACCGTGACGTGCGCGTCGATGACGAAAAATGCCGTCCTTCCGAGGAAGTGCTTTGCTTCCAGGTACCGTGGTTCAAGCATTTCGACAAGGAATGGATCGAAAAATACGTTGACGTATTCCGCAAGGTCGCATCTCACTACGAGGAGCTTCTGGTAGACGACAACGACAAATCCCAAGGCGGACGCTGGTACGGCGTTGCGAACTGATTGATAACGAAAGATCCCCCTGCGTTCATGGAACGCAGGGGGATCTTCATTTATTTCCCCTCAATCAACTGTTTTGTTCGCTGCGTAAAGAGGACAAGATCGAAATAGGGATGGATCTCTCCCTCAATTTCGGAGAGATAATCGATCATATCGGAGAGATTTTTGTGTGCCTGTTCGGTATCGTTTTCGGTCAAAGCAAGATAAATGGTTGCCAGACGCTTGCAATACTCGGTGTGATAGGAAAGGATGCGCCAGGACTCCTTGTGACACTTATCGGACAAATCAAGATGCGCTTTTACCACCTTGGAAAAGGCATCCGACACAGGCGCGATCTCCAAAAATCCTTTTTGAAGCGCGCGGTTGCCAATGACGCCCGCTTTCTTTGCAAAGACGTCTTCCGCTCCCGTGTCCTGCGCCGTGACGTCGCTGTTTTGCGCCAGCGCATCGATCGAGAAAAGGCGCGAGACGGTTTCAAGATATTCTTTTGCCAATTCCCAATCCGCTCCAAAGGAATCCTTGAGATATTGATCAATGTAGGCTTCTCCATCCTGCGTGGGGTCAAATTGAAGCTCTCCCACAACTGTTGCGGGGAGTCCCGTAGGGAAGAAGGAGCGTTGAGTTTGGTCGCTCATGATTCCGTTAAAGCTTGTCAAGGGGAGCATCTTCATATCGGTAATGAGGCGGCGCGAGAAGGTCATATAGCCGGGATCCTGGAAATGCGAGGTGTAAAGGAAATACTCGAACAGGAACTTGGGACCGTCAAACGCCGGCTTCCATGCGTCGAGGAAGGAGAGGGTGAGATCAAAGCCTGCCTCAATAGCGTGCTTGTTGCGGATCCATTCGGGAATTCCGCTCTCGCGGCGCTTGTCGGAATACTGATCCCCGACGGCACGTGTGGTGGCAGTGGTGAGGATAAAGCGGGAGGGATTGTTCAATTTTTCCTTGATCGGCGGCCAAAGGGTTGCTACATACATGATAAAGACGATCTTTGCGGGATTTTGACGCCTGGAAAGCTCGGCATCCAGCTTGTTGAGCATCTGCACGTAGAGGTCGGAGGGATGTGACTTGATGCACGCCTCGCACTCGCAATGGTTGTTTTTGTTGTCAGCCAGCCAAAAATGGAGAAAATCGATATAGGGCTTTTCGTCCAAGTAGTCCGCAAGCCACGTGACCACCTTGTCCTGAATCCATTCCTGCGACATGCAAAGCTGGGTGAAGAAGGGAGAGGACTCAAACAGCTCTCTCTTGCCCTTTACCAACGCAAACGCCTGCTTGGCTTCCTCGGGAACGTCATAATGCTGTCCCGAGATCATGTGGCGGACGCCAAAGGGCTCGTTGGTAGCTCCGTGACCCAAGGCGTGGAATTGCAAGCCGCATTTTTTGATGGTCTGCTCCCATGCCGACACGTAGTCGCAATAAACCGAATAGGGAGGCTCGACCGTGATGCTTTGAAGCTTGGTGTTTCCCGTGTGACGATACCAGCGGTTCATATAGTTATAGGGAATGATCTGCTCGATCATAAAGAGGTTCATGTCTACCTTGGGAAGCCAAAGGATGGTGTCGCGCACGTGTTCAAAGCTTACCGCGCCCTCGATGCATTGACCGCGGAAGGGGTAGGCGGCTTTTTGACGCTCACGGAAGGCGTGCGCGCGCATACTCTTTTGTGGGATGTATTCGCCGTTCTCACCGGGGCGTACCCAACGGCATCCGGCGGACTTGAAATAGTGATAAACGCCCATCAAAACGCTTCGCTCGTTGCTTCCCGCGATATATCCTGTAAGAGATGACACGTTCACGTCGATCACGTCATCGATCATCGCATCAACGACGTCACCGTCGGGGAGGGAGAGGTCGGAAAGAAGCCCTAACACCACAGCGCCGTCTGCTTTTTCGGAGTTGACGAGAATGGTGGAAGTGATGGACGGATCCATCATGATAAGATATTTTGCAAGTTCCTCTGCCGCATAGCGGAGAGTCTCGGTGTCACGTACAATTCTGATTTCCATATGAGATCCTTTCTGGATACGTTGCATCAGCACCGCTTTCCCGCGGGGTGACCGAAGCGCTTTTTGTAGCAACGGCAAAAGTAGCTTTCATCTTCAAAGCCGCAAAGCCCGGAGATGCGCGCGATTGTGAGATTCGTGTTTTTTAACATTGTGTCAGCAATGGTCAAGCGGTAATCGTTCACGTATTGCATGACAGTCATGCCCGTAACCGATTTAAACACGCGACAAAAATGGTATTTGCTGACCGAGCAGAGAGAGGAGAGCGTGTCCACGGTGAGGCGTTCACAAAAGCCATCGCGAATGCGGCGCAGAGCAGGCTCCACTACGCTGTAGTGCCTTGCGGCGTGCGCACGTGCTTCATCGGGAGAAACAGTCTCTGTGGCGGTGCGCAACAGATGCGACAAAAGCTGTAGCATCAGTCCATGAACCGCGACGCGGTAACCTTCTTTTTTCTGTTGCACTTCTTCAACGGTACGGGAGAGAATGTGGGACAGCTCCGTGTTGCCGCGAAAGAGCGGGCAAAAGGAAATCTGACCCGAGAGGAGGCGGCGTTTGAAATCCGAGACCTCGGGCGTGACGTCGGGGAAAAAATCGGGGGAGATCATAAGGAGATGATATTTTCCCTTTTCGGTGCCGTAGTCCACGGTGGCGTGGAATTCGTAAGGGTTGATGACCACCACGTCACCCGCGCTTGCAACGACGGTGTTGCGACCGAGCAAGAGAGTGGAGGAACCTTCGTAGAAGTATTTGATCTCAATCGCTTCATGGATCGCGCGGCGCGCATCCTCTACGCGGTCGATGCCCGATTCGCGGCAGATATCCAAACGGATCGGGAAGCTCTCATCTTCAAAAAAATGCTCGTTATTCTGTGCCATGGCGTCACCTCCATTCTTTTCCATCATACCACAAAAAGGAGGGGTTGTCAAGGCAAAAACGGAAGATTGATGAGGTAAAAAACGATGGGGTGGGAATCGAAAAGCAATTAAAAATATTTTTCGCAAATGCAGTTTGGGAATAAAAAGAACGAGTTGCGTCAGTGCGGAAAGTTTTCGCCCGCCTTTTTCAAAAGGCGGCACGGATCCGGCGTCGTGGAGCGCTGGTCGCGCTCCGCAGAGCGCGAAAACTCTCTTTTGACGGCGTTTCTTTTTTGCCAAGCTGCAATTGCTTGCAATTGCGGCTGAGCCTGCGAAGCCTCTTTTCATTTGTGCCTACGGTGTCAAAGAAAAAAGCGGTACGAACAAATTTTCGCAAATGAATCAATCGTCTGCCGTTCATCTGTAATGGTATTTTAGTCAACAATTCGCACAGAGGCTGAGAAAAGTGTCGGACGAGGTATAAAAAACATTGATTCAGAGTGTGAACGTAAAAGACGGAATTGTAAAAAAATACTTGCAAAAGCAGTTGGGGTGTGTTATAATGAAAGAGCCAAACAAAATCTAATATTTACCGTGGCAGCACGCGCGTTTTTGTTTTTTGATAAAAACGCCCATGCTCTTCTTTTGCGTGCTTTGTAACGGTAAAAGATTTTGTTTGGCGACAATTGGGGCTGTGCGTTTTTTGTGCGTCGGCTTCGGTTGGCGCACTTTTTTATTTGGAAGGGGATGGGAGCAGGTACATTTATTTACACGACTTTTGTAAAGAAGAAAACAAAAAAAGAAAAGGAGAAAAACAATGTCTAATTCCGTAAAATCAAAGTGTAAGAGCGAGGTTGCCATTAAAAAAGTTGCTTGGGGTGTTTTGATCGTAGGCGTTTTGCTGCTGATCCTTTACATTCTTCAAGCGGTTATTTGTGTTATCGATGGCTATAGTATCATTTTTGATATTCGCGATTTGGTTCAAAAGTACGTTCCGCATGAGGTGTCGCAGAATCCTGATTTTTTAGCGGCGATTGAAGAAAACGGTTTGTTGAAAGAATACTATGATTACTTGCAAACAGGGAAATTTGTTTTCGACGGTCTCATTGCAGCAACATGGATTTCTGCCGCTACATACATCATCCAAGGGATTTTGGTGTTTTTGGGATGTGTGGCAGGAATGTATCTGATTCGTGGCTTTGGTGAGCTGGTCGGAAATTCCGCGAGACTTGTTGAAAAGCTAACAGTTTTTGAAAAAGCTTCCAATGAAGAGATCGCTATGGAAGAAGAGTGAAAAAAAGAGGAACGCTGTGTGCGTTCCTCTTTTTCCTTTCCTCTTGCATTTTTTTGTCATGCGTGGTATAATAGTTTTAATCAATGATCGCAACAAGGAGACACCATGATAGCACTTTGCATTTTTGACCTTGACGGGACGGTTTTGGATACGGTCGGGTCGATCGCGTATTACGCCAACGGGGCGCTTGAGAAAAACGGCGTTGAGCCGATCCCCACCGAGCAATACAAGTACCTCGCGGGGCGCGGGATCGCCAATCTCGTGCGCGGAATGTTGGAATTTCGTTCTTGCTACAGTGACGAGCTTTACGCGCGTGTCTATCATGATTACGATACGGCGTACAATGCCGACGTCGCCTATGGAACAACGATTTTTGAAGGGCTGAAAGAGGTGCTTGACGAGCTCAAATCGCGTGGCATCCGCTTGGCGATCGTTTCCAATAAGCCCGATTTCGCGGCGCAGACGGTGGTCAAAGCACTTTACGGAGAGGGATACTTCGATTTTGTCACAGGGCAGGTTCCGGGGGGCATTCTCAAGCCCAATCCCACGGTGGTCTTGGACGTGATGAACCGATTTGGTGCCACGCGTGAAGAGTGCCTTTATATTGGTGACACGGGCGTGGATATGCAAACGGGCAAAAATGCCGGTATGAAGACGGTCGGTGTCCTTTGGGGCTTCCGTGGGCGCGAGGAGCTGCTCCGCGACGGCGCGGACGTTCTGATCGCCGCCCCAAACGAGCTTTTGGAGTGCTTATAAAAACAAATTGTTTAAAAAAAACAGAAAGGAACGACATTATGATCCGATATGAAATTGAAGGCGGCAATTTGCCGGTGGTCATCTGTTATCCCGAAGCGGGACAGGGGCTTTGCAGTGAGAACGGTGCGATGAGTTGGATGAGCCCCAACATGCGCATGGATACCAACACGGGAGGCGGCATCAAAAAGGTCTTTGGACGGATGTTCTCGGGCGAGTCCATCTTCCTCAACGAATACACCGCGGAGGGCGGAAGCGGTATGATCGCGTTTGCGTCCAGTTTCCCG
>JAZQXI010000042.1:0-19145 GCA_045632805.1 Eubacteriales bacterium | reverse complement strand
TTGATCCCAACGTTTCCGCTATGCCGCGTACGCTTCTTGATAAGCACTATCTGCGCAAGCACGGCGAAAATGCCTATTACGGGCAAAAGTAAATCACAAAAAACGTGAGCGCCTTACCGCATTGTAAGTCGCTCACAGTTTTATAATGTTAAAGATTTTCGCCATTCCAACCCCAGACGTCCACAAATTCGTATTTGACGTAGACGTGTTCGGGAGAAATGCCAAGCTCCTCTTTAAAGATTTTGCAAACGGTTTTTGTCATTTGCGCACAGGTGTTTTCGTCAGCGGAGCCGAAGAGCTGGATCTGTACGTAGGCAACGGGGAAGTTGTTGTAGCCACGGAACCACATGCGGCTTTCGTCCGAAAAATTCATCATCAACCAATATTCGCTCTTTCCGGGGAAGATGGTGATCGCCTCTCCGAGACGCGACTTGAGCGCTGCTTCTTTTTCTTCCGTCAAACGGATGTTCAGTTTGGTATCAATAAAAGGCATGGTTGTCTCTCCTTGTGTTCTGATAGATTGATTTTATTGTAGCACAGTTTTTTCAAAAAGTCAATTCCAATTGTGTGTTTTCTTCTTCAAGAAAGGAAAAAACGCAAAAAATAAAGAAAAAAATAAAAAAAATTTCAATGTGCTGTTGACAATTTCAAAAAATCATGGTATCATAATAATAACTCAATAATATTTCATATGGAGGATTAAAAATATGAAAGCCAAAGGACTTCGTATTGTAGCCAATCTCATCCTGTGGATCGGAGTTGTTGCATGCTTGCTCGGCGCAATTCTCGCACTGCTTCTTTCCAACGGAATCACCTTCGGTATCGCCACCGACTATGTTCCTACCCCCACCGATTTCATCATTCTCGGTGCTGCGTTGGCTGTATTCATTGTTGTGGCAATCATCCTGCACGCTATTGCGAACGTTAAGGAAAAGCGCGCAAGAATCGCTGCTTGCTGGGAAGAGCTTGAAGCAACAGAGCTTCTTGATGAGGCTGAAGAGATCGTAGAAGAAGAGGAGCTCCTCGAAGAGGAACCCGCTGAAGTAGAAGAAGTTGTCGAGGAAGAGGTCGTTGAGGAAGAGGCTCCCAAGACCAAACTCCAGCTTGTTAAGGAAAAGATCGTCGAAAAGACTCCTTTGACTGAGGAGCAGTTGGATAAGGCTGAACAGATCGGTAAGGTTGCAATTCCTGTTGCAGGTGCAGTTGCTGTTTTGGCGATGGCTGTAAAGCTCGGTTCTTACCGCAAGCAGGCAAGACGTCGCCGTCAGTTCTACAACTGGCTCGGTTAATTCTACATAAAGGGGCTGTCTCAAATGGCAATTTGAGACAGCCCCTCGCACGAAAAAGGCGACGGTAGGCTTTTTCGTGCCGGGGAATTTGCGGTTTTCGCTGATCAATATGATCAAATCTGATCAAACAAAGGGCGAAAATTGCGGCGTCACAGCCGCAAAGCAAAAACCACGGGGGTGTCGACCAAATGCGAGACGCATTTGAGACACCCCCTTTTATTTATTGTTCATATGAATATGGAAAAAGCGGTTGCGGTACATCGTGGGCGTGATGTTTTCGTGATATTTAAAAAATTTGACAAAGACGTTTTCGTCCTCAAAACCGCTCATAGCGGCGATTTCTTTGATGGAATGATCGGTGTTGATCAGGAGCGACTGCACAAAAGAGAGACGGTGGCGTGTAATGCCTTCCTTAAGGTCGTGCCCGAACTCCACACGAAAAACGCGCGAAAGATGGTCGGCGGAGTAGCCAAAGTGTTGGGCTATATCGCTCACACGTAACGCTTCTTGTGCATGCACGCGGATATATTCGCGCACCTCGTAGGCAAGCCTGCTTTTGTATTCGGAGGCGTTTCTGCTCTCCAAAAGGAACTTTCCAAGCGTCAATTCGGTCAAGGTTTGGTCACTCTGCCAAAGATGCATCAGTTCCCGCATGACGCGTTCGGTGTTGTGAGGGGCGCGTGAAAGCTTGGGAATGCTCCATGCATTGATATTGTTGGTGTGAAAATGAAGCCAGTAAAACGAGGTTCGCCCCTCACTTTTTTCATATCCGCCGTGCAAAAGATGAGGATCCAGCCGTAAAAGCTCCCCCCCGCGTGCGCAAAATTGTCGGTCACCTTCAAACAGCTTGACCTCTCCCGCCGTTACGTAGATCAATTCCACCGTCTCCACCGCGATCGTTGGATGGATCCACTCGACGGCGGTATCAAAAAGACCGATGTTAACAAATTGGAGTGTTAGTTGATTTTCAATTTGGATCATATCGGATTTTCTCACCTAAATCAAGATTTTTTCATTGTAATTCCGTTTTGATTATACTATAATGAGCTTGAAAAGTCAACGCATTTTATCAAAAAGCGGGAGGAAATATGAAAAAAACGAGTTTTGTTTCATTTGTAAACGTGGATTTAAAAAACGGATTTTGGCATGATCGATATGAACTGAACAAGCGGGTTTCCATTCGAAATGTCAGAAATCGCTTTGAGGAAACCGGAAGAATGGATGCCTTGCGCTTCAATTATTTGAAGAACGGGAAAAAACCGCACTTCTTCTTTGACTCCGATGTGGCAAAATGGATGGAGGGCGTGGCGTATCTGATGCAAAAGGATCGCGAGGGAATGCGTGAGCATGAGGCGCTTTGCGAGGAATTGATCGGTTGCATGGAAGCTGCCCAGCGCGATGACGGATATCTCAACTCCGAGCATCAGCAAATCAGTCCGCACCTTATTTTCCGTGATCGCAGCAGACACGAGCTTTATTGCGCGGGGCACTTGATCGAGGCGGCAATCGCTTATCACAACGCCACGGGTAGAGACCGCTTCCTGCACATCATGGAGCGTTACTGCGCGTGCATCCGCCGTGCTTTTATGATCGACAAGACCGCCGGCTTTGTCACCCCGGGACACGAGGAAATTGAGCTTGCGCTGTTCAAGCTCTATCGCCATACGGGTAACGAAACGTATAAAGAAATGGCGGAGTTTTTCCTTGAAAACCGCGGGCGTGTCAAGGAGCAGGCGGTTTATACCGATGGAGATGAGGAAAACCGTTACGGCGGACAGGATGACGTTGATATTCGCCACCTTAGAGACGCCAATGGGCATTGCGTCCGTGCTGTTTATTTCTACACGGGCATTGCCAAAATGGCAAAGGAAAACGACGACGAGGAGCTGTTCCAAAATCTTGAGTCGGTGTTTGAGGACATTACCTGCCGCAAGATCTACATTACCGGTGGCATCGGTTCCACCCGTGCATCGGAGAGCTTTACCATTCCTTACGATCTTCCCAATCAAACTGCATATACCGAAAGCTGTACCGCCGTGGCGCTGATGCGCTTTGCCGCATGTATGCGAGAGATGTCCAAGCAAGCAAAGTACGGGCATTTGATGGAGCGTGTTCTTTATAACAATATGCTTTCCTCCACGTCGCTGGACGGCAAAGCGTTCTTCTACGAAAACCCATTGCAGATCGTGTTGGAGGACTACAACAGAGAAGTGTCGGGATTGAGATCGCACCGTATTCGTCTCCCCATCGCACAGCGTATTGAGGTCTTCGGTTGCTCTTGCTGTCCTCCCAATATTAACCGTTTCTTTGGAGAGCTTGGGAATTATATCTGTATCGAGGACGCGGACGGACTCTGTGTGGAACAGTATATTCCTTCCAAGCTGCAAAGTGCGCACGGAACACTGGAGATCGACGGGGAATATGCAAAGGAGGGGTGCGTAACGCTTTCTTCGGAGAATTATGCGGCAGAGCGGATTTGCGTGCGTATACCCGAATGGTGTAAGGAATTGACTGCAGAACAAAACGGCGAAACCGTCATCCCTGTGTGCCGCGACGGATACGCATCCTTTGCAGTAGGCAGCAAATTTACGCTGACATTGGATTTCCACATTGCCCCCATGCTTCTGGCGGCAAATCCCAATGTGCGTGCCGACGCCGGACGTGTTGCTCTTTGCTACGGTCCCGTAGTCTATTGCCTTGAAGGCGCGGACAACGGAGAGCGCTTGGATCAGATCGAGATCGACCCTAAGGACTTGGAAAAAGCGACCTTGGAAGAGGATTTCCATCCCCTATATTCCATCACGCTTCCGGCGTACCGCCTGTCCCCTAAGGGTGCGTTATATTTTGACGTGGCAGAGATGCAAAGCAAGCCCATCCGTGCAAAGTTTATTCCGTACTATACCTTTGCGAACCGCGGTGCGAGCGATATGCAGATTTGGGTCAGAAGGCATGTTTAAAAACTTCGTTTATAAACTATAAAATACTCAAAACGGCGACCTGTGAGAAGGCAGGTCGCCGTTTTTGAACGCTTTTTGTGTTATTTTTTCGTGTTCGTAAGTTCTTTGATGATTTCTCCGGCGATGATCAGTCCTGCCACGGACGGAACAAAGGAGAGGGATGCGGGTGTCGCTTTTTTGCCCGATTCACCCTCCGGCTCATATACATGAGGGGATACGGGTTCGGTGGAATATACCACCTTCAGATGCGTAATGCCACGCGCTTTTAATTCGCGACGCATTACCCGTGCCAAGGGGCAGCCCTCGGTTTTGGAAAGGTCGGTTACGCAAAAAAGGGTGGGATCCAACTTGTTGCCGGTTCCCATCGAGGAGATGATCGGGATGCCCGCACGTGTCGCGCGGAGTGCAAGCTCGATCTTTGCCGAAACGGTGTCAATGGCATCCGCCACGTAGTCGTATTGCTCCAACGGGAATTCGTCCGCGTTTTCGGGCAGATAAAACACCTGATGCGTACGAACGGTGCAATCGGGCGCGATATCAAGGATGCGCTCCTTCATCACGTCCACTTTGGGGCGCCCAACCGTCGAATGTAATGCGATGATCTGACGGTTGATATTGGATCGGGAAACGGTGTCGTTGTCAAACAGATCGATTGCTCCCACCCCGGCGCGAGCCAAGGCTTCGCAAAGATATCCGCCCACGCCGCCAACACCAAAGACCGCAACGCGCGCGCGCTTTAGGCGTTCCAAACCGTCAATCCCCAACAGCATTGCCGTGCGCACGTGTTCTTCCTTACAGCTCATATTTCACCCTCCAATCAAGGTTTCTTTCAACAGTATAACAGAATTTTGTCTTTTTTGCAAGTCCTTCTTTACAAATCCGTTGAAATGGAGTATAATATACGGTAGAACATCAAAAGGAGACCGAATATGAACGGTGAATACGAGCGCCTGGTCGAGACGTGTGCCACGTCCAAGCTGATTTTTGACGGCAAGGTCGTGCATCTTTACGTGGACGAGATCAATCTGCCCAATGGGGGCAGGGGAATGCGGGAATACATCAAACACCTGGGTGCTGTGGCGGTGCTTCCGTTGACCGATGCGCGCGAGGTCATCTGCGTGCGCCAATATCGCTATGCCGTTGGGGAGATCTTAACCGAGATCCCTGCCGGAAAACTGGACTATGTAGGTGAGGACCGTGTCGAGGCGGCTTTGCGCGAATTGCGGGAGGAAACGGGTGCGCACTGTAAAAAATTGACCCATTTGGGACTTTACCTCGGCTCTCCCGCGTTGCTTGACGAAAAGATCGACTTGTATCTTGCAGAAGAACTCACATTTGGGGAGCGCGACCTTGACGAGGATGAATTCCTCGACGTGGTGCGCATTCCGCTTGATACCCTTGTGGATGAGGCGCTGGCAGGGCGCTTGCCCGATGGAAAAACACAGCTCGCCGTGCTCAAGGTGCGGGAGCTGTTGCGCCGACGGGACGAAAAGAGAGATTGAGAGGATAGAACGATGACAAAAAGAGATGTCATGATCCACATGCTGACTTCCAGACTTGAGCTTGGCGGCAGCTTGTTTGATGAGGAAAACGAAGAAGAAACCGAGGAAGAAGAAACCGGCGGCATTGATTTTGCCGCTTTGATGGGCGAGATGCCGGAGCCTACCGAGATGCTGATGGAAGGAAGACTCGTTACCAATGCCAACCGTGTGGAATTGATGTACGAGGAGAGCGAGCTGACCGGCATGGAGGGGTCTGTTACGACGATCGGTTTCGATCGTAATAATCCAGACCTGATCTCCATGATGCGCACGGGTGTCGTTCGTACCGCCCTGACCTTTGAGAGCGGTAAACGGCATTTTTGCCTCTACAACACGCCGTACTCGGATTTTGAGGTCTGCGTGCGCACCATCGCGGTGGAAAACGCATTATTGACGGAAGGAACGCTTCGATTGGATTATCTGATAGAAATTCACGGAGCGCAGGCGGAGCATTGTAAAATGACCATCTCCGTCCGTCCAAGAGGATAAACATAAAAATGAGGGGCTGCCACAGTACCGTGCTGTGACAGCCCTAAAAAATCAAATTCTTCGCACCTGCCCTTTGATCGGACGTGCGTGCAAAAAGGCTTCGATGACTTCATCCACCTCGTGCGGCGTTTCTGTTGAGAACAGGAAATGCTGTGATACGATCCCTGCACGGGACAGCGCATCAAGACGGTCGGACATGGATGTCGGGAGACTGTTATAGACCACATTGCGATGCTCCCATTCTCGCAAGACGGGGAAGCTCACGCCGCGGCGATCTTTAAGCGTCAAACGGTTTTCGCGACAGGCGTTGCAATCCGCCACTTCCTTACCGACACACTTTTCCAAGGTCATCAAGGGGATTCTTCCGTAAACGATGAGGGCGGTATCGCCGCCGATATCCCGTGCTTGCGGAAGCGTCAATTCGGGTGAGAGAATTGAGGAATGGAATCCCATCTTTTCCAGCTCACAAACCGTTTCTTGGTTGGTGATGTTCAGGCGAAAATCTCCCACGGGGATCAATCCCGCTTTTTGCACGATTTCCAAATGTCCCATGTTGCCGACCAAGGCATATCGCACACCGCTTGCCCGTGCTTTTTGAAGCATTTCCAAAACGCGCGAAAGCTCACGCTCAAAAATCACAGGCGGCAACACGACACCGTCGGTGTTGGAGCTTTCCTTGCCGAGAGGGAGATAGATGCGGTCAAAGAAACTGCGTGCGAGAGGCGTGATCTGCTCATTGGAATAGAACCGCGCTGTGCGAAGCGGTTGTCGCTCTTTGCTCGGTATTTGCGGTACGTGTGCTTCGAAACGGTGTTCCAAAAGCGTATTCTCGCCGCTCCAAGCTGCAATCGCGCGGCGTCGCAGATCGTTAAGATGCGAGATGGGAACCATCAAGCCGTCAGAAAGCTCCACAGAGATCGAGCGCAACTCATAAGGCGTTCCGCCAAGCTTTGAGAGATTGCGGATCACGACCTCGCGGGAAAGAGGCGCGTTGATTGCTGTTTGCGGTATGTCTCCCGTGACTGTGACCGAACGAATTCCGTCCGAAACGGTCAATGTCATTGGAGTGTCAGAAAGCATCGTTGCCGCAAAATCAACGGGGAGCTTTCGCGTGATGCCCGTAAATGGCTCAAGCGTTTTGGAAATGCTCTTATCGGCATCCGAACGTACGCCAAGCATTCGTCGGTCGATGCGTTCCTGCCAATAGCCGTCGGTAAAGCCACCGCGCGAGAACGCGTCGGCAAGCGCGCGCATCTCATCGGGCGTTGCCGCACGACGTTCATCTAAGAGCCGCCGCCAGATGCGTGCGGTGTCGCGAACGTATTCGGAAGACTTCATCCGCCCCTCAATTTTGAGGGAACGCACACCGCTTGCAATCAATTCGGGCACGTGCGCGGCAAGGGAGAGATCCTTGAGCGAGAGGGGATAGGCGTTTTTACCTTTTTGTGAACCCTCGCAGGTGTAGGGAAGACGGCAAGGCTGTGCGCACTCGCCGCGGTTGCCGCTTCTTCCGCCGACCAAAGAGGAAAAAAGGCATTGCCCCGAGTGGCTGACGCAAAGCGCTCCGTGAATGAACATTTCAATTTCGATTGGAGAACGTTTGACCGATTCAAACAGATCCTTCGCAGGCGTTTCTCGCGCGATCACCATTCGGGAATAGCCAAGGTCGAACAGCTTTTTTGCCATGTCGGCGTTGTGCCCCGACATCTGCGTGCTGGCATGCAACTCCAGCGAAGGGATCACGCGGTGGATCGCTGCCGCGGCACCGAGATCGGCTACGATCAATGCGTCGACACCAATACGCGCGGCATCTTGCGCGGCATCCAAAAGAGCATTCATTTCCCGATCGGTGACAAGCGTATTCAAGGTCAGATAGACCTTGACACCGTAGGAATGAGCGCGCAAAACGGCGGAGCGCAATGCGTCTCCGCCGAAATTATGAGCGTTCATACGAGCGTTGAAAGCCGCCCCGCCGAGATAAACGGCATCGGCGCCCCCCACAATTGCCGCATCCAATGCGTCGGGAGAGCCTGCGGGGCAAAGCAATTCGGGTAAACGGTTCATATGTCAAATGTCGCTAAAGGTCAAAAAATCAAACATGCTGCCAACGCGGCTCTTGCTTGTATTCTTGGTATTCTTCTTGTCCTCTGCGGGAGCTTCCGCAACGGGAGCGACAGGCTCTTCCGAGGCAGTTGTTTCCGTAGCCGCGGGAACGGGAGCCATCGGCTGAACGGGGGCAGGCGCGGGAGCCGGCTCTTCCACGGGAGTCTCTTCAAATGCGGAGAGCTGTGCCGGTTCTTCCTCGACCTTTTTGTTAAAGGGCTTGGGAATGTACTTGGGCTTTTCGGGAGCCGCCTGCTGGGGAACAGCCGAAATTGCCGCACGGTCAAGAATCGAACGCATCACACTTGCATCCTTGCGCAGATTGTCAAGCTCCTCCTGCATGCTCTCAATGGTCTTTTTGAGCTTTTCGTTTTCTCCGGCAAAGCGGAACGCATCCTTTTCCACCTTTTTGAACGCCTCTTGCATCGCGATTCTCTCGGAGCAATAAGTAAGCGCACAGAGAATTGCCGCCTCGTTCTTGGTGCAACGGGGGCTCTTGAGATTGATGTCTCTCATACGGCGGTCGAGCATGCCAACGATGTTTTCGACTTCATCGGGTGAGGCGTCGCTGATGATATTCAGCTCCATGTCTGCAACTGTAATGCTGTACTTCTGTTTCATAGTGTGACCATGAATCCTTTCTTCCTCCGCAGAAAAGTGGTCTGCGGGAACGTTTTTTGTATACCGTATCCGTCACGATATACTAATCCATATATATTATACAATAAAAAAATGCGCTTGAAAAGGGGTTTTTGGAAAAAAGTTTAAAAAATATCGGCAATTTTTTAAAAAAATACAGCAAACGGCAATCAGAGCGTTGACACACTGTTTGCGGCGAGAAACTTTTGCTGCCTTGTTTCTATACCAAATACGGATTTATTTTTCAAAATCCCTTGCAAAAATGCCGTGATTATGTTACAATAAAACGGAATGAAGCAAAACGGAGGAAGGTTATGTTTGTCATCGAGCTTGCGGGCGTCCGTATCCGCATCGAAAACCGTTACCCTTTTATCGAACGTCAGTGCCGCGCTTTTGTCTCTGCGGGAGAGGATGCGGCGTTTTCGGTGAGTGTGACCTCGGATGAGATCCTTGAAGAATGTAACCACGGTGAATTTTCGGAGGGGTATTGCGAAAGCATTTGCATTTACCGCCACATCTGTGAGGAACTTGCGGCGTACAACATCTTTTTGATGCACTCCTCGGTGATTGAGGTAAACGGCTTCGCGTACGCGTTTTGCGCCAAGAGCGGTGTTGGAAAATCCACGCACACCAAGCTCTGGCTCAAGAATATTCCAAACGCGCGTGTACTCAATGGGGACAAACCTTTGTTGCGTTTGGAGTCTGATGGCTCTTTAACCGCGTTTGGCACTCCGTGGAACGGAAAAGAGAACTGGGGTGAAAATATTTCTGCACCCTTGGCAGCAATCTGCTTTCTTGAGCGCGGATTGGAAAATTCCATCCGACGTGCAAACGATGACGAGATCATCACGCGTATGGCACATCAGCTCTATCTGCGTGGGGAGCGCTCCTCGGTGGAACGGCGCCTGATGCTCATGGATGCGTTGGTGCGGGCGGTTCCTTACTACGTGCTGGCGTGCAACATTTCGGACGAGGCGGCACTGCTGTCCTACAACACGATGAAAAAACAAAAGGATTGAGGAAAAATACAATGCAGATCAATAAGGATTTTACGATTCAGAAGGTGGGCGCCTCTTACGTGGCAGTTCCCGTTGGAGAAACCAGTAAGACTTTTCACGGAATGGTTCGTCTGAACGAGACGGGTGCGTTTTTGTGGGAGAAGATGAAAAAGGATTGCACGGAAGAGGAGCTTGTTGAAGCGCTTCTTTCCGAGTATGAGGTTTCCCGTGAGATCGCGGAGCGTGACGTTCACCGTGTGGTGGAATTGTTGCGCGAGAATCAAATTTTAGTATGAGCGAGATGCAACGCGCGCCCGAGAGCAGCATCGAAACGGAGCTGAAAGAGAACGGCGTGTATGTCAGTACCACGGCAGGCACGAGCATGAAGCCGATGCTGCGTAACCGACGGGATCGCATCGTTTTATTGCCTGTTGGCGACCGTGTGCTCGAAAAATGGGATCTTCCCATGTACCGCCGCCCCGACGGCAAATACATCTTGCACCGCATCATCGAGGTCAAGGAGGATCACTACGTCATTCGAGGTGACAACACGTTTGTCAAGGAATACGTTCCGCGCGAGTGGATTTTGGGGTACGTGAGTGAATTTTACCGCGGAAAGAAGCATATCAGCACCGATTCTCGCACGTACCGTTTTTACGCGGCGTTCTGGCACGCGATTTATCCGTTGCGTGTGCCGTTTCACAAGTTGCGTCGATTGGCATCAAAGATTAAGCATAAGCTGATCAAATAAACTCGGACGGGATTTTCCCCGCCCGCTGTTTTTCAACCTCTAAAGGAGCAGAACATGGAACCTAAAAATTATACCGTCACTCGAATCGAGGGGGAATATGCCTATCTGAAGGATCTTGATAATCCCGCCGCTGAGGAGCTGTTTATCGCGTTGGCACTTTTGCCGCAGGGCGTCGATGTCGGAACGCGGTTGCATTACGAAATGCCGGAATACACGGTGATTGGGTGAGGCATCTATGATTTTACAAAACGGACGTCCGTCGGATCTTGACGGACGGGAGGCGCGGGAGACGCGCACATATGATTTTTTAGACGAATTAAACATCCCGTACACGCGATTGGATCATGAAAAAGCGGAAACGATGGAGCTTTGTCGCGAGATTGATGAGCGCTTGGGCGCGCCCATCTGCAAAAATCTCTTTCTTTGTAACCGCCAAGGAACCGCATTTTATCTTTTGATGATGCCGGGGGATAAGGTTTTCAAAACAAAGGAGCTTTCGTCCCAGATCGGATCCGCTCGCCTTTCCTTCGCGGGGGCGGAGAAAATGCTGGAGTATTTGGACATCCTGCCTGGATCGGTGAGTGTGTTGGGGCTGATGAACGATCACGACTGCCGTGTCGAGCTTTTGATCGACGAGGATCTGTTAAACAATCCCTTTGTCGGTTGTCACCCGTGCGTAAACACCTCCAGCCTCTGTCTTGCAACCGAGGACGTACTCAAACGTTTCCTGCCCGCAACAGGACACACCTATCGCACCGTGCATCTCGTGGGGGAGAGCGAATGAAGTCCGCGCGGCAAGTCCATCCCATCGCTCCTGTGTTTGATGAGAGGAGCCGCATCTTGATTTTGGGGAGCTTTCCGTCGGTGCGATCGCGCGAGGAGGGATTTTTCTACGGTCATCCGCAAAACCGCTTTTGGCGTGTACTTGCGGCGATTTTTGGTACACGTGTACCCGAAACCGTCGAGGAGAAGCGGAATTTCCTGCTTTCTCACGGCATAGCGCTTTGGGATGTGATCGCATCCTGCGAGATTGCGGGTTCTTCGGATACGTCCATCAAACATGCAATTCCGAACGATTTATCCCATATCCTTAAAAACGCTCCCATCGAGCGTATCTTTGTGAACGGCAAGACCGCCGAGCGCTATTACAAACGCTATCAGGAAACGGAAACGGGAAGAGCGGCGAATTGCTTGCCCTCCACAAGTCCCGCCAATGCCGCCTGCACTCTTGATGCATTGATCAAGGCGTGGAACGTTATTCGAGAATAAGTGAAGAGGCTGTCACAAATGGCAATTTGAGGCAGCCTCTTTGGCTATAAACTTATGATGATTTTTCCACCGCGTGCTGTCTTTTTTGCATGCTGCGCCAGCTAAAAAATCCGTAGAGGTCATTGACCAAAAAGGTGACAAAGCATAGGACCATGGGCGTGTAGGCGGGGGCCTTGATGGATGCCAGTACCCACAAAACGATCAACACCACGTCATTTGCGGCATAGCCAAGGGCGTAATAGGGAGAACGTAAAAAGGTCAGGGAAGCGGCGAAAAAGCTGGTGGTGACCGACAGTGTGCCGACAAGCAATTGAGCGGTGTTAAAATACGCAAGAATGAAATAAAAGAGGATCGTGACAAGAATGGTAATAAGGCTCAAAACGCCCCAGACAAGCGGCGTCAAACTTGCGACCTTGACCTCGTTGTGTCCGCTTTTTGAGGGGTGACGGAGCCAGGAAATCGCGGCAACGACTGCCATAGGTGCGGTCATTGCAAGATACGTGATCATTTCGCCATAGTAGCGCATTTCAAAGGAAACGATGGCGTAAAGGATCGAAAATGCAAGGATGAACAGCTGCCCCAAAATGTCGCCGCGCGCCAGAAGGATCAGCGCGGTGACACCGATCAAGGATGCGATCCAGGAAAGGATCGATGCCGCGGGAGAGAGAAAATAGGAAAGACTCACCGCGATCAGCGAAGAGATCCACAGCGCATATTCGCGTTTTTTGAAATGCAGAAAGGGATTTTGATACTTCATTGTAAGCCTCCATATTGACAAAAAGCACCCATGCGCATCTTCAAAGACCTAACGATGCGCGATGAATGCTTTTCAGCAGCTACCCGGTGGCAGCTTTGGTATTTTGATTACGCAATAACGCTGTCATTATAGCACAGTAAAACGGATTTGTCAAGTCAAATTTCAGAGATTGCTGACGCACTCTGCGGCGGAAAGGATGCCGATCTTGCCGCTTTCATAAGTGAGTCCGCCTTGAAAGAAAGCGGTGTAGGGAGGACGGATCGGACCGTCGGCGGAGAGTTCAATGGAGCTGCCCTGCGTAAAGGCACCTGCCGCCATGATCACACGGTCGCCGTATCCCGGCATTGCCCAAGGCTCGGGAGTGACGAACGCATCCACGGGAGAACCCTTTTGAATCCCGCGGCAGAAGGCGCAAAGACCTTCTTCACTTCCCATGATCACCGATTGAATGATATCGTGTCGTTCCTCATCCCAGCGAGGCTCGACCGTATATCCCAATTTTTCGAATACGTATGCCGCCAAATGCGCGGTTTTCAGCGCCTGCGCCGTGGTGTGGGGAGCGTAGAACAGACCCTTGTACATCAATTTGTTCTGACCCAAGGTAGCGCCCGCTTCCGCACCAATTCCCACCGACGTCATGCGATAGCTTGCCAATTCAACCGCACGGCGCGTTCCTGCGAGGTATCCGCCGGTTTCCGCCATTCCGCCGCCCGGGTTTTTGATCAGAGAACCGATGATCAGATCTGCTCCCACTGCAGTCGGCTCGCGCGTTTCCACAAATTCACCGTAGCAGTTATCCACTACCACGTAGGTTTCGGGGTGGATTGCTTTTACAAAGCGTACCAATTCGCCGATCTCATCCACGCTCAAGGTCTTACGGTTGAGATATCCCTTGGAGCGCTGAACGAATACCATCTTGGCGCGATCTCCAAGAGCGCGGAGCTTTTCTCCGATCTCGTCAAAGTTGAAGCTTCCGTCCGCATTCAGGTCGGTTTGCTCGTAGTCGACGCCAAAATCGCGGAGTGAGCCGTTTCCGGGGGTACCGGAAATACCGATGACCTCCTCCAAGGTGTCGTAGGGCTTGCCCGCTACCGAGTACATCACGTCCCCGGGGCGTAAAAGACCGAACAGACCGATGGAGAGCGCCTGTGTTCCGCTGATGATGGTGTGACGGACAACGGCGCGCTCTGCACCCATGACGTCCGCCCAAACCTCCTCCAGCACCTCGCGTCCGCGGTCGTCATAGCCATATCCGCTGCTGGATTGAAACATGCTGTCCGAGACGCGGTGCTCGCGAAAGGCGTCCATCACCTTTTGCGTGTTTTCAAACGCGACCTGTTCGATGTGTGAGAATTGCGAGGTCAGCTTTTCCTCGGCTTCGCGTGCGAGGTTTTGTATGTGCTTTGAGAATATCATAATTATTGTCATACGTCCTTTCTGTTTTGGGAATCTTAAGCGTTGTAGTCATCGGGGTCAAGGCTGGGAAATTCGGTTTCCTTTGCCGTCTCCCTTTTGGCAATGTCGCTGTAAAAAACAGCTCTGGCGGCTTGGTTATAGGGATGTACCGCAAGTGTTCCGATTCCAAAGGTCAGAATCGCGGCAAGCAGATACCAGCCGATAAAGCTGATGTCAAGGCAAAAGAGCTTCCACTTGCGTCCCTTCATCAAATTCCGTGAGGAACGCAACGCCTCCAGAATACCCACCGTGGGGTATTCTGCCATAATCATAAAGGCGAAGGTGTACATGTAGGAGATGGGAATGGCAATCAGAGCGCTGATCGCGCCGCCCAGTAACACCCAGCCAATCAAGCTTATGATCGCGCCCAGTATGTGGAAGAGAAAATAGGTTTCTACCGTTGCAAGAGCCGCGATCAAAGCACCGATACAACTGAAGAATCCGACGATGGAGCAAACGATAAGGGGGATCGATGTTGCTAACATGATGAGCGAATAGAGAAGCTTGAGACCAATGGTTTTCCAATAGCCTTCCTTAAAGAATCGGAAGAGCGTTCCCACGCGGATCTCGGGCGTGTTGCGGTCGGCAAGCTCCAAGGCAAAGCGTTGATATCCCACGGTTACGGGTGGGGAAACAAAGACGGAGACTGCCAGGGAAGTCAATACCGCAATTGTGCCAAGGATAGCAAAAAAGCGAACAGCGGGAACGGTGAAGAGGAATTCGACCCAGTCACCTTCCTCCATTGCGTTCCCCAACTCTGCGGCAAATCGCTGTATCGTTTCGATCTCCTCTTGAGATTCCTTGTCATTGATGTTGAGATCAAATTCAAAGGAGCCGGAAATGCCGCCCAAAAGTGTTGCTAAAAATGTGACGAGAATGGCGATCCACCAAAAGGGCTTGAGTCGGCTTCTGGCTTCCGCACGGTAGTATGCCGCATTTTTTTGTTGCGGAGGTGTTTGAAAAACAGAGTCCTGCTGATAAAAATCCTGATTCATAATCGTTGACCTTTCTGTTAAAATTGAGCGACGATGTTGCGGAATGCTTCGCCGCGCTCCTCAAAATTTTTGAAGGCATCGAAGCTGGCGCAAGCAGGGGAGAGCAACACGGCGTCACCGTCTTTGGCAAGCGCCTGCGCACGCTTTACTGCGTTTTCGAAGAGATGCTCCTCAAAAACGGGGATCTTTCCGCTTGCGAACTCCTCTTTTTCAAGGAGTGCTACACGAATCTTTTGGGCGGTCGCGCCTGTTAAGACCACTGCCTTGGCGTGTGTGGCAAGCGCATCCGCAAGCGGCTCAAAGGAGAGATGTTTGTCATATCCGCCGCAGATGACGATGCACTCTCGATTGAGCGCCGAGAGGGCTGCCAAAGTACGGGTGGGAGTGGTGTCAATGGAACTATTGTAATAGCTGACTCCCTTATGCACGCGGACACGCTCCAAGCGGTGTTTGACACCGGTAAAGCTTGTGGCAACCGCGCGAATGGCTTCGGGGGAAAGCTTCCCCCAAGCGCTTGCCGCCGCAATGGCAGCCATGTAGTTTTCAAGATTGTGCCGACCGGGGAGCAGAATGTCCTGCACGTTGAGAAGTGTTTCTCGGGTGCCGTCCTGATAACGCATCACGTATCCGTCTTTAACAAGCATTGCGGCGTCACCGTCACAAAGAGGGGGAAAATCCGAAATCTCTTGCTTGGTCGAGGAAAAATAGGTTATGCGGCGCGCACCACGGTCATATTCCGAGAGCAGACGCAGAGACTCCTCGTTGTCGGCATTAACGGTCAGACTGACGCAGTCAACGGGGGCAAAAATATTGGCTTTTGCATGCACGTATTCCGACATATCGGTGTGCCAATTGAGGTGATTGGGGGAGAGATTGGTGATCACGGACACCGCAGGGGAGCGCTTCATCGTTTGCAATTGGAAGCTGGAAAGTTCTAAAACCACAAGGTCATCCGCCGTCATTTCGCTAACGTATGGAAGCAGGGGTGCTCCGATGTTTCCGCCCACGTAAACCGTTCTGTTCGGGGCATCCTTGAGCGTTTCCTTCAAGATCAGTGAAAGGAGCGTCGTCGTGGTGGTTTTTCCGTCGCTTCCCGTGACACCAAAGATGCGGGCGGGACAAAGCTCCATAAAAAGCTCCATTTCCGAAGTTAGCACAGATCCTCGCTCTCTTGCCGCAGAGAATTCGGGAATATCGGGGCGGATGCCCGGGGAGCGGAAGATCACCGCTTCGTCAAGCCCGTCAAGATAATCCTTTCCAAGCTTTAAGGTAATGCCGCGTTCGGTAAGACTTTGCGCTACTTCACCAAGCTCCTCGGTGCTTTTTTTGTCACGCGCGCATACGCACGCACCCGCGCGACACAAAAAATCGATCAGAGGCAAATTGGAGATGCCGATCCCCACAACGCCGCAGCGCACGCCCTTGATCTTTTGTAAAAATTCAGTATAATGCAAGCTGATCCCTCCGCCGTTCGGTAGTATATCTCTATTATATTCTATTTTTGCAAAACTTGCAATACAAAAAACGCAGAAAATTCGCTTTTTTTCGCAAAATCGGCATTTTGCCATCTTTTCAAAAGCGGAATTATCTGTTATAATAAAGGGTGGATGAAAAAAACAGATACGGAACTTCAGATGAAAGGATGCGCTTTATGGCAACCAAAAAGAACGAACCACAACAGTATAACGATCAAAGCATCAAGGCTCTTAAGGGCGCGGACCGTGTGCGCAAGCGTCCGTCGGTTATTTTCGGCTCGGATGGGCTTGAGGGCTGCGAGCACTCCTTTTTTGAGATTCTCTCCAACTCGGTGGACGAAGCGCGCGAGGGGCACGGAAACGAGATCAAGATCACGGTGTTTCAGGATAAGAGCATCGAAGTCGATGACCACGGACGCGGTGTGCCGCTTGGCTGGAACGAAGCCGAGGGCAGATGGAACTGGGATCTGATCTACTGCGAGCTTTACGCAGGCGGTAAATATGAAAACAACAGCGGTGGCTCTGCATACGAGTATTCGCTGGGACTCAACGGTCTTGGCGCGTGCGCGACGCAGTGTAGCTCCGAGTATATGATCGTCAAATCCTATGATGGCACCACCGAGCGCAGCATCCGATTCCGCCGTGGCGAAGTCAGCGGGGAACTGCAGGAGCGCCCTTTGACTCCCAAGGAGCGCCGAACGGGTACAGTCGTGCTTTGGCGTCCGGACCTCAAGGTCTTTACGGATATTAACATTCCGCATGAGTTCTTCCGTGATACGCTCCACCGCCAGGCGGTGGTCAATCCCGGTATTACCTTCATCCTGCACATTGAGCAGGAGGATGAGAGCTTTACCGAGGAAAAATTCGTTTACGAGAACGGTATTTCCGACTATATTGCCGAGCGAGTTGGGGAAGCGGGACTCACCGCTCCCGTTCTTTGGCACATTGAAACGCAGGGACGCGACCGCGAGGATCTTGATGAGTACAAGCTCAAGGCGGATATCTCCTTCTGTGTTTCCAACACGGTCAACATGACCGAGTACTACCACAACTCCAGTTATCTGGAATACGGTGGTTCTCCCGACCGTGCGGTCAAATTGGCATTCACCTACGCGATGGATAAATACTTGAAAGCCAATAACCGTTACAGCAAAAACGAGAGCAAGGTCACCTTTAACGATATTGCCGATTGTCTGGTGCTTGTCATCAACAGCTTTTCTACGTTGACGTCTTACGAAAACCAGACCAAAAAGGCGATCAATAACGCCTTTATCGCGGATGCGCTTAACGATTTCCTTCGCACGCAGCTTGAAATTTACTTTGTTGAGAATCCCAAGGCTGCAGAGCTGTTTGCCAATCAGGTGCTGATTAACAAGCACAGCCGTGAGAGTGCGGAGCGTGCGCGTGTTGATGTCAAAAAGAAGCTGGCAGGCTCGATCGATGCCGCCAATCGCGTGGAAAAATTCGTCAACTGCCGCTCCAAGGACCCGAATGTCGCTGAACTCTATATCGTAGAGGGCGATTCGGCACTGACGTCCTGTAAATTGGGACGTGACGCAGAATTCCAAGCCATCATCCCCGTGCGCGGTAAGACGCTCAACTGTCTGAAGAGCGACTATGACAAGATCTTCAAGAGCGAGATCATCACCGACTTGTTGAAGGTCATCGGATGCGGTGTGGAGATCAAGAGCAAAAAGCAGACCGATCTTTCGGCATTCGATCTGAACAATCTGCGCTGGTCCAAGGTCATCATCTGTACCGATGCCGACGAGGACGGCTTTCAGATCCGCACCCTGCTCCTGACGCTGTTCTACCGTCTGCTTCCTACGCTTTTAGCGGAGCATAAGGTGTTTATCGCGGAGTCGCCTTTGTTTGAAATTACGACCAAAGACGAGACCTACTTTGCCTACGACGAGTTCGAAAAGGCAGAGATTTTGAAAAAGCTGGGGAACAAAAAGTACACGCTTCAGCGCTCCAAGGGTCTTGGTGAAAACGAGCCGGAAATGATGTGGCAGACCACCATGAACCCCGAAACGCGCCGACTGATCTCGGTCTCCCCCGCAGATGCCGCCGCCACGGAGATCATTTTTGCCACCCTGCTTGGCGACAACCTCCCCGCGCGTAAGCAGTTCATCACCGAAAACGGCGAACGCTATATGAAGGATATCGACGTTTGATAAACGTCTTACAAAATCAAAAGCTCCGAACGGATATTGCCTTCCGTTCGGAGTCTTTTTTGTTTGGTTTATTGCAAGTCTTCAATTCTTTTGCTTTTCCTCACCGCTATTCTTCAGCACCTGTTTGATGACCCAAAGCTGTAATCTTTTGGGAAGTGCGTTGAGCAGGAGCAGTAGCGGATTGCGGTTGATGCTGTACGCAAAGCGCGGATGGCGCTTGTTTAAAATGCGCGTTACTTTTTGTGCAATG
>JAZQXI010000041.1:0-6509 GCA_045632805.1 Eubacteriales bacterium | reverse complement strand
AGTTTTATCGGGGCAATTATTCTTTTTCTGAAATTGGATCTTTCCACATCAAAAATCAAGTTTTCCACACAGTTTTCAACACCTGTGGAAAAACCGTGTAAAACAGAAAGCAAAAGCCTTTTAATCGGTGTGGATGAAAATCAAAAAATCCAAGTGTCACATGACAAAATTGCTGTTGATGCCACTTTGTGCCAAGAGAGTGGAAAACTCCCCGAAAAGGGATCAAAAAACACAAAAAGCGACTTTTCCCCTGTGGAAAAACGGTGTGGATAAAAAATACTTTGTGCCAAGGTGTGCCAAACATTTACTTCTGCATCGGTAAGCAAGTGCTTTTCCACGGACCAAAAACGCAATTCCACCGTTTTGCACCTGCTGTTTTCGACAGGTTTCCAAAAAACGATGGGGCAAAAAAGTCAAGGTACACAAGGAAATTTTGAATTTTCCACAATTTCCGCAGCCTCTACTGCTATCATTACGATATTATATATATGTCTATTGGTCTATCGGGCTATCGCGCGCGAGCGCGGATCTAATTCGAAAAACGGTCACGAGGAGCTTTGATGGGCAACCTACAACACAATGGCAAAAGCGAACCTTCGTGAGCGCTTTTATCAGCGCCATCTCGGCGCTCGGCGCCTTTCTCATCAGAGGGAAAAAGTTGTTTTGCCATTGTCAAACTAACTTTGGTGAGCATTTTATTAGCGCCCTCTCCGGCGCTCATGGTCAATCGCGCCACCTCTCCCAGAGGGAGAGGCAAGAGTAGTTCACCATCGGTAAACTAACCTTCGTGAGCATTTTGGGTCGTGGGTCCCAAAATGCTTGCGGGAGCTAATGCTCTGTCTGCGCTCTAAAGTTCAAAATCAATTAGAATCTGTACTGCATAAACGCTTTCACCAAAACGCAGAGCACCCACGGAGGAAAGGGTTTGATATGCCCACGTCAGAGGGTGCAATCAAAAAAAGCGGTGAAAGTTCTTGGAGAGGTTTGGAGAACCTTCTTTCAAGAAGGCTCTCCAAGAAAAAACTTCTTTCAAGAAGTTTTCCCCAAGGAAAAAGGGTTCTCCAAGAAAAAACAAAAACCAAAAACATCATAACGAACTATATATTCGAAAGGGTAAAACCATGAAAATTATTTTCAAGAGACAAGAGATCAGCGACGCGGTAGCACCTTTGATGTGCGCGGTTTCGGGCAAGTCCACGCTTTCCGCGATCGAGGGCATTCTGATGAATGCGACCGAGGACGGAAAATGCGAGATGACGACGTTTGACTTAGAAAAAGGAATGCGTATTTCGGTCACGGCGCAGGTCGAGGAGCCGGGCGCGGCGATCGTTAACGCGCAAAAGTTCGTGCAGACCCTGCGCGTGATGGAGGGCGATTTTGTAACGCTGACGGTCACTGACGGGATGCAGGCGTGCATCGAGAGCGGTAAGTCCAGCCACAAGATGAACGCAATGAACGCGGCGGATTATCCTCAAATTCCCCGTTTGGTCACTTCCGACGGATTTGTGATCGGTCAGGCGGTGCTGAAGAGCATGCTTTCCAAGGTCATGTACGCAATGGCGGCAAACGACCAGCGCCCCGTGCTCAACGGATGCTATTTCCGCATTACGGGTGACGAGATGCTTGCCGTGTCCTGCGATAGCTACAAGCTGGCAAAATGCTCGGTCAAGGCAGACATCGAAAACAAGAACGAGGACGGCAGCGATCTGCGTTTTTCGTTCATTATTCCTACCAAGACCATGAACGAGCTGTTCAAGCTCCTCAAAGACGACGAGCGCGAGTCGGTACGCATTTACCTGACGAGAAAGAACATCGTGTTCAATATTGGAGATATGATTTTCTTCTCGCGCTTGATTGAAGGACAGTACATTGATTTTGACCGCATCATTCTGAATTCGCACCGCATTTTTGCAACGGTGGATCGTGAAAGAATGATCGCGGCTTTGGAGCGCGCGGCTCTGATTACCGAGGAAAAGGTGGCGGGCAGTGTTCGCTCGCACGTAAAGCTTGATTTTGATAGCGGCGTGCTGAAAATTTCGGCAGTTTCGACGCTCGGTTCGACTTACGACGAGATCGAAGTGGAGCAGGAGGGCGAGGATCTTTTGATCGCGTTTAACAACCGCTTCCTCATCGATAGCCTTCGCGCAACCGATGCCGAAAAGGTTCGCATCTCGATGACCTCCGCACTTACCAGTATCAACATCGAACCCGCACAAATTCAGGAAGACGCAAAAGAGCTGTTCATGCTCCTGCCCGTCAGAATGAAAGAATGAGTTTTTATAAGAGGTTCCGCAAGAACAAAACTCCTTTAAAAGATTCCAAAAACAAAAGAAAGTAACCAACTATGGAATGCAAACGCATCAAGATCACTGATTTTCGAAATATTGAGAGGGCCGAGATCGAGTTTGATCCGGGGGTCAACATTTTGTGCGGAGAGAACGCGCAGGGAAAGACCAACCTTTTGGAAGCGATCGCGTTTGCGTCGCTGGGCAAGAGCTTCCGAACTGCGCGCGACGAGGAGATGCTCAAATTCGGAGCGGAGTTTTCGGAGGTTTCGCTGGATTTTTGCGATTCGGTCCGAGAGCAGAATATCACCCTGCGGCTTATGGCAGGGAAGCGGAAGCATATCGAGCATAACAAGATCAAGATCGGGCGCGTGTCGGACATTGTGGGCGTGTTTCGAACGGTGCTGTTCTGCCCCGAGCATCTTTCATTGATCAAGGAAGGGCCTTCAGAGCGGAGAAACTACCTTGACATTGCCATTTCGCAGCTGTATCCCGTTTATTTAAAGAGCTTACAGCGGTACAATCAAATTTTAAAACAGAGAAATCAGCTCATCCGCGCGGCAGAGGAGGATCGACGCACCTTTGATTCCACGGTGGAGCTTTGGTCAACGCAATTGGCACACGAGGCGGCTGTGATCGCGCGTTACCGCTATCGCTATTTGATGCGTGCGCGTGAGTCGATCAAATCCTGCTTCTTTGAAATGATGGGGGATAAGGAAACGCCGGACGCGATTTACATCGGTTCGTCCAAGCAGTCTCCCGAAGAATACGAGGATATCGAACGCACAGAGGCTGTTTACACCCAGCTTTTGATGTCTCACCATGACCGCGAAATCGGTGCGGGAAGTACGTTGTGGGGAATCCATAAGGATGATATTGAAATTTTGTTGAACGAAAAGCCCGCGCGGCAGTTTGCCTCGCAAGGACAACAGCGTTCGTTGGCACTTGCCATGAAGCTGGCGGAGGGTGAGGTCTGCGCTTCCGTGTGCGGCGAAAAGCCGGTGTTCCTCTTTGATGACGTGTTCTCCGAGCTGGACCCCTCGCGCCGTGCTTACCTCTCCGGTAAAATGAAAGACCGCCAAGTGATCATCACAACCTGCGAGCCTACGGGAATTGCGGGTGGGAAGATCGTAACCGTCAAGGAAGGAACGTTTTTTGAGTGAGTGCGGAATGCGCCCTCTCCGGCGCTCATTCCAATCGCGCCACCTCCCCCAGAGTGGGAGGCAAAAGTTGTTTTACCATAGGTAAATTAACTTTCGTGAGCATTTTTATTAGTACCCTCTCCGTCACGCTACGCGTGCCACCTCCCCCAGAGTGGGAGGCGAGAGTAGTTTTGCCATTAGGAAACTAACTTTTGAGAGCGGGCAGGGTGGTGGTACCTGACCGCTGGCGGGAGCTAATGCTCCGTCTGCGCTCTGAAGTTTGAGCGTTAGAGACGCTGTACTGCATAAACGCTTTCACCAAAACGCAGAGCACCCACGGGGGAAAGCGTTTGATCTTCCCACGTCAGAGGGTGCAAACAAAAACGCGGTGAAAGTTTTTGGAGAGGTTTGGAGAACCTTTTTTCAAAAAGGTTCTCCAAGAAAACACTCTCCAAGAAAAAAACTTTTTCAAAAGTTTTCCCAATCAAAAAATCCAATAAAAAAACTCTCCAAGAAAAAAGCATCCCTTAAACAAGGAGGCAAGGAAATGTACCTACACGTAGGAAACAATCAAAACATCCGAACGAGGAGCATTATCGGCATATTTGATGCGGATACGGCGACGGTTTCGGCAATTACAAAGAAATATTTATCGGTGGCGGATGCCGAGAAGAACGTGCAATTCGCGTCCGAGGAGATTCCGCGGTCGTTTGTGCTATACAAGGACGCGGGGGGGAGATACCGAGTCTGCTTTTCGCAGTTATCCTCGACGTCTCTCATCGGCAGAGTCGGTCAATACGACGGGCTTTGACCAAAACAGTCAGCAACAGATCAGAGAAAGGAAAAACGATCCAACATGGAAAATCAAGAACAACGCGTTTATGACGAAAGCCAGATTCAGATTCTGGAGGGCTTGGAGGCCGTAAGAAAGAGACCGGGTATGTATATCGGGTCTACCTCTGCGCGCGGCTTGCACCATCTGGTATACGAGATCGTCGACAACTCCATCGACGAGGCTCTTGCGGGACGTTGTAAGCGTATTGAGGTCACTCTGCATCCCGACAACAGCGTTTCGGTACAGGACGACGGTCGCGGCATTCCGAGCGGAATCCACCCCAAGATGGGAATTCCGACGCTTGAGGTCGTGTACACCGTTCTGCACGCGGGCGGAAAATTCGGCGGTGACGGATACAAATATTCGGGAGGTCTGCACGGCGTGGGCGCATCGGTCGTCAACGCTTTGTCGGCATGGGTCGAGATCGACAACTGCCACGATGGCAGACGCTATACCGAACGGTTTGAGAGAGGCCATGTTGCGCGTCCTTTCAAGGATGAGGGAGAGACGGACAAGCACGGACTTTACGTGCGTTTTCTTCCCGATCCCGAGATGTTTGAGGAGGTAGTGTTCGATTATGACACGTTGCTCAAGCGTCTGCGTGAGCAGGCGTTCCTCAACGGCGGCGTCAACATCTGCCTGCGCGACGAAAGAGAAGTGCAGGAGGACGGTACCTACCGCGAGAACGATCTGGAGTACGAGGGCGGTATCAAGTCCTTTGTAGAATACATCAACGAGCAGAAGCACTGCGAATTGATCCATCCCGAGGTCATTTACATGCGCGCCGAGAAGGAGAACTGGGTGGCTGAAGTCGCAATGCAGTACAACGACAGCTACAACGAGGCGCTTCTGACCTTTGCGAACAATATCAACACCATTGAGGGCGGTACCCACGAGGTGGGCTTTAAAACTGCTTTGACCAAGGTGTTCAACGATTACGGAAGAAAGTACGGCATCATCAAGGAAAGCGAAAAGAACCTCTCGGGCGAGGACGTGCGCGAGGGACTTTCCGCCGTGGTGTCGGTGAAATTGACCGAGGCACAGTTTGAGGGACAGACCAAGGCAAAGCTGGGTAACAGCGAGATGCGTACGGTCATCTACTCGCTGGTGACCGAAAAATTGGAGGAGTACCTGGAGGAGAACCCCGCTGTCGGTAAGGGAATTCTCGAAAAGGCTCTGGCGGCATACCGTGCCCGCGAGGCGGCAAGAAAAGCGCGTGAGGCGACCCGTCGCAAGGGACTTTTGGAAGGTTCGACTTTGCCCGGTAAATTGCGTGACTGCCAGGAAAGAAGCGCGGAATTGACCGAATTGTATCTCGTAGAGGGAGACTCCGCAGGAGGCTCCGCAACGCAGGGACGAAATTCGAGATTTCAAGCGATCCTGCCTTTGCGCGGTAAGGTGCTTAACGTTGAAAAGACGAGACTGGACAAAGTGTATTCCAATCTGTCTTTGATCCCGATCATTCAGGCGCTGGGATGCGGTATTGGTGAAGAGTTTGATCCTGCCAAGCTGCGTTACGGTAAGATCATTATCATGGCGGATGCCGACGTCGACGGTTCGCATATTCGAATTTTGCTGTTGACTTTCTTCTTCCGTCATATGAGAAAGCTGATCGAGGACGGTCACATCTATTTCGCACAGCCGCCGCTTTACAAGATCTACAAAAAGGGAAGCAAGGGTGGCAACGAGAGATACGCTTACACCGAGGAAGAAAAGGAAGCAATCGTTGCGGAAATGGGCGGTATCAACATCGAAGCCGACCGCTATAAGGGTCTTGGTGAGATGGATGCTGACCAGCTTTGGGAAACGACGATGGATCCCGAGCATCGCACCATCCTGCGCGTTACCATCGAAGATGCCATTGCGTGTGATGAAATGTTCTCCATCCTCATGGGTGACAAGGTCGAGCCTCGACGCGTCTTTATCGAGCAAAACGCAAAATTCGCGGAGAATTTGGATATTTGATTGTGAAGGAAGAAAACGAGGGGGAAGAGCAAGAGCAAGGGAAAACTTTTGATAAAAGTTTTCCCCTGCACCCCTTTCAAAACTTTCACCGCGTTGTTAATTGCGCCCTCCGACGAAGGAAGATCAAATGCTTTCCTTTGCGAGTACGGTGCGTTTCGGTGAAAGCCACGTGCAATGCAGACTCTACTGAATTTGTAGCTTTCAAGCGAAGACAAAACAATAGCTCCCGCCAGTGCCCTGGGGTCAGGATTGCTGACGCAATCCCACCGCCGGGCACTCACG
>JAZQXI010000040.1:0-8904 GCA_045632805.1 Eubacteriales bacterium | reverse complement strand
TGCAGCTACCCATGCTTTGCAGCATATACGTGTCGCTTTTTTCACGCAGGGTAAACTCCAAGCCCTCGCTGGGCTCGGTGGGAATCGGGACATCCTCTTCTTGTTCATTTTCACCGCTCGGCGTTTCGTTTGGATCTTCGTCGCCCGTGGTTTCGGTTCCTCCGCCGTTGCAAGCACAAAGAACGCAAGACATTGCCAACAGCAATGCCAACAGTATCGACCATGTTTGTTTTTTCATTTTCTTTTTTCTCCTTTTTTATGTCGCCGACACAAAGTGCTCTGCCGAGCGTGCTTCAAATTATATCAGATCCCTGTATTTCCCGTGTTTATAAAGTGTAAACAATCCGTTAAATCCGCTCAGTGTCAAAAAAGGGCGCCCCCCCTGCATTTCGCATCAGAGACACCCTTTGAATATTTGGGAACTTGTGCGCGGCAACGGATCAACGCTCCCGCATGGACATCTTAAACAGCTCCTCGGTCGCAAGTCTTGCCTTTGCCACCGCCACGCTTGCCGTCGGGAAGCAATAGAAAAGCCGATCTCTCTGTCCGATTCCGATCACGTCACCGATCTCATAGAAGAAATAGTCGGAGTTGAGGCTATAGGAAAACCGCGGCTTCTGCTCATACCGCCACGTTCCGTCCTCTCCTGTCAAGCAAAAGCCGTTTTTGTCATGCACCAATCGCCCTTTGCCGATCATGTACATGGCTTTCGCGTCTACGATCATGCCAACGTCCACCTCGCAATCCAAGCGATAGTCACCGGATTCCAGCTCCCGTCTGACACAATCTCTTTGCCAATCAAACCAATCGGGAATATGCGAGAACTCGGTCTCGCCCGCCGTGGCTTGCATCTCGCCAAGCGCAGTCATTTCCCAAGTCTTTCCGCACGCGCGACAGGTCAAACGAGTTCCCTCGCCTCTCATCTCCCCTTCCCTTTGGCAGTGCGGACACTTGTAAAGCACACGCTCCAAACCGTCGGCACGGAAGGACTCGGTAATCTCGATCCCCTGCTCCTTTTGCGCCCTGAAATGGTCAAACGAAAAGGCTTTTTCCAGAATGGCGTCCAGCTCCTCGACCGATTTCTCGGCAATCTCCTCGCGCGTAAGCAGGCACTTGCGCACCGCTTTCATCGGCGCCTGTCTGTTTTGCAGACCGTTATAAAGCGGCGCGCGCCAAAACGCGCCCTCGGCATAGATCATCAGCACGGGAACATTTAAAAGCTTTAACAACCCGCCCATTTTTCGGGGCAAGACCGTGGCTCTGCCGTCAAGGCTGTAGCCCGCCTCGGGGAACATCAAAACGCTCGTCCGCTTCTTTTTGAGCATGTAGTCCATGTCACGGATCAAGGAAAGATCGCTGACAAATTTTTGCGTGGGGATACATCCGATCTGTCGCATCAGCCACCTCTTTCCCACAAAGCCGTCGGTAGTGGTAACGATGCCGTATGCCATGGGATAGAGCATCTTTGACGCGATTTCCATATCCATAAAGCAGGAGTGATTCATGAAAATGAGATAGGGCCCCTTGCCTGCTTTTTTCAGGTCTTCCTTTTCCGCCGTAAAGTGCACCGACAGCATTCCGAAAAAGGAAAGCGCACGGATCAATGTTCGAAAAAAGAGATTGGGGCGCTTGGGCTTTTGCTTCTTGGGGCGCGGGAGTGACATCACCTTTTGATAGCTGCTTTCAACCGTCTTGATCTTCATACGACCCTCTCATTCGTTTTTTAAGTTTGTGAATATATTTTTAACTGCCTTTAGGATACCACACTTACCGTCCTTTGTCAAGTCCCGTTTTCGACACTTTTCAACATCGCCCCCCCCCCCCGAGGCAAAGTGTGCTGTGGAAATAAAAAGGGGCTTCGATGATCAAAGCCCCAAAAAGCAATCAATCCTCAAACCGATGTGAAAAAGACGTGCCCGCCCAAAGACACGCGTCGAACGCGGAAGGTCCGTTCGATCAAGTCGGTCTCCAGCAGCTCCTGCGCTCCGCCGTAAAAAAGCTGTTTTCCCGCATCCAACAAGAGAATACGGTCCGCATACGTCACGGCGGCAGACAAATCGTGCATCACGCAAAGCACCGCGCGGGAACGGTCGTGCGCCAAGCTCCGCGCCATACCGAGAAAGCGATGCTCGTAGTCGGCATCCATAAAGGCGGTTGCTTCGTCCAAAAGGACATTTTGCGTGTTCTGTGCCAAAATCGCGCCAAAATAGGCACGGCGCAATTCGCCGCCCGAGAGCTTATCGGCATCCCGCTCCCGCAAATCCATCAGATCAGCCGCGCAAAGCGCATCCTCCACAGCGGCGCAATCCTCCTCTTTCATGGATTGGAATACAGAGCGGTAGGGATTCCTTCCGCAAGAGACCAACTCCTCCACCGTCATGTGAGGGCGGTTCGGCTCCTGCACAAGAGCGGACAGTATCCGCGCGCGCTCACGGCAAGAAAGTGACGAAAGAGGCACGCCGTCCGCCGTAACGCACCCCTCAAACGGAAGAAGCGAAGCAACGCAGGACACCAGCGTGGATTTTCCGCTTCCGTTTCGTCCGATCACAGCCGTCAAAGTGCCGTCGGGAAGCTCAAACCGAATATGTTCCAAAGCGATTTTTTTGCGGTAGCATGCCCGTAAAATATTAATCTGTAAACTCATCTCACCCCTCCCCTCTGTCGGAACAACAGCACCAGAAAGAACGGTGCGCCCACCAAAGCCATCATAATGCCAACGGGAATTTCGGTAGGGGCGAGCAGAAGCCGTCCCAACAGATCCGCCAAGACACAGACACTTCCGCCAAGAAGGCAGGAAGCCGGCAAAAGCAAACGGAAGCGGTTACCTATCAATCGGCGGGCAATGTGCGGAACGATCAAGCCCACAAAGCCAAGCAATCCCGAAAAGCTGACAGCCGACGCCGCCAGAGCTGACGCACTCATGATGCAAAGCACACGCAACGCGCGCACGTTTACGCCCATCACGCTTGCCATGCCCGTTCCAAGAGACAGCAAATCCAGTCTTGTGCCAAACAGCATCAGTAACAAAATACACATACCGATCAGCAAAGTCGGGATCGGTAATTCCCCATACGTCACGCCCGAAAAGCCGCCAATGGAAAAAGAATTGTAGGAAGAAAGCAAATCGCCGTCAAGCAACGTGGCGCCCGAAATGATGGCGTTGAGCATCGCGGTCATCGCAACCCCCGACAGGATCACAGACGCGCGTGTTCCGCCCGTCCGCTCTCCGATCAAAACCACGGCAAGCGTGGTCAAAAGCGCCCCGGCGAATGCAAAAAAAGGCAACAGCGACATTTGAAGCATCCCGCTCATGGGGATGAAAGACAAGCACAACACCACGCCGCAGCCGGCTCCCGCATTGACGCCGATGATATTGGGAGACGCCAGCGCGTTGTCGGTCACCGTTTGAAGGACCACGCCCGATGCTGCAAGGGCGATTCCGGCAAGCGCTCCTCCCAACACACGCGGCAGGCGCACGGAATACAGGATCAAACGGTCGGTCTCGTCTCCTATGCCTCCCATTGCCGCAAAAAAGCGATCCCACGGCATGTCCGCGCTTCCAAAGCGGAGAGAGAGGAGCATGGAAAAAAGGAGAATGCCAAAAAGGGTCAGCATTCCCCATACGGTGCAAAAAAACCGCTTGTTATTCGGTTGCGTCCGAGTCGTTTCCATACAAGATCTCCGCAAGATAGCGATATGCCTCGCCCCAACGGGCATTCGGCTTGAATTGGAACAAATCCTTTGGCAGATAGTAGACTTGGCTCTTTTGAACGGCATCAAGGCTCTGCCAAACCTCGCCCGCGAGCAAAGAATCCACGTACGCGCGCGCCGCGTCCTCACTTCCCATCGTGGTGATGAAAATACGGTCGGGATTCTCGCGTAAGATCTCTTCGATGCTCAACCCATCCAAAAGGATCGGAGCTTTGTCCGCAATATTCAGGCACCCAAGCTCAGATAGCATCGCTGCCGCAAAATGCCCCTCGGCATCCTTGGCTTTGGTTGCGCGCGCACTCGCCCCCGCGCGGATAAAGAGGATCTTCTCCCCCGTTTTTTGTGCGTACGTCTCTTTTAAAGTATCGATTTCCGTTTTGACAGCTTGCCCGTGTTGCGCATACGCCCCGGCATCCCCCGTGATGTCGGTCATGATGCGTAAGACCGAAAGGTAATCCTCAAAGGACTCAACGCGAAAGAGCGCGCACGGGATGTTCGCCTCTCTCAGCAGTGCCGCCGCATCCGCCTGCGCCGCAACGTCCGCGGAACATATAACAAGATCGGGATTCTGCGCGATCAATAATTCAAGATTGACCGTTTTCCCCGCCCCCGCATCCACTAAAGGAGTCTCTGTAGAGCAAAAACCGCGCTCCACGCTCTCGCCAACACTGATCGAAACATCTCCCCCCGCCAGCGTCCACATCTCGGCAAAGGAAGAGAACAGCACCGCGACACGCTCGGGACGACTGTTAAGAACGACCTCCGCGCCCGTGCTGTCACAAAAGCGCAGATATTCCGTTTCCTCTTTCCCATCGGGTGCGCAAGAAGCGGCAAAAAGGCACAGGAAAATGCATGCCAAAAGGCAGGACAAGCGCCGTTTTTTGCGTAGCGTAGATGTATCGTTCATTTATTTCAGCTCTGAAGCAAGGATCTCATCGCGGCGAGAAAGCAGCTCGTCGGAAAGGAGCAGACGTTCGGTCTCCTCAAATCCGATTCGCGCGACCGTATCGGCAAGACGCTCGCCTGCCACACCCTTGTCGCGGAAGAAGAGGATGGTCTTTTCGATGACGTCCAGCACCTCGGCTTCTGTGAGGAAGAGATGCGAGAGCGGGATGCCGCGCGCGCACTTTTTGCCCCATCTGCCACCAATGTAAACACGATAGCCGTTCGTGTAGCTTTCAAACGCGTGGAAGGGGCATTTTTCACGGCATCTGCCGCAGTTGTTGCAGATCTCGCGGTCAATCACGACCTTTCCGTTCTCCACGCGGCACGCCTTCATGGGGCAAGACTTTTCAATGGAGCAGACCTTGCATCCGCGGCATTTTTCAAGATTGGGAGCGGGAACGAGCTGACCGATCACGCCAAGGTCATTGATGTCGGGCTTGACGCAGTTGTTGGGACATCCCCCCACCGCGATCTTGAATTTGTGCGGCAGCTTGACGCTGTGATATCCCTTGTAAAAACGCTCGTGGATCTTTTCGGAAAGTCCGAACGTATCGATCAGACCGAAATGACAGGTCGTGCCCTTGCAGGAAACCACGGGACGCACACGGGGACCCGTTCCGCCCGTTTCCAAGCCGTGCTTGCTCAAAAACAGACAAAACGCGTCGATGTTGGAATAAGGAATTCCCTGCACCTCAAAGGTCATGCGTGAGGTGAGCGCCACAAGACCGCTGCCGTAAAGGCGCGATGCTTCTGCCACCGTTTCCATCACGTCGGCACTGACTCTGCCGTTGACCGTCAAAACGCGCGCGTTGAAGCAATCGGGTGTGGTCTTGTCTCTCAAAAAGCCCAGGCCCTTGACGCGAGCGATGTCCTCAGGCGTGGGAATGAGTCGTTCGTTCATAAAACTGTCCTCCGTAAAATATGTAAAGTTCTCTACCGTGACGTGCGCGTGGGAGGCGACTGTAGCCCATTCGTTTTCGGGCTGAAGATCACGCACACCATAGACGCGGTATCCTGCGCGCCGCGCATTGGTCACGGCAATGGCATTGTCATCAAAATAATGCACGTCCTCCATGCGGCAGCCAATCGTCTTGGTGACCTTATAGAAGAGGAACGTGTCGGACTTGGTCAGCGAAAAATCCTCCACCGACCAGACCTTTTCAAAAAGCTCGTAGACCCCGTTTGCACGAAGGCACGCGTCGGTCATTTTGTGGGGGCTGGCGGTGAGAACAAAGAGGCGCGCGCCCAAGGCGCGCAGGCGCTCCAAAAGCGCTTTGACGCCCGATTTGAGTCGAATGGTCTTTGAATACGCCTCATAGAGCGCGCGATCCATACGGGAGACCAGATGCTCTACGCTGTCGCGCACACCAAGGACGTTTACGTAATATTCCGCTGTTCCGCGATATCCCAAGGGAGTCACGGTTTTCACGGTTTCGGCATCGTGAGAAACGCCCTCCTCGTCAAGGATGTTCATCATCGCCGCGGCATAATAGGGCATGGAGTCGATCAAAGTGCCATCCAAATCAAAGATACAGATTTTTTGCATGTTTTTTCTCCGTTATGATATTGAATTTATTATAACATGAAAATACTTTTTTTTCAATAAATGAGGGAATATATTTTCAAAAAAGCGGAAAATATAAGGGAAGAAGACGCGAAGCGGGATAAAAAAGCATGAAAAAACGGAAAAATTTTGAAAAAAGATATTGACAAACTCCCGCGAATCTGTTATAATATGCGTTGTGAATTGAATGCGGCGTCGCCAAGCGGTAAGGCAACGGACTCTGACTCCGTCATTACCTAGGTTCGAATCCTAGCGCCGCAGCCAAAAAAAGACCATCCCGATTGGGATGGTCTTTTTTTGCCGCGACGCAGGTTCGAACCTAGTCGCGCCGTAAATACACAAACAATTTTTGCAAAACAACATGCGGCGCGTATGTGGCAAACGGCTTGCCGTTTGCCTTGGTTCGAATCCATTTACAACACAAATATCCTAACGGCGATTGATTATTTCATATTGTCTTTTAACCCCAAAATATAGTCCGCACTTACGCCGTAATATTTGCAAAGCGCGATCAAATGTCGGATGGGCAACTCGTTTGCGCCCCGTTCATATCTCGCGTACATGGTTTGCGAGGTTCCCAATACGTCAGCAATTTCTTGTTGTGTTTTATCGTGGTCTTCCCGAAGATCACGAATTCTTTTTATATAAAGCTCCCCCACTTGACACCTCAACATCGTAATTTATAAGGTTATTATATCAAGTACAAAAATTTACTATCATTTTAATAAACATTTTTACTTAAGTATATTGACATTAGTAAAAATGTATACTATAATATAAATAACGATTACGTGGAGGTGTCCAAATGGGATCAATGCTTCAAGGAAAAAACACCAGCCAAACAATCACTGTATTTCGCAACGACAAAAGCGCGATTATTACCTTTCTCGTCCGCATTGTCATATTCGCAATCATTCTATGTATCTTGCTATTTCAAAATTATTCTCTTGTCATAGCCAATCCCGAAAGCGCCACTTTGGCATCCTATCTGTTACCGAGATATTCCGACGAGGATATCGCTCGCCTTCCCGCCGAAAGCAACCTAAACAATGCGGAGGATATGCAGACACTCGAAACAATCTTCAATGGAATAAACAGCGGAGATAAAGTCATCGTTGCCGACAGCATAGGATTCAACTGCGACATGGACAAAGACAACTTATTGCAGATTGGAGCCGGATTGTTTAACGGAAACGAGGTCGTGAATTTAGTGCTCGAAAGGGTGTCAGAAAAGGAAGACATAGAACTCTTGGGACTGGTGTGCCTTCTCTTTGCCGCACAACTTTTAGCCGTCCTTTTTGGAATGCTGGAGCCTTTTTTGCTTTTGCTCGGCTTAGTATTGACCATCATTATCACGATAGTCTTTATCTTCGTCTTGTGGCATTGGAGGATCAACGGTGTGCAAGATCCCGTTCCGTACGCATCCGGCATCCACGCACTATGGATTGCCATTGGCACGATTGTCGGTATTTGTGCTATGATGCAGATAACTTCTTTGATTTGTTCGTTTGCAGCAATGGAGCTTGGCTATTACTTTGCAGTGGAATTTGTTTATCACGGATACATTCATCCCGTTATCATTCTCGCGGTGTTGGGAATTGGAGGGAGCTTCTTTGAACATTACGTAAAAAAACATTTCGTTATTTCCGTCAAAGCTCCCAAACCTGCCAAAATGAATGGCAACCAGCAGAAGAAAGATGCGAAAAAAGCATCATAACAAAAATAAAAAACAAGTAGAAAGCTGTCTCAAATAGCCAATCAGAGAGCGCTTCACGCACAAAAAAGGCGGTCTTTCACCGCCTGAATAAACGTATGGGGTAAGTCAAATGCGAAACGCATTTGACTTACCCCAACAATTTTCCTATTTTGTTATTCAATTTCTACCTTTGCCACCTTGACGACGAGATTCCGCCGCAAAAACATTGGGAAAAGGGGAGTTTTTTTAATCAATGGATCAAGGATTCTCCGTGTTGCCGTCCGTGATCTCTGCTTTTGCTACAATGCTTCCCCATTGCACGGTTGCAACGATCTCCTCGTCGTTTGTATCATACAGCTTCCAGCCCGCGGGAAGAATCAGGTTGGAAAGAGGAATACCTGCCGATATCGATCCCACTCGGAAGCTTTCGCCCGTAAACTCGGACAAGTCGATGGAAGCATCTCCGGAAGCCCAGTATAGGCTGTCTCCCAGCACACCGTTAAACGAAGCCTCGCTGCCGACGATCTTCAACGAACCGCTATCCAAAAAGATCGCATTGCTGCCGGTGGAAGTGAACGTACCGCCGTTGATCGTTATCGTTCCGCCCTGCTGATAGATGGCAGACTGTGAGGAAGTGGTAAACGCACCACCGTTGATCGTAAGTGTCGCCCGATTGTCGAGGACATTGAATCCGGTGCTGTTGATCGCGCCGCCACCCTTGCTATCTACAATCGTCAACGTGCCATTATTTAACAAGTAGCTTGTGAGTGTTAAGGTATAGCCGTTCAGATCCAGCGTACCGTTAAAGTCGGTCTGTGTCCGAAGCAAATCGGCATTGATATCGCCGCCCAACACGATCGTTCCGCCTGCGTTCAACGCCTCCTGCAGCTCCGCCGCGGTATCGATCGCTGTGTCTTCGGGTTCGTCAACGTCGGTGGAGGATTTTTCCTGTACCGTGTAGGTGCCATCGGAATTCCGGACCGCCTTG
>JAZQXI010000039.1:0-26057 GCA_045632805.1 Eubacteriales bacterium | reverse complement strand
AAGGATCAGCGCGGTGCGATCTTCTCCTGTTTTGACCAAAGCGCGGGAAAGCAGGCGAGGCATGATCTGCAGTGCCATATCCTTGAAAGCTGCCGTAGGACCGTGCCACAGCTCCAGAATTTCAAGCGTTTCGTCAAGGGAAACGAGCGGCGCAGCGCCCCCAACAAAGGACTTTTCATCATATGCCGCCACGCAATCAGCCAGCAGCTCATCCCCTGTGTAGTCAGTCAGAAATTTTGCAAGGATTTTTGCCGCGCGAACAGGATAACTCTCTTTGCACAGAGAGAGAATTTCCTCGTGTGTCAGCGTGGGAATGCTTTCGGGGACGAACAATCCTCCGTCGGCTGCCAGCCCCTGCTTAATGATCTCTGCCGACGTGGCAACTGCTTTCTTTGTGCTTCTTGTGCTCTTGTATAACATAGTTTTGGTCCTTCCTTGATATGGATTGATTTAGTTACTGAATATAAGCTTTAAAAAAATGATCGGCATTATCGAAAAAGATGGCACGGATCAAGCGTTCCGAATAGTTCCTTGTTTGCATCGTCTCCGCAAGATACGCAAGACGAGAAAGAGAATCGAGATCGTCGGGAAGGGTGGAACCGTCCATATCACCGCCGATGGCGAGATTCTGTTCTGCACCAAGCTCTAAAAAATATTCAACGTGCGCAATGACGTCATCTACATCCGCAGTCTTATGCCCACGCCGCAAAAACGGCACGTGCAGATTGATTCCGATCAATCCGTTTTGTGCGATCAACTCTTTTGCTTGGTGCTTTTTGAGATTGCGTGAAACAGACGTGAGATCATAAGCGTTGGAATGTGTTGCCAAAGCGGGGCGTTTATAATGAGAAGATATTTCAAGGATCTCATCAAACGAACGCTCGGACGAGTGAGAAACGTCAAGAAGAATTCCAAGCGATGCAGCACGCTCAAGTGCATCTTTTCCAAACGCGGTCAAACCGTCTTTCGTGTCATGTGATCCGCCGATGCAGGTGTCACCGCCCCAAAGAGGAGTCAGAACTCTTACACCGTCTGAAAACAATATATCTACACGTTCGAGCGAATTCTCTAAGATTCGCGCATCTTCAACTGCAAGCAACCAGCGTATACGATCGTTTTCATGAGAGGATACGGATGTACACAGCCTTGCTTTGCCATCGATCAAACACGGGTCTCCTTGCAGATGCGCAAGAATTTCGCGGTATGAAATCCATCCCGCATGGTTATCAAGCGTGCGTGCGGTCCAAATTGCCATCACCTGCACGTAGCGCCGATATTGTTCGGCTTGTTCGCCCGAAACAGCAAGTGTGTTTTGCCAAAAGCGCTCTTTTCTGCGGTGCATTTCATATGCGGTATCGCAGTGAAGATCAAAAAGGGAAAGCTCCATAGGATTCCTTTCAGTAAGCGGCTTTGATGTGATGGATTTTGGATACACGGGGCGATGTACTTTCATTGCCTTTGATCAACCACACCTCAATGACATCCATACGGGGGCGTTTTTTGGTGGGATGCTCAAAAAGATATTGCCGCGCCGCGCGCCGCGTCAAACGTTGCTTTTCGGTTTTGACGGCATTAGACGGGGGCGGTGCGTCGAGGATCGTTTCCTGCGTGTAAGTACGCGTTTTTACCTCGACGAATGCCAATGTGCGAAAAGAAGCGGCAATGATGTCGATCTCCATGTGTCCCGTGCGCCAATTCCGCTCCTTTACAGTATATCCGTGAAGGCGCAGATAGCGCACAGCCAATTTTTCGCCAAAGTCACCGATCTCCTTTGCGGTTTCAAGCTTTTTCTTCATCATTGTTCAAAAAACGGATGAATTGTTTTCTGTGAATGGGAGCAGGACCGTACATGCGGAGCGCATCCATATGCTGCTTAGTACCGTATCCCTTATGCTTGGCAATACCATATTGCGGATAGAGGCGATCAAGCTCGATGCAATCACGGTCACGAGCGACCTTGGCAAGAATAGACGCTGCCGCAATACTGGGGCTTTTGGCGTCGCCGCCGATGATCGCTTTTGCGGAGACTTGAAAATCCCGCGCGATGTTTCCGTCGATCAGTGCAAGATCAGGCTTTGGGGACAGTCCGTCAATGGCACGGCGCATAGCAAGCAGATCCGCTTCAAGAATGTTCAAAGCATCGATCTCCTCGACGGATGCACTCGCAATGGAATAAGAAACGGCGTTTTCGCAAATCTCATCAAACAGTTTTTCTCGCTTTTTGGGGGTCAGCTTTTTGGAGTCGTTGAGTCCCTCCGGCATATATCCGTCCGGAAGAATGCATGCTGCGGCATATACGGGACCGCAAAGAGGACCGCGTCCTGCTTCGTCCACACCGCAGATCACCGAAAATCCTTCGGCATGCAGAGCATTTTCCAATTCAAAATCAAGCATGAAGCTCCTCCTTGGAGTAGCGGTCAAGTGTGATACGACCGATCTTACAGTTGCGGAACTCTTCAAGAAGCGTCAACGCTGTGCGTTCGGTGTTGATCTCGCCGCCGCTGACGAGAAAACCGCGTTTTTTGCCGATGGTAAGGAAGAGATCGTAGTCCGAAAGCTCCTCATACTGTGCCATTTCACCAAGCTTATATCGCTCGGAAAGCATCGCGGGATAGAGCAGGCGCAATCTTTTGCAAAGCACAACCGCCAAGGATTCGGTATCCAGAACGCCGTCGCGGATCGCGCCTGTGAGCGCGAGATTCTCGCCGACGCGCTTTTCTTCAAATTTTGGCCAAAGGATGCCGGGCATGTCCAACAGATCGATGCCAATCTTGGTAGAAACCCATTGCTTGTCCAACGTCACACCGGGGCGGTTTTCGACTTTTGTTTTTTTGTTGCCGCAGATACGGTTGATCAAAGAGGATTTTCCAACGTTGGGGATCCCCAAAACCATAGCGCGGATGCGCTTGCCGCGCATACCTTTTTCTTCATACCGACGGAGCTTTTCAGAGAGCATTTCGCGGATCATCGGCTCCATTTTATTCAGTCCCTCGCCCGTTACGCAATCTGTAAGCAGGCAATAGGTGGTTTCGTTGGTATAACGCTGTACCCAGAGTGCATTCTGTCTGCTGTCGGCAAGCGAAGCCTTATTCAAAAGGAGAAGCGTTGGCTTTCCTGCGGTCAGACGTGTAATTTCGGGGTTGCGCGATGCGTAAGGGATGCGCGCGTCGAGGATTTCGATCACAAGATCAACGTTTTTTAGATTTTCAGAGATCATACGGCGTGTTTTCGCCATATGCCCCGGGAACCATTGAATTGTTTCGGATGGCATAAAAAACCTCAAAAGCTTTCTTTTTAATTTTGGGGATCAAGGAAAAACGGTAAAGGGGGCAATACGGGCAACCACTTTGCCAAGCACGCATCTCTCGTCCACGAACAGAACCGAGGCGTCTCGGCTGTCACGGGAATTGTTACGGTTATCGCCCATGACAAATAGCATGTTGTCCGGAACCTCAAGCTCCAAAATTCCCGTGCGGCGATCATAGCTGACGCCGTTGGTAAAGGGCATGGTATAGGACTCCGTCTCGCTTCCGTCAAGAAGCTTAAAGACCGCGTGCGAATCCTCGTATTCTACACCATCCACAAAAATTTCGGTCGTATGGAAATTGATGCGCAAGGTCTGCCCACCTGTTGCGATCACGCGCTTGACCAATGTTTTCTCCAACTTGGTTTCGTGATCGGGGTCTGTCAGATGAAAGACGATGATATCATCCTGTTCGGGTGTATATCCTGCGCTGTAAAGCAACAGATTTTCACCGTGATAGAGCGTATTTTGCATCGAGTCACCGTCTACACTGCAAAGACGAATGACAAAGGTAAAGAGCATGAATACGACAAACATCGACCATGCAAACATTTCGAGAATATCAAATGCTTTGGCAGCCACGCCAAGATCCTTTTGGGGCTGCTCCGACGGCATTTCCGTTTCCGTAACGGGGGATTCTTGCGGAAATTGTTCTTCGTTCATCGGATTTTCGTCCTTTCGGAATTATTGTACCAGCAAGCGCATCAGCTCGTGCCCACGCTCCAAATAATTGTTTTTAGCGGCGGCACTTTCTTCGTCAAAACGGGAAACGCCGTTATATTCCTTTTTGGAGTCGTAGATCATAAAGGGAACGGGATCGATGGTGTGCGTGCGCTTGGAGATGGGGGTGGGATGGTCGGGAAGAAGCAGAATGCGGAAATCCTCACCCGTAGAGCAGAGATATTCGTAAACGGGAGAGAGAATTTGTTGGTCGATCAACTCAATGGACCGTACCTTGTTATCCGCTTCGGCTCTGTGTCCGCACTCGTCGGGAGCTTCTACGTGGATATAAACGTAATCGCAACCGTCACGGTACGCTTGAATCGCGGCATTGGCTTTGCCCGTGTAGTTGGTATGCACGTTGCCCGTAGCACCTTCTACATCGATCGAGCGCATCCCCGCGCAAAGACCGATGCCTTTGATTAGATCGACTGCCGAGATGACAGCGGCGTTAAGTCCCCATTTTTCTTTGAAATCGGGGAGCTGAGGCTTTTTGCCGGGACTCCAGAACCACGCGGAGTTCGCGGGCTTGAGTCCACGGGCGCGGCGCGCCTCGTTGATGGGATGATGATTGAGAATATCATAGCTTTTTTTCATCATCTCGTAGAATTCTGCGCCGCCGTTTTCCGCTTTGGGGAGATACTCACCAATGCGCTGACCGAGGATGTCGTGCGGACGCATAAAGGGATACTTGTCGTTCCCGTTTTTCATGATTAGGCAGTGGCGGTAGCTCACACCCGTGTAAAAGGTCTTCGTGTCACTTCCAAACGCCTCTTGGAGCGCTTTGATCAATTCCGCAGCTTCCGCAGTCGTGATCTCATCGGCACTGTGGTCGAGAATGATCTTGTCATCGTAATTTTCTTCCGATTCCGAAAGGGTCACTACATTGCAGCGATATGCGGTTTCATCGGGTTGCATCTCAATTCCCATGCTTACAGCTTCAAGGGGAGAGCGACCTTTTGAATAGATCTTTGGATCAAACGAAAGGATTGCCATGTTTGCCGTATCGCTTTCGGGAACCATCCCCGCAGGCACGTTTGAGACCGTACCAACATAGGATTTTGCCGCAAGGGCATCCGTCATAGGCTTGCGTGCTACCTGCATAGGGGTCTTATTTCCAAAGTACTCGTTCTTTTCATCAGCCATTCCGTCGGGGATCAAAACCAAATATTTCATCGCTTCAAACAGCATCCTTTCGATAGAAAATCACATTATATTATAGCATAGAAAAAAGGAAAGTACAAGCCTATCCATAAGATTTTTTTAAAAAAAGCAGATACTTGGATAAAACGGACAAAAATATATGGATGCGCTATTGCTTTTCGGTCATAATTATGATACAATGAAGAAAAGAGAAGGGAAAGGGGAGATTGCTTTGGCAGAAAAACGCCGTTTCTTCGAGGATATTCGTGTGCGCTACGAGCAATTTGAACGCTACGTTGACGAGCGTATCATCGGCAACGCAACCGTTGCACGGCTGATGCCCATTTTGCGTCCTTTGTTGATCGCAATTCTTTCTGTTCCGCTGATCACTTGGCTGATTCCTCGCTGTCATCGTGCGTGCTTACGAAGTGATGCGATCTATATGCAGTATTTTCCGCAGGTGCTGGCTGCGATAGAGCTTTTTTTGGCATTTGCGATTTTGCACTCCTTTATTTTGACCTTTGCCATCTACAACCGCTTGGATCGTCGTGCATTTTTGGCGGAGCATACGGTGGATTTTGATCCCAAGGCGGAAAGAAGGGAGCTGCTTTCCAATCGCGATATGTGGATCGAGATCGGCATTTTACAGTTGATTTTATTGATACATCCCGCCGATTGGGGATTTTCTGCTGTTTTCACTTATATTCCAAGTGGGGAAACATGGCATCCTCTTCTCAAAGAACTGTTTTTGCTCCCGATTACCGCTGCAGTCACATTTTTGTTTTCCTTCCGTTCGCGTATGTCCGCGCGCCGCGTCTGGATCGAAACACCGTCCCGCCTCAATCAAAAGCGGATCTGGCAATCCATGGCGATCAAAAAGCGCCGCCACTATGATCTGTGGCATATGCTTCGCCGCATTCTTTTGCACGTGATGATCTATGTGCTCAGTACGGCGTTTATGCCGTTTTTGATGCAGGTGATCTACAATTTTATCATCATTTTAGGCACTGTGTTCTTGAACCCGTGGGTGTGGTCAATCGTTGCGATCTGGATTTTTTGGATCTATTTCCGCGCATTTTGGACACGCTTCCGTTTCCTTGGCAAGACCAAACGCGAGTGCCGCAAAAACGCATACGAGATCCTTGAACTAAAAGGTGCCTACCGTGCGGTTTTGTTCGATTCTCCAAGCTATACGCTGGCGATAAAAGCGCACGGCAAAACCTATTATTGCCGTCTTTTGTCGAGCATTAAACGCTCGAATAATATCCATATCCGTGCGGACGGAACACTCTCACGCGTGTTTGCTTTGCGTATTCCGCGGTTGCGATATGTCAATATGTACGGTGCTCAAGGGTTTTCGGGAGACGCCAATCAGGAGCGTGCGCTGGAGCTTTTCAGTCATGCATCCATCACCGATTATACCTTTGAAGCGGACGGCAACAAAATTTTGATTCTCAATCCTGCCGCGCGTCGCGTATACGCGGAAGAAGCAAACGGCAAGCTTGCCTCTATGGATAACGGAGACCGTATCGGAGAATATAAAATTTTTACTGCAAACGCTTTTTTGCGTGCTTTGGAACGTGACGCTGCCGACAAATAACGCTATACTTGCCGAAAATTGTACCGTTTTTTCATGCCCAAAACGCAGACACTATCTACAAATGATATTTGAAAAGGAGTGTAAGCATGAAAAAAACGGTACTTTTTTTATTGTCGGTCACGCTATTTGTCGCATGCTGCGTGTCTCCATCATTTGCTGCCTCGAGCGGATATAGTTGGTATTGCGCACACGTTAAAGGGCATGTACAGCCGTCAATCGGCAGTGACGTTGCCTTCGTTGAGGAGCTTGACGGATACTTTCTGGACCGCGGGCACAGTGATCCCAACGATGTGGATAAAGTGATTTATCTGACCTTTGATGCAGGCTATGAGAACGGCAATATCGCGCGGATTTTGGATGTTTTGCGCGATGAAGAGGTTACGGCGGCATTCTTCATTCTCGGCAATTTAATCACCCACGATACAGCTCTTGTCCGTCGCATGGCAGAGGAAGGGCACACGGTCTGCAATCATACCGTGCGTCATAAAGACATGAGCGCCTTTGATGATACAACGTTTTTAGAGGAGTTGCGCAATTTGGAAAAGCTGTACGAGGAGCATATCGGTAAAACGATGGCAGCCTATTACCGTCCGCCGGAGGGAAAATTCAGCCGTGAGAACCTTGCATGTGCGCAAAAAAATGGCTATCAAACGATCTTTTGGAGCTTTGCTTATCCCGATTGGGATAATGGAAAGCAAATGAATCCGCAAAAGGCAAAGCAGATCATCATGGATAATATTCACAACGGCGAAGTAATGCTTCTGCATCCCACATCATCCACCAATGCAACGATTTTAGGGGATGTCATCCGAGAACTTAAGACCATGGGATATCGCTTTGGAACGCTTGATGAGCTTACTCGCGATGCGTAACGATCTCAAACAAAGCCTTATTAGAGTAGGCACGCTGATGCTGACGTTTTTGCTGTTATGCACGTCCGTTTGTCAAAACACCCGTGCCGAAGCACCCGTGCGTGAGGTTGGCTACCGTTCGGTCAAGACCGACGGTATGCAGATCGCCCTGACGTTTGATGACGGTCCGCACCCGACACAGACCTCTCAGATCCTTTCCGTGCTTGAAAAATACAACGTCCACGCGACCTTTTTTATGGTTGGAGTCAATGTTGTCAATTATCCCGATGCGGCACGTGCGGTTCTGCGTGCGGGACATGAGGTAGGAAATCACACCTATTCGCATTATCATATGCGTGATCTCGGCACGCGCGCATTAGAAGAGGAGCTTGGCAGGTGTGAGGATGTGTTGGAGGAACTGTGTGAATACCGTCCACATCTTTTCCGTCCGCCTGAAGGAATGATCACGAAAGATGTGGAACGCTATAGTGAGCAGGGCGATTACGCGCTGATCCTTTGGAGCCTTGATACAAGGGATTGGGAACACAAAACCACCGAGGAAATCGTGGAAAGTGTCTTGTCACGTGTTCAACCCGGGGATATTATCCTGATGCATGATTATATTGGTAAAAACAGCAATACGCCACAGGCACTTGAAATTTTGCTTCCGAAGCTTCTTGAACGCGGATACGAGCCTGTCACCGTCAGTCGGCTTTTGGGGATACAGTAAGGCACGGGAGTCAAGCTCCCGTGCCTGTTTTCATATTGAAAATCCGATCTGCCATTGCTGCTGCATCTGCGCTTTGATGGGTCACAAAGATTGCCGACGCACCGCTGTTTTTGATCTGCTCCCGCAACAGCGTGCAAAGAGACAGCCGAAGTGTCTCGTCAAGCGCTGCAAACGGCTCGTCAAACAGATAAAGATCACCGCCATACAAAAGGGAACGTGCCAAGGAAACGCGGCTTTTCATGCCACCCGAAAGCTCGTTGGGATAAAGTCGCGCGCATCCGTCAAGTCCCATGAGCGAGAGCATTTCGTTAATCCGCTTTTGATCTGCCGTTTCATCTGTCAGCACGGCACGCAGATTTTGCTCTACTGTCAGCCAGGGGAACAGTCGCGGCTCCTGAAACGCATAGGAGATTTTTTCATGCGAGGAAAGGATCACGCCGCTATTGGGACGCTCCAAGCCCGCAGCCAAGCGCAAAGCAGTTGTTTTTCCACATCCGGAAGGTCCCATCAGTGCCATGATCTCGCCATCGGCAAGCTCAAACGAAAATCGGTCCAGCACTTGCTTGTTTTCGTAGGAAAACGAAACGTTGCGAAATTCCAGCATGTTACGCCACCTCCTTGTCATCAGGTGCTTTTCCGAGCTTTTTGAACAAAAACGAGAACAAAAACTCGATCAAAAGGCTCAAAACAATCACTGTAAAGGTCCACGCAAACATATCTTCTGTCATTAGGTATTGCTTGGCATCACCGATCATTGTGCCGATCGATTGACGGGGCATCGCAATGATCTCGGCGGCAACGCCCGCCTTCCACGCAAGACCGAGAGACATGCGGCAAGCCGAGAGAAAATAGGGCTTGAGTGAGGGGAGCGTCAGACAGAACAAACGACGAATCGGTGTCATGCGGAATACCGTTGTCATTTCCGTCAGTTGCGGATCAATGCGGCGGTATCCTTCGTCCAGATTGGTCCAAATGACGGGGAGAACGATCAGAATCGTGATAAATGTGGGAACCTTTGCCGATCCGATAAAGATCAGCGCAAGGATAATAAAGGATGCCACAGGAGTCGCTTTTACCACCGTCATCGGGAAATGAATGATCTCACGTAGGAGAGAAAGACGAGCAGTCAAGGCGGCAAGCACACATCCCAAACCCACGGCAATGAGAATGCCGCGCAGAATATTCCAAAGGGAATTGAGCGTGGTGATGTAAAAAGCCTTGGTTTGCATCAATTCAGCAAGGCGCCCAAATACGGCAATGGGGCCGGGAAGCAATAAGGGCTTTCCGACCGACCATGCCGCCACGCCCCAGACACCGAGCCAAAAGAACAGGATCAGCACGGGGCGTCCGACACGGACAAGATATTTTTTCATTTTGCGATATAGTAGAAGCTGTCATCGGGGAGAGAGCCGCCGATGGAAGTGGGCTGAATGCTCAAAAGGACAGCCAAATACACTTTCATCGCACTCTTCATTTCCTCGCCGGCAAGGTAGCAGACGTTGCACTTGGGAATTGCTTTTTCCGCGACGGTGGCATTGGCGAAAATGCCGTTAGCGGCGATCATCTGAGCCGCATCTGCGGTGTTGGTGGAAAGATAATTGATGGAGGCCTCGTAAGCGGTCAGGAATTCCTTTACAGCAGTGGGGTATTTTTCGAGGAACTCGGTACGAACCACGATGCACCCCTGTACCAAAGAACCGGGTGTGTTGACCTTATCCCATTCCGCGGTCAGGTCCATCGCATTTTTCAGCGTTACGTTGTTCTGCTTTGCCTTTGACATCGCAAGCGTTACCATGGGCTCGGGCAAGACGGCGATCTCAACGGCGCCGATTGCCAGCGCGTCGCGAAGGGCGTCGGGCTTTGCGTAGCTGGTGGAGTCGACGGTGATGTCCTCACCGGGTACCAAACCGTTCTTCTTGCAAAGATCGGTAAAGATAAAGGTGGGATTTTGAGCGGGAACGCATACGGTTTTGCCGCGCAGATCCTCAAAGCTTGTGACGTTGACGCCGTCCTTGGTAAGAAGATACAGACAGCCGAGGGTGTTAACGGCAAGAATTCTGACGCCGCCCTCGCTTCTGGTAAAGACGTTTGCCGCCGCGTTGGTGGGAAGAGCCGCAATATCAACGTCACCGTTGATCAGCGCCGTGCTGACCACGGATGCATCGCTCTGAACCGTAAACTTGTACTTTGCGTTGTTTTTGTTGTCATTCATCAGCTTTGCCATACCAAAACCGGTGGTGCCGTTAAGAGTATAGATGTTGATAACGGAAGGAGTTTCCTCTTTCGGCTGTTCGTTTTCGTTGTTATTATTGTTATTATTGTTGTTGTTGTCGACAGGGGGAGGAGTGGGATTGTTATTGCCGCCTGCCGCGGTTGTGGTTTCGGTTTCAATGGGTATCGCGCAGGAACCGAGCAAGGTGAGGAGCATGGTAGCCAAGAGAAGGGCAGATAATAATTTTTTCATAATATTGAATCCTTTCTTTGTATATGTTTTTTTGATTCCAAAATTATTGATACGCGGAGCACAAACCGTATCGGTCAAGAATACGGATGTGACGCCCCTCTTTTTGAATGTGACCGTCTGCTTCCAAACGATCAAAGGAACGGTAAAGCGATGCGCGCCCGACATCAAGCAGCTCTGAGAGTGCGGACAGAGAAACCGGCAAATCGATTTCATCCTTTTCAAAAGAGGAAAGATAGAGTGACAATCTTCGCTCGGTGCTGCCCGCTGTCAGATAACCGATTTTGCGGTTGAGAAAGCAGACGCGTCCCGAAAGAAAAGAAAGATAACGGTACAAAAACGTACGGTCAGTTTCCAAAAGCGCCCGAACGGCAGGTTCGGTGATAAAAAACACGGTGCATTTTTTATCGGAACGGATCACGCTGACAAAGGGTTCGTCGGTAAAGAGATTGGCAACGCCAAACAGGTCGCCGCGTGTCAAAAAACGCAAGAGTGTATTTTTACCGGGATCCTTGGTGCTGACCGTTGCGGCACCTTCAAGGATGAAGCCGAGCTTTTTTTCGTTCGACGCCGGGGAATGGATGATCTCACCCTCGGCAAAGCGGATCGCGGCGCATCCGTGCGCTTCAAGAATCGAAAGAGCCGCCTGTCGGTTGAGACCTTCGAAAAAAGGATGCGCGAAAATGGCTTTGATTTCCCGTTCGGAAAGCATATTACCACTCCTTTTTGTATCATATGAGACAATTATAGCATGCTGTTAAACTTTTGTCAATAGAAAAGAGTAAAAAAGAAGCAGAAAAAACGAAGTTTGTTAAATGTGCAAAAAGAAACAAATACGCCCTCTGTGTTTTTGGAGAAAATGCTCTTGAAATTTTGAAAAAACTCTTTACAATTCGAAACTTATCATGTATAATAAATAATAACATATATCATAGGAGGCCTCGTTTATGACGTTGGTAATTTTGGCTGCAGGTATGGGATCTCGTTACGGCGGACTCAAGCAGCTCGACCCCATGACCGACCACGGAGAATTCATCATTGATTTTTCGATCTTTGATGCGATCCGCGCCGGCTTTGACAAAGTCGTGTTTATCATTAAAGAAGAAAATTTGGATCTGTTCAAGGAAACGGTTGGCAATCGCGTCGCGCAAAAGATCGCGGTTTCTTATGCGTTCCAGCGCTCGGACGATCTTCCGGGAGGTTTTACCGTTCCCGAGGGGCGCGTTAAGCCGTGGGGAACGGGACACGCCATCTACTGTGTGCGTGATCTCGTCAAGGAGAACTTCGCGGTCATCAATGCCGACGATTTTTATGGCAGAGATACGTTTTTCCAATTGGCAAAACATTTGAAAAATGCCAACAAAACGGATAACAAAGCACATCATTGTATGGTCGGCTTTGCTTTAGGCAACACCTTGACCGAAAACGGTACCGTTTCCCGCGGGCAGTGCGTCGTAAATTCCAACGGAATGTTGCAAAGCGTTACCGAGCGCACCAAGATCATGAAAAAGGAAGATTGTGCCGCGTATCTCAACGACGACGGCGAAACATGGACCGATCTTTCCTTTGATACCATTGTCTCGATGAATTGTTGGGGCTTTACGCCGGATATTTTCGATCATTTGGAAGAGGGCTTCCAAAGATTCCTTTCCAATCTTGGCAACAATCCCCTCAAAGCGGAGTATTATCTCCCGTCCGCTGTTGATGAGCAACAAAAGCGCGGACTTTGCGACGTCAAGGTGTATCCCACCACCTCGCTTTGGCAGGGCGTTACCTATCCCGAGGACAAGGAACGCGTCAAGGGTGCGATCCACGCGATGATTGAGAGCGGTGAGTATCCCGCTCAGCTCTGGAACTGATTTTGATTGATTTTACACCGAAAGGAAGCATAGAGAAATGTCGATTTTGATTACAGGCGGCGCCGGCTTTATCGGTTCGCATACCGCAGTTGAATTTTTGAACGCAGGCTACGATATTGTTATCGTGGATAACTATTGCAACAGTTCTCCCAAGGCACTGGAGCGCATCAAGGAGATCACAGGCAAGGAATTTCGCTTCTACGAGGTCGATCTTTGCGATAAGGCGGCTTTGGAAAAGGTTTTTGCGGAGAACCCCGATATTGATTCCGCGATCCACTTTGCAGGCCTTAAGGCGGTGGGCGAATCGGTCGCAAAGCCGAGTCTGTACTACTATAACAACCTTTTAAGCACCCTCAACCTCGTTGATTTGATGAACAAATACGATGCAAAAAGAATCGTATTCAGCTCCTCGGCAACGGTATACGGTATGCCCAAGACCGTGCCGATCCGCGAGGATTTTCCGCTTTCCACCACCAATCCTTACGGTGAGACCAAATTGATGATCGAACGCATTTTGAAGGACGTTTGGGTCGCTGATAACACTTGGAGCGTTTCCATTCTGCGTTATTTTAATCCCATTGGCGCGCACAAGAGCGGACTCATCGGTGAAAATCCGAAGGGAATTCCGAACAATCTCCTTCCTTACGTTGCGAAGGTAGCCGCAGGACAGCTTCCGTATCTCTCGGTATTCGGTAATGATTATCCCACCCCCGACGGAACGGGTGTGCGCGACTACATTCATGTCGTTGACCTTGCAAAGGCACACCTCAAGGCATTGGAGCGTGCAGAAAAGGTGACCGAGGTCGAATACTTCAACATCGGTACCGGAACGGGTTATTCGGTGCTGGATATCGTCAAGGCGTACGAAAAGGCGACGGGACTCACCGTCAACTATAAGATCACGGCACGCCGCCCCGGTGATATTGCAACCTGCTATGCGGATCCTCAAAAGGCATACGAGGTTCTTGGATGGAAGGCAGAGAATGACATTGACGATATGTGCCGCGACCTTGCAAATTGGATGAAAAAGAACCCCAACGGATATGAAGGAGAATAAAAACAGATGATTACCAAGCAATATTTCGGAACGATGGATGACGGTCGCGACGTTTACAGCTACACCATGAAGCTTGCGTCCGGTATGAGCGTTCGTATTTGTGAGTTCGGCGGCGCGATCATGGAATTGCGCGTTCCCGATAAGTTCGGCAGAATGGCAGATATCGTAGCGGGCTACGACGCCATCCGTGATTACGTTCTCAATCCCGGATATCTCGGCGCTTTGGTCGGCAGAGTCGGTAACCGCATCAATCAGGGCGTGTTCTATCTCGACGGTAAAAAGTATGAGATCTATCAGAACAATAACGGCAACTCCCTGCACGGCGGTAAGGTCGGATTTTCTCATAAGATCTGGAGCATCAAGGCAGAGGACGGGGAAGAGCCCAAGCTCATCTGCACGTTGGTTTCTCCCGACGGAGACGAGAACTATCCCGGCACGCTGACGGTCAACGTAACGTATACGCTCCTCAAGTCGCAGGCACTATCCATCCACTACGAGGCGACCACCGACAAAAAGACTATCCTGAACCTGACCAACCACGCCTATTTCAACCTTGGCGGTTACGCATCGGGCAAAATCTTTGATCATGTCCTGCAGATGGATGCCGACGCATACATCCCGACCAATGAAACGCTGATTCCCACGGGTGAGATCAGACCCGTTGACGGCACGCCATTTGATTTCCGTGAACCCAAGACCATCGGACGCGATTTCGACGTAGAAAACAACGCTGATATGAAGATCGCAGGCGGCTATGACCACTGCTTCTGCTTTACGGGTGGGGAAACCAAGGAACCCGTGCTTCGCGTGGAGGCGTATGAGCCTAACAGCGGAAGATTCATGCAGGTTTACACCAATCAGCCCTGCATCCAATTCTATTCGGGCAATTTTATGTATCAGATCGAGTCTCCTCTGAAGGGGGGCTATCCCGCCTCCACGCAGATCGCGTTCTGCCTTGAGACCCAAAAGATGCCCGACTCCATCAACCATCCCAACTTTACCAACACGGTGTTAAATCCCGGCGAAAAGTACGATTATACCACCGTGTTCCAGTTCTCTGTAAAATAAGATCGTTTGGGCGCACTTCTTTAGGAGTGCGCCCTTTTAATACATACTTTCGGGTTTTTTTTCATACATTGTTGCGAGGTGATGTATGATGAAAACACGATTGACACGGTGGATCGCAATTCTCTTGGCGATCCTTTTGATGCCGATGCTTGCTTGCTCCGCGTCTGCTATGACCTTAACGCAATCTCCATGGAACACAGGAGAAGAAACGGACGAGAGTGCCGCCACGGTAACGGAATTTGGCATCGAAGAAGGTTCGCTTTCCTTGAATTGCAAAAGCGCCGTTTTGATGGAGGCTACCACGGGAACGGTCTTGTATACGCAAAATCCCGATGAGGCACTCCCGCCTGCGTCTGTGACCAAGATCATGACACTTCTTCTTGTAATGGAAGCCATCGATTCGGGAACAGTACGGCTTGATAACACCGTCACAGTCTCTGCCAATGCCGCGTCAATGGGAGGCTCACAGGTCTATCTCAAGGAAGGCGAGCGAATGAGCGTTGAGGATCTGCTCAAAAGTGTGGTCATTGCCTCCGCGAACGATGCCGCAGTCGCGCTTGCTGAGTATCTTGCAGGAAGTGTGAACGCATTCGTGGAAAAGATGAACACAAAGGCAGAACGTTTGGGAATGAAATCCACACGTTTTGAAAACGTTACGGGACTTGATGACACCGCAGAAAATCATCTGACAAGCGCGAGGGACATTGCTTTGATGTCTCAAGCCTTAGTTTCTCATCGCGATATTTTGCAATATAGCTCAATTTGGATGGATTCTATCCGAAACGGGGAGTTCGGTCTGACAAATACCAACCGTTTGGTGCGCTTTTACCAAGGCTGTACGGGGCTTAAAACGGGATCAACCTCGAAGGCGGGATTTTGTGTCAGCGCAACCGCGGAACGGGATGGACTATCCTTGATCTGCGTGATTATGGGGGCGGAATCAAGAGATATCCGAAACGCGGCGGCAACCGAGCTGTTGGATTGGGGCTTTGCAAATTATGAGCTATACAAACGAGAGGGCGGGAGCCTTGATCCGATCCCCGTGACGGGCGGAAATCTTGATTTTTGTACAGTCTCGTATCCCGAATTTGTAAAGGTACTGCCAAAGGGAAGCGGCAAGTCTCTTACCACCGAGGTGACACTTCCCAATACGCTTTCGGCGCCTGTTAAAAACGGAGAGGAATTGGGTATGCTTACTTTGCTGGCAGACGGGAAAACAGTTGGAGAAATTTTGATTTGCGCATCCTGTGACGTGGAAAAAATCAGCTTTTTTGAAATTTTCACAAGAATGCTGGCAAAATTCTTATTGATATAAAAAAATATCTTGTTTTCCAAGAAAAGTAAGAAGATTTTTTTACTATTTTCAACAATTATTTCTTTTTTTTGAAAAAGACTTGTTTTTCAAAAATAAATGATGTATAATAGATTTTGTTGTTAATTTTATACCAAAGGATGGTCAAAGCCCCATGTCAATCAAACTGAATGACAAATACGTATCTTCGTTTATCCAGCCCCACGAATGCGCCCGCATGCAAGAACAGGTTACGCTTGCTGACAAAATGCTGCGCGAGAAGAGCGGCCCCGGAAACACCTTTCTCGGCTGGCTCAATCTGCCCGAAAACTATGACAAGGAAGAATTCGCACGCATCAAGGCATGTGCCGCAAAGATCCGGAAGTCTTGCGACGTCCTGGTCGTTATCGGCATCGGCGGATCTTATCTTGGCGCACGCGCTGTCATCGAGTATCTCAAGTCTCCTATGTATAACAACCTCAAAAAGGACACCCCCGACATCTACTATGCAGGAAACTGCATCAGCGCGGATGCTTTGAATGAGGTTTTGGCTCTGTGCGAGGGCAAGGACGTTTGTGTCAATGTTATTTCCAAGTCGGGAACCACCACCGAACCTGCTGTGGCTTTCCGTGTGTTCCGCACACTTTTGGAAAATAAATACGGCAAGGAAGGCGCTCGCGAGCGTATCTTCGTGACCACCGATAAGGCAAAGGGAACACTCAAGCAGTTTTCCACCGATGCGGGATATGAGACCTTTGTCGTTCCCGATGACGTCGGCGGACGTTTTTCAGTGCTTACGGCAGTTGGACTTCTTCCTATCGCCGTTGCGGGCATTGATATTGACCAACTGATGGCAGGTGCCGCATCCGCAAGCCATACATACATGGATGCGGATCTGACGAAAAACGATTGCTACCGTTATGCCGCATTGCGTAACGTACTGTACCGCAAGGGTAAGACCGTTGAGGTCATGGCAAGCTATGAGCCCTTTAGCGCAATGCTGAGCGAATGGTGGAAGCAGCTTTACGGCGAGAGCGAGGGCAAGGATCAGCGCGGTATTTTCCCCGCATCCGTGGTTTTCTCCACCGACCTTCACTCCCTTGGGCAGTATATTCAAGACGGTAGCCGCATGATGTTCGAGACCGTACTGGATATGCAGGATACGGGTGCTTCCTTTGAAATTCCCAACGATCCCGCAAACATCGACGGACTTAACTTCCTCTCCAGCATGGATCTCAACGAGGTCAAAAAGCAGGCAATGAGAGGCACCATCTTGGCACACGTTGACGGTGGCGTTCCTAATCTTGTCATCGAGATCAGCGAAAGAAACGAGTTCGTCCTCGGAGAATTGCTGTATTTCTTTGAGCTTGCTTGCGCGATTTCGGGATATCTCTTGGCTGTCAATCCGTTCGATCAGCCCGGTGTCGAATCTTATAAGAAAAATATGTTTGCTTTGCTTGGAAAGCCCGGATATGAGGAACTGCGCGGCACGTTGGAAAACAGACTTCAGGATTGAGCGGATTTTTTTGAAAATATTCAAGGAAAACATCCAAAAAGCTCTTGACTTTGTTTCCAAAATTTGTTATAATGAATATACGGAGACAGAAATCTGTTTCCATTCGGATTTTTGGAGGAAATGATTATGTTAAAATTAATTATCGGCGTGAAAGGTACCGGCAAGACCAAGACGTTGATCAATTTGGTAAACGGCGCACTTGAGGTTACCAAGGGTGATGTCGTTTGCATCGAAAAAGGCACCCAGCTGAGATATGATATCAAGCCTGCAGCACGTCTTGTGAACGCAGATGAGTATATGATTACCGATGCACAGTCCCTGTACGGCTTTATCGCAGGTATTCTTGCAAGCAACCACGATGTTACCGATCTGTTTGTAGACGGTACTCTCAAGATCTGCCAGAAGGATATGGTTGCATTCGACGGTCTTCTCACCGAGCTTGCAAATCTGCTTGACAAGATCAACATCAATCTGACCATGACGGTTTCGATGCCTGCTGAGGAAGCAAGCGAAACGGTTAAGAAGTATCTGTAATTCTTAAAGCTTTAACAATCCAACAATGCCGCAGTTCTGCGCCGATTTTGAGCAGAGCTGCGGCATTTTGAACGAATCTTTTGCAAGGGAGGTGCGGCACAGTGATTCTGGTCATTGCCGAAAAACCGAGCCTTGCCCGCAACATTGCCGCAGCCATCGGTCCCATGCAAAAGCGGCAAGGTTACATGGAGGGCGAGGGCTATTTGATCACATGGGCGTTTGGACATTTGTTTTCGCTCTGTGATATCGAAACCTATAACCCGCAGGAAAACGGCGCGACTCGCTGGAGCATGAATAATCTTCCGTGCTTTCCGGAGCATTTTCAATTCGAGCTTCGCCGCGGAAATGATAAAAAAGCAGATAGCGGAGTAGAAAGACAATTCGAGGTTATCCGCATGCTGTGCAACCGTCCCGACGTCGATACCGTTGTCAACGCAGGGGACGCGGACCGCGAGGGAGAGATCATTGTACGCCTTTGCGTGGAACATGCGTTAAAGGATCAGAAAGCACTCAAACGCCTTTGGCTTCCCGATCAGACAACCCAAACCGTTCAAAAAGCGCTTGGAGAAATGAAAGACGAGAGCGAATACGATCGTTTGGCGGCGGAAGGCTTGGCACGCACCTATATCGATTGGCTTTACGGAGTCAATCTGACGCGTTACGCCACCTTAAAAACGGGAACGCTCCTTCGTGTCGGGCGTGTGATCGTTCCGATCGTCAAGGCGATTTATGACCGCGATATGGCAATCCGCAATTTTGTACCCGGTAAGTATTTTGCTATGGTCAGTAAGGAACAAACCAATGGAGAAACGGTTGAACTGACCTCAAAGTATAAATTTGAACCCGATCAATACCGCGAAGCCATGGAGCGTTGTGCGCTTTATAACCGCACAGGTGCCATTGTGACAGGAGTCAAGAACCGAAAGGATACACTCTCACCGGGTAAACTGTACTCGCTATCCAAGCTGCAAAACGCATTGAGTAAAAAGTACAAGATGTCTATGCAGGAAAGCCTTGACATCGTTCAAGGCCTTTATGAAAAAGGGTATTTGACCTATCCGCGTACCAACTCCGAATACCTTGCAACAGCGGAAAAGGATAAGATTAAGCAGATCCTTGCAGGCTGTCAGAAGTTGGGATATCCTGTTAAATTCAAGGATAGCAAGAGCATTTTTGATGACAGCAAGATCGAATCCCACTCCGCGCTGACACCCACCTATAAAATCCCCAATAAGACTCAACTGAACGAGCGTGAGATGCAGGTTTATTCCACGGTCTTCCGTCGTTTTGTAGCAGTCTTTTGCGCCGAGGATTGCGTGGTGACCAAAAGCGAGATCACCATTGCTGTCGGTGAGCTTGAAACCTTTACGCTCAAGGGGATGGTCATTCTCGAAAAGGGATGGACGAAATACGACGATTACAGCCAAAAGGACAAGGTACTGCCGTCTTTGAATAAGGGCGATCCTGTCAACATCGACTTCAAACCCACCGAAAAGGAAACATCACCGCCCAAGCACTATACGGTGGAAACCTTGAACAATTATCTCAAAAATCCCTTCAAGGATGAGAAAAAAGCCGCCAAGGAAGCTGCTGATGCCGAGGAAAACCCCGATTCTGTGGACGATACCGAGGACTACCGCGCCATTTTTGAGGGATTAGAGCTTGGTACAGAGGCAACTCGCACGGGAATTATCGATAATGCCCGTAAAAGCGGCTATATTGAGCTCAAAAAGGACGTTTATACGATTCTGCCGGGCGGTGAATTTATGATCGAAGCCCTTCTGCAGATGCAGATCACCATGGATAAATATAAGACCTCTCAGCTCGGTCAGGCACTCAAAAAGGTCTACAAAGGCAATATGAGCGTAGAAGAAAGCGTTAAGCTCGCCGAGAGTGAGATACGCGAAGTCTTTGACAAAAAGGCGGATACCGATCTGTCGCTTGACAGCGAAACGGGCTTTTTCGGAGATGTAGTCGCTCAATGTCCGCTTTGTGGCAGAGACATGAAGCGCATGCGCAGCTTTTACGGCTGTTCCGGATACAAGGACGGATGTAAATTCTCGGTCAATACGTCAATCTGCGGCCGTGCGATCTCGGTCGCGAACATCAAATTACTGACCGAAACCGGCAGAACCGCCGTGATTCAAGGGTTTACTTCATCACGAACGGGAAAGCGCTTTGATGCCGCGCTCAAATTGGAAAACGGCAGAGCGGTATTTGATTTTGAAAACCGCCCCTCAAAAAGCACATCCACCGTGACGCTTCGCCAAGATCTTCCGATCTGGGACGGAGAAGGCGCACCTCCGCCTGATGATCCGCCTCCCGGATACTAACACAGAAAATGAAAACGGATACGCTTAACTGTAAGTGAGCGTATCCGTTTGTCTGTATAGAATTAGATTTGTGTTAGATGAGCAATTTTACTGACAAAAATTGTCAAAATGCCGTTTTCGGCTGTATAACGGTTTCCAAGAGAATCGCAAAAGATTGCAGTTCTTTGCACGGCGGGAAGCTCGATACGGCAGATACCGTCCGCTTTTGCGGAAATGCTGAATTCACACACCTCACCGTTTTTCCATGCCGCCGAAACTTCATACCCTCCGCGTGCGCAAAGACCGCGGAAGGAGCCGTATGCACTCCAATGGGGCGGGAGGGCAGGCAGGAGTGCAATCGTATCCTCATGGCTTTGTATCAGCATCTCGGAAAGCGCGGCTGTATATCCGAGATTGGCATCAATCTGGAACACGGGACCACCGGCGAGGGGATAAAGATCCCAAAGATGACAGCTGATGCATTGGTTGGAAAAGGATTGAAGCATTGCGAAGGCGTTAACTCCCTTGCGTAAACGCGCATAAGATGCCGCAAGCCAAACAAGCGACCAACCAACGTTATTAGCAGATCCGGAGGCACCGCCCTGCGGAGCCGAAAGACGGCGCGCTATGGTCTTTTCAATTGCTTGATAGAAGCTTTTTGTAGAACGGTTGATCATGCTTCCGGGATAAAGACCGAAAGAGTGCGAAATATGTCGGTGCCCGGGCTCGCTCTCGGGATATTCTTCAAGCCACTCAAGGAGTCTGCCGTCAGATCCTACCCGAAGGGGCGGGAGCTTTGCAAGCGCCTTTCGTGCCGCATTGACGGTCTCATTCATCACGCCAAGGATCTCCGAGCTTTTGACGTAGAGATCAAAGAGGGTGTAAATAATCTCGATATCCATTGTGGAGCTGGCGGCAAGAAAGCATTCGCGTGGGTTGCCGTTGGCATCCTTGGCAAGATAACGGTTTTCGGGAGAGGTCGAAGGGGCATAAATCAAATGTCCATTTTCATCGGGGACGAGTGTTTCGATGAAAAAGAGTGCCGCTTCATGAATGAATGTGTAAGCAGTATCACGTAAGAAATCCTTGTCAAGCGTGAAGAGATAATGCTCCCACATATGCAGTGCCAACCAAGACGCGCCGTGTGGCCAAAGCCCCCAAAATCCATCCGCAGGATCGGTATAGCCGTAAATGTCGCTCAAATGATGTACCACACAGCCCTTTGCGTGATACACCTTATGGGCAGTCTTTTTTCCGGCTGGCAGGAGATAATGATTCATATAATCAAACAAGGAAAGATGACATTCCGAAAGATTGGTGACCTCTGCGGGCCAATAGTTCATCTGTAGGTTGATATTGGTATGGTAATCAGAATTCCATTTTGAAACGTCGCCGTCTGTCCAGATGCCTTGCAAATTTGCGGGAAGCGTTCCGGGGCGTCCCGAGGAAACGAGCAGATATCGACCGAATTGCCACTGCAGGGAAAAGAGGGAGTAATCGTTCGGCTTATCAATCGCGCGCACGGCAAATTTTTCGTGCATATGAAGAGAGGAAACCTCCGGATCCGTCGGTAATTCGATGGCGGCACGATTCATCAAGGCTGAAAAATCAGCAATGTGGCGTGCTTTCAATGTTTCAAAATCAAGCTCCGCAGGAAATACGGTCTTTTCGACATATCCGTTTCCGGCTAAAGCCTCGCTGCGAATGGATACGTATATGCAAACGCCAAAGGCGCCTGATACCACCAAGTCGCCGCCATCACAATCCAATTTGCCATCTGTTGTGACACGGATTTTTATGCAAAAACGATGGTCGCCAAAGGCTGTTCTTGCCACTGCACAAATTTCTCCGTCCTCGCACTTCTCAGATAAAATCCGTTCTCGGTCATAACCGATACGAGCATTGATCTGTTTGTGGGAGGAGGTCAAACGGCAGGCAATTACATTGTCAGGGTAAGATGCGAAATATTCGCGAATGTAATGCGATCCATCTTTGTCATATTCCAGCATGGCAATTCCTTGTAAAAGATCTAAAGAATGCCGATAGTGTTTACAATGATCGTTTTCATGCAGAGAAATCAGCAACTTACCCGCACCTTCAAAGGAACGGATGCGAGAGAAGCATTTCCCAAGCGTGGCTTTGGCAAGAATGTCAGCTTCCGCAGGCTTTCCGTTCAATAAGAGAGTGCGGACCGCCGCAAGCTTTTCGGCAATGTCAGGATCGGTGGTATGATCTGTGTTTTCGGACCAGATTCCTTCCTCATTCAGGTTAAGAATCTCCGTTCCGACACCGCACATCACGGTGGCGCCCATCCTTCCGCATCCAATTGGCAGAGATTCTACCCAAGACGCAGGCGGTACGTTATCACTGATGATATATCGATTATTCATAGTCACCTCCGGAAATCATTTGGATTCATCTTTTATTTTAGCGAAAATGAGCGCAATTGTCAAGTGAAAAGAATAAAAAAAGAGTGTTTTTTAAGCAAAGCTCTTGACGGAAGTGCTTTTTTTAGATATAATGTATAAAAGGTCCTTAAGAAAGGTAGTAAACAGATGAGAGTGGTAGTCAAAATCGGTACGTCAACGCTGGCGCATGCCAACGGACGCATGAATATCCGACGCGTCGAGGAGCTTTGCAAGGTTCTGAGTGATTTAAAAAATTGCGGTCACGAGGTGATATTGGTTTCCTCCGGTGCTATCGGAATGGGAATCGGGAAGCTTTCGCTGAAAAAGCGTCCTTCCGATATTCCCACCAAACAAGCCGCGGCAGCCGTTGGACAATGTGAATTGATGTATACCTATGACCGTCTGTTCCAAAAATATCATCATACCGTCGCGCAAATTCTTTTAACCGGATCGGACTTCCGTCACGATGACCGATACCATAACTTTCAAAACACAATAAAGCGTTTGTTGGAGCTTGAGGTACTGCCCATTATCAATGAGAACGATACCATCGCCACGGAGGAGATCAAGGTCGGTGACAACGATACGCTCTCGGCAATGGTCGCAGTCAGCGTGGAAGCAGATCGCTTGATCCTGCTTTCCGATATCGACGGACTTTACACGGCTGATCCGCATAAACATCCAAATGCCACATTGATCCATGAAGTGCATGAAATCACCGATGAAATTCTGGCGCTTGGCGGCGGTGAAGGCTCTTCACTTGGTACCGGCGGCATGAAGACCAAGCTGCACGCGGCATCTCTTTGCATGGAAGCGGGCTGTGAGATGGTGATTCTCAATGGTGCCGATCCAATGCTGTTGTACAACTTGTTCGACGGAAAAGCCGTTGGAACCAGATTCTTTTCTCAAGGAGAATAAGCATGACCACACATGAGATTTTGGTAGCGGCAAAAGCAACGGCTCCGTCGCTGGCACTTCTTACTACAGAACAAAAAAATCAAGCTCTGCTCGCTATGGCAGATGCACTGGAAGAGGCAACCGATACCATTCTTTTAGCCAACAACGAGGATGTGGAAGCAGTCAAGGGAAGTGTAAACGATGTGATGATCGATCGCTTGCGCCTGACTCCCGCGCGCATCAAAGCAATGGCAGACGGTATTCGCGACGTGGTAAAGCTCCCCGATCCCGTAGGGGCTGTAACCGACTCTTTTACCCGTCCCAATGGGCTTTCCATCCAAAAAGTACGGGTTCCTATGGGTGTGGTTGCGATCATTTATGAAAGCCGTCCCAATGTTACCTCCGATGCGGCGGCATTGGCGCTGAAAAGCGGTAATATTTGCGTATTGCGTGGCGGTAAGGAAGCATACCGCTCCTCCACGGCAATCGTCAAGGCAATGCGCCAAGGACTCAAAAAGCAAAACCTCCCTGTGACGCTGATCAATATTTTAGAGGACACCACAAGAGCAGGCGCCAACGAATTGATGACGGCTGTGAATGAGGTCGATCTTCTGATCCCGCGCGGCGGTGCGGGCTTGATTCGTGCCTGTGTGGAAAACGCCAAGGTTCCTTGCATCCAAACGGGCACAGGCATCTGCCACGTTTACGTGGACTGTGATGCCGATCTCGATATGGCGCTCGATATCATCGAAAACGCAAAAACCTCACGTCCGTCGGTCTGTAACGCCGAGGAAGTGTGTTTGGTAAACCGATCGGTGGCAAATGAATTTTTACCGCGCTTAAAAAAACGTCTGGTAGAAGATCGTATCAAAAAGGAACTTCCTCCCGTCGAGCTGCGTCTTGATGATGAAGCGTTGAATATCATTGATGGTGTTCGCGCAAACGACGAGGATTTTGACACCGAATTTCTGAATTATATTCTTGCCATCAAGATTGTAAAAGACGTGCATGAGGCAGTAGCACATATTGCCGCACATTCCACGCATCACAGCGATGCAATTATTACCGAGAACAATGAGAACAGCGCATACTTTACTGCCGCCGTTGACAGCGCTGCTGTGTACGTCAATGCATCAACACGCTTCACAGACGGTGGTGAGTTCGGTCTTGGATGCGAGATCGGCATTTCCACGCAAAAACTCCATGCAAGAGGGCCTATGGGGCTGGAGGAGTTGACCACCTACAAATATCTCATTCGCGGAAACGGGCAGATCCGTTAACGCGGAAAGGAAACGATTATGAACTCTCAATTTGGTTTTATCGGTTGCGGAAACATGGGAGGCGCGCTTGCAACTGCGCTTTCCAAAACGGTTTCACCGCAAAATATTCTGCTTTGCGATGCGGATCATGCAAAAGCCGAAGCGCTTGCAACACGCATTTATGCAAAAGCTGACGATCTTGCCACGGTTGTCGGGAAAGCAGACTATCTGTTTCTCGGTGTTAAGCCGCAAGGCTTTGAGGGGCTGTTTGAAACGATCCGTCCTATTTTGAAGAACAGAACCGACCGTGTCGTTCTGATCAGCATGGCGGCAGGCGTCAGCATTTCCGCTGTCGAACAGCTTGCCGATATGGAGATTCCCGTTATCCGCATCATGCCCAATACGCCTGTTTCGGTGGGCGAGGGAATGATCCTCTATACAGCGAATCAACAAGTCAATGCCAATGAAATCGATACGTTTTGCAACGCAATGAGCTGTGCCGGGCGTCTTGATCCCATTGATGAAACCAAAATTGATGCTGCCAGCGCACTTTCCGGTTGCGGTCCGGCATTTGTATATTTGTTTGCAGAGGCGCTTGCCGACGGAGCAGTGGAATGTGGTCTTGCGCGCGACAAAGCCAATCTCTATGCCGCGCAAACCCTTCTTGGGGCTGCTACGCTCCTCTTGGAAAGCGGAAAGCATCCGGGAGAATTGAAGGATGCAGTCTGCAGTCCCGGCGGAACCACCATCGCAGGTGTTCATGCATTGGAAGAGAGCGCCTTTCGTGCCGCAAGCATGAATGCTGTTATGTCTGCATACGAAAAAACTTTGCAATTAAAAAAATAATAAGATGTAACAAACATAAGCAGAACCGATTTTTGCGAAAAAAAACGGTTCTGCTTTTTATTTTTTTTAAAAAACTCTTGACAAACAATACTATGCGTGGTATAGTATTACATGAGAGGAGGTATAAAATGGATATTCAATTGAAACGAGGAATACTGGATATCTGCGTACTCGCTGCAATTAAGAACGAGGAGTCATACG
>JAZQXI010000038.1:0-23534 GCA_045632805.1 Eubacteriales bacterium | reverse complement strand
GACCAGCTTTAAGAGATCGACGTTTGGATTTTTTGTGAAATATCCGTCGGTGAGTGCCGACCACTGTGCTTTATCGGAGGGCGCGCGTTTTGCAAAGCCGTAACCGGGAAGGTCCACCAAAAACAGCTTTTTGTCAACGTCATAAAAGTTGATGGTAATGGTCTTTCCGGGGGAGGAGCTGACGCGTGCAAGGGATTTTCTGGTTAAAAGAGAGTTGATCAGTGAACTTTTTCCCACGTTGGAGCGACCCGAAAAGGCGATCTGCACCATTGGGTCGGTAGGGAATTGCTTGGGAGTCCCGGCACTGATGCGCAATTGAACTTTGTTGAGGTTAAGTGCCATAACAGGCTCCTTTCAAATCATTACTCAGTTCTCCGAAAAACGGAGAGGCTGATTTTGCCCTTGTGCGGTGGGAATGAACTTGGAGGCGGCGATCGCTTCCTCTCGCGGTTCTGCCTTGATCTCATTCTTCTGAGGCAGGAGCGCATTTGCAAGCACATCGGACGCGCGACGGCAGGGAATGAACGTAAGATTCTCGCGTGCCATGGAATCGATCTCTTCCAAATCACGCAAATTATCCTCGGGAATCAATACGGTTTTTGCTCCCGCGCTGTAAGCCGCCATGGTCTTTTCTTTCAGTCCACCGATCGCAAGCACGTGACCGCGCAGACTGATCTCGCCCGTCATGGCAACGTCGCGGCGAACGCGTCTGCCCGTCAGAGCGCTGACGAGAGCGGTGACCATTGTCACACCCGCGGAAGGACCGTCCTTGGGGATCGCGCCCTCGGGGAAATGGATGTGAATATCCTTGGTTTTGTAAAAATCGGTGGGGATGCCGTATTCTGCGGCGATGGAGCGGACATAGCTGACCGCGATCTGTGCGGATTCCTTCATCACGTCGCCCAAAGAGCCCGTGGTCTCAATCTTGCCCGTGCCGTCAAGCACCGCGACCTCGACCTTAAGAAGGCTTCCGCCAAGCTCGGTATAGGCAAGACCGTTGACACAGCCTATCTCATCCTCGGCGTCAATCGTTTCGGGGAGGAGCTTGCGCGCGCCGAGATAGGACTTGATATCCTGTTCGGTCACGGTAACGCTTTTCTTTTCCTTCGCAAGCAGAATTTTACCCGTCTTACGGCAAAGCGAAGCAATGGCACGCTCTAAGTTTCGGACGCCTGCCTCGTGCGTGTAATAGTCGATCAGCTCGAGAATGGCGCCGTCTGTGATGCGGAGCATCTTTTTGTTCATGCCGTGGCGGGCGAGCTGCTTGGGAATCAGATGATCCTTTGCGATCTCCAGCTTCTCCCGCTTGGTGTAGGTGGAGAGCTCGATGATCTCCATACGGTCAAGTAAGGGGCGGGGGATGTTTTCAAGCGAGTTTGCGGTGGCGATGAACATGCAGTCGGAAAGATCGAAGGGAAGCTCTACAAAATGATCGCGGAAGGTCTTGTTCTGCTCACCGTCCAATACCTCAAGCAATGCCGAGGTGGGATCACCGTGCGAGTCACGCGTGAGCTTGTCGATCTCATCCAAAAGGATCAGGGGATTGCAGACCTCGGCCTGCGTGATTGCCGCGATCAAGCGACCGGGCATCGCGCCGATATAGGTCTTGCGGTGACCGCGGATATCTGCCTCGTCACGTACACCGCCCAACGAAAGGCGAACGTATTTGCGATTCATCGCGCGGGCGATGGAGGAGGCAATGGAAGTCTTACCGACACCGGGAGGGCCGACAAGACAGAGGATCTGACCGTTCAGGTCGGGATTGAGCTGCTTTGCGGCGATATACTCCACAATGCGCTCCTTGACCTTTTCAAGTCCGTTGTGATCGGCGTCCAACACCTTTTGCACAGTAGCAAAATTGATGCGGTCGCGCGTCTTTTTGCCCCACGGGATCGAGAGGCAGGTGTCAAGATAATTGGCAAGCACGGTCGCCTCGGCAGAGCCGAAGGGAGTCTTTGCCAAACGGTCATTTTCTTTGGTGAGCTTTGCTTCCACCTCCGGCGGGAGCTTTGCTTCCTTGATACGGGCAGCGAATTCAGCAACGTCGTCGCCCTCGCCAAGCTCATCCTGAATGACCTTGATCTGCTCGCGCAGGTAGTATTCTTTTTGATTGCGATTCATCCGCGCGTTGACGCGGCGGCGGATCAGCGCTTCTTCTTCCATCACGACCGCTTCCTCTTCCAAAATTTCCAAGAGGATCTCCGCACGTTTGAGAGGGTCAAAGCACTCCAGCACCGCCTGCTTATCCAAGGGGCGGACGAGGATATTTGCCGCGATAAAATCGGCAAGCGCGCCGGGGTCGTCGATGTGGCGGAGCGCGCCCATCAAGTCCTCGGTATTGGCGGGAAGAAAGCGAAGATTGCGCTCCACCGAATTCAGCATTTCATGCACGGCAGCTTCGCCGCGAATTCCGCCAAGATCGGGAAGAGTGATATGTTTGCAGATCAGGTCAGCTTCAATGGCATCACCGCTGTAGCGATAGCGTGAGACGGTTGCGCGGACCACGCCTTCCGCAACGATGCGGGTAGAGCCTTCCGGAGTGCGGAGCATCTGCTTGGTGCGCACCACGGTGCCGACACGGTAGAAGGGGAATTCTTCTTCGGATTCTTCATTTTCGGTTTCTCTATAGGAGGTGAGGAACAGGAAGGAGCTTCCCATTCCCGCAAGCTTTGCGGCTGCGGACGCGCGTTCGTCCGCGGCTTCAAAGTTGACTGTAATCAAGGGAAATGCAACGGTTCCGCGCAAAGCGATCACGGGAAGCGTTACGGGTTCTGCTTTTTCGATATAAGAGGGCATTCCAAAATCCTTTCCAAACGGGAACAATGAGACATACTTTCACAATTATTACTTTATTATAACATACTTTACACGCAATTTCTATAGTTTTTCAAAAAAAAGTATATCAAAATCCAATCTTTTTCACTCTTTTTTACTTAAAAAATACATATTTTTCCATCCTTTCAAGAAATCGGAAAACAAAATCGGGATGATTTTTTTGCATGTGGGACTTTACTTATAAAAAAGTTTGTGGTATACTGTTATACAGACGAAAAAAGATGGGAGGACGCATATGGAAAGCAAGCCCTTCGTGCTCAAAAGTGAATATACGCCGACGGGAGATCAGCCACAGGCGATCGAGTCTCTTTGCCGCGGACTTGAGAGTGGCGAGCGGATGCAGACCTTGCTTGGTGTTACGGGTTCGGGTAAGACCTTTACCATGGCAAACGTCATCTCCCGCGTCAACCGTCCAACCTTGATTCTGGAACCCAACAAAACGCTTGCGGCGCAGGTCTGCTCCGAGATGCGGGAGTTCTTTCCCGATGCAGCGGTGGAGTATTTTGTCTCTTACTATGACTATTACCAGCCCGAGGCATATATTCCCGGGAAGGACATGTATATCGAGAAGGACGCCTTGGTCAACGATGAGATCGACCGACTTCGCCACAGCGCAACAAGTGCCCTGTTTGAACGTCGCGACGTTATCATTGTCGCCTCGGTTTCCTGCATCTATTCTCTCGGTGATCCGAGCGAATATCAAGGGTTGGTGCTTTCCGTCCGACCCGGAATGCAGATCAGCCGTGATATTTTCATCCGCAAATTGGTGGCAAACAGCTATACGCGCAACGATATGTCCTTGGTGCGTGATTCCTTCCGCGTCAACGGAGATACCGTGGAATTGATCCCCGCAAATATGAGTGATGTTGCTTTGCGTGTGGAGTTTTTCGGTGACGAGATCGACCGCATTTCCGAGGTCAACATCGTTACGGGGGAACTCAAACGTCTGCTTTCCCATGCGTCGATCTATCCCGCCACGCACTATGCGGTTTCGGATGAAAAACGCGAGGCGGCGCTTGCCGAGATCGAGCGCGAAATGATCGAACGTGCCGCGTTTTTTGAGTCTGAGAACAAGCTGATTGAAGCACAACGCATCCGTGAGCGCGTCAAATATGACGTTGAAATGCTCCGTGAGATCGGCTTTTGTTCGGGAGTGGAGAACTACTCCCGCGTGCTTTCGGGACGCGAACCGGGAGCAACTCCGTTCACGCTTTTGGATTATTTCCCGGAGGATTACGTCATGTTCATCGACGAGTCCCACGTTACGGTGCCGCAGGTGCGCGGCATGAGCGGAGGTGACACGGCGAGAAAGAAAAACTTGGTGGATTACGGCTTCCGCCTTCCGTCCGCCTACGATAACCGCCCGCTTTATTTCCCCGAATTTGAGGAGAGCATGAATCAGGTGATCTTTGTCAGCGCAACGCCGGGGGATTACGAAAATGAACATTCCGAGCGCGTGGTGGAGCAGATCATCCGTCCCACAGGACTTCTTGACCCCGAGGTTGAGGTGCGTCCGATTGCGGGGCAGGTAGACGACTTGATGGGCGAAATCCGCACACGTGCCGCGAAAAACGAGCGTGTTCTGGTTACAACGCTGACCAAAAAGATGGCGGAGGATCTGACCGAGTATTTTGAAAACAACAACATCAAGGTGCGCTATATCCACTTCAACGTGGAAACGATGGAGCGCATAGAGATCATCCGCGACCTGCGTTTGGGCGTTTTTGACGTTCTGGTCGGTATCAACCTGTTGCGCGAAGGCCTGGACATTCCCGAGGTTTCCTTGGTGGCAATCCTTGATGCCGATAAGGAAGGCTTTTTGCGTGCCGAACGCTCGCTGATCCAGACCATCGGACGCGCCGCGCGAAACGCGGAAGGAAAGGTCATCATGTATGCCGATTCGGTCACGCGGTCGATGCAGGGCGCGATCCTTGAGACCAACCGACGCCGCGATATTCAAAGCACGTATAACAAGGAACACGGTATCACGCCCAAAACCATCGTCAAGGGCGTGCGCGACGTCATCGACATTGCTTCCACCGAGGAACGAAACGGCAAGGGACGCGGAAAGGCGGCAAAATTGACCGATCGCAAGCTGACGGCAACCGAAAAGGAGAAGCTGATTGCCGAAATGAGCGCCGAAATGAAGCGCGCGGCACAGCGGTTGGAGTTCGAAAAGGCGGCATTTTTGCGCGACGAGATCAAAAAGCTGCGCGAGGGGAAGATCGACACTCCGCGCCACCGTTGATCGGCGTTTTAATCGTCTTTTATTAGTATAAAGTTTTATTTTTCAGAATAGGAGCGTTTTATGCCCAATCAGATCAGCATCCGCGGTGTTCGGGTGCACAACCTTAAAAATATCGACGTGGAGATCCCGCGCGATCAGCTCGTCATTCTGACGGGACTTTCGGGATCGGGAAAATCCTCTTTGGCGTTTGATACGGTCTATGCCGAGGGGCACCGTCGCTTCGTGGAGTCGCTTTCTTCCTATGCACGTATGTTCTTGGGGCAGTTGGACAAGCCCGACATCGATTCCATTGAGGGGCTCTCTCCCGCCATCTCCATCGACCAAAAAACCACGTCCAAAAACCCACGCTCCACCGTTGGAACCGTAACCGAAATCTATGACTATCTCCGTCTGCTGTATGCGCGAATCGGTATTCCGCACTGCCCGATTTGCGGCAAGGAGATCCGTCAGCAATCGGTGGATCAGATCATCGATCGCATCCTCGCGTTTCCCGAGGGAGAGCGCTTTATGGTGTTGGCGCCCGTAGTCCGCGCGCAAAAGGGGATGCACGAAAAGGTGCTTGCCGATGCACGCAAGCGCGGTTATGTGCGCGTGCGCGTGGATGGAAATATGTACGATCTCTCCGAGGAGATCAAGCTGGATAAGAACAAAAAGCACAGCATTGACATCGTGGTCGACCGTCTTGTGATGAAGGAGGGGATCGAATCCCGTCTTTCGGATTCGGTGGAAAACGCGCTTGGGGCTGCAGATGGGCATTTGATCATCGTCACGGTGCCGCGCGAGGGAGAAGCAAAGGAGCTGGAGTTTTCCCAAAACTATGCCTGCGAGGAGCATGGTATTTCGTTTGGTGAGCTGGAGCCCCGTATGTTTTCCTTCAACAATCCCGCCGGAGCGTGTCCGCATTGTGCGGGTATCGGTGACCTGCAACGCATTGCTGTGGAGCGTCTGATCCCTAACAAACAGCTCTCACTTTCCGAGGGGGCGATCGCGGTCAACGGCTTTAAATCCTTGGAGGAGGAGAGCTGGAACGGTCCGCTCTTTGCCGCTGTGGGAAAGCGCTTTGGATTCACTATGGAAACCCCTATCGAAGAATTTACCGAGGATCAGTATCAAAAGCTGCTCTACGGTACGGGGGATGAGCGATATGAGGTGCACCGATGGTTTGGCAAGGAGGATCATCATCAGCTTGCCAAATTTGAGGGGATTGTACCCATGATTGAGAACCGTATGAAGATGTACGGCAATGAGTATTACAACCAATTCATTGAGGAAGCGCCTTGCCCGGAATGTAACGGTCAGCGCCTCTCTCCCACCTCGCTCTCTGTCACGGTGGGAGGCTTGAATATTCACGAATTTTGCACCATGTCAGTCGAAAACGCATTGACGTTCGTCAATTCATTGACCTTGAGTGAGACCGAAAGCAAGATCGCAGCCGAGATTCTTAAGGAGATCCGTGCGCGACTTGGCTTCCTTGTGAGCGTCGGACTCAACTATCTCACACTCTCGCGCAAGGCGGGAACACTTTCGGGCGGTGAGGCACAGCGCATCCGTCTCGCCACGCAGATCGGCTCTGCCTTGGTGGGCGTGCTGTATATTCTGGACGAGCCCAGCATCGGGCTCCATCAGCGCGACAATTCCAAGCTGATCGCTACGCTCAAACGTCTGCGTGATCTTGGCAACACGGTCATCGTGGTTGAGCATGACGAGGAGACGATGGAGAATGCGGATTACATTCTCGATATCGGTCCGGGGGCGGGAATTCACGGCGGTCGGGTCGTTGCGGCGGGCACACCCAAGGAGATCATGGAGGATCCGAATTCCATCACAGGTGCTTATCTTTCCGGCAGAAAACGCATCGACGTACCGCAAAAACGCCGTGAAGGGAACGGAAATTTCATTAAAATCACGGGCGCGCGTCAGAATAACTTAAAAAACGTGGACGTCGAGATTCCGCTTGGAAAATTCGTTTGCGTTACGGGTGTATCGGGCTCCGGCAAATCTTCATTGGTCAACGGCATCCTCTATCCCGTCTTAGCGGAAAAGCTCAACCGTGCCATCACCTACGCGGGCAAGCATACCTCTGTGGAGGGCTTGGAGCATCTTGACAAGGTCATTGCCATTGACCAAAGCCCCATTGGGCGTATGCCCAGTTCCAACCCCGCAACTTATACGGGGCTGTTTACCGATATCCGTACACTCTTTGCGCAAACCAAGGACGCAAAAGCCAAGGGCTTTGGCCCCGGACGCTTCTCCTTTAACGTCAAAGGAGGCAGGTGCGAAGCGTGTGAGGGGGACGGCGTCAAGAAGATCGAAATGCACTTTTTGCCTGATGTGTACGTCACGTGCGACGTTTGCAAGGGAAAGCGCTACAACCGCGATACGCTGGATGTGCAGTACAAGGGTAAAAACATCTACGAGGTGCTGGACATGACTGTGGAGGAGGGACTCTCCTTCTTTGACGGGCTTCCAGCGATCCAGCGCAAGCTCCAAACGCTTTACGACGTTGGTCTGGGGTATATCAAGATCGGTCAGTCCTCCACCACTATCTCGGGCGGTGAGGCACAGCGAGTCAAGCTCGCGACCGAGCTATCCAAGAGATCCACGGGGCGCACCTTCTATATTTTGGACGAGCCGACCACGGGACTTCACACCGCGGACGTGGCAAAGCTTTTGGAGGTTTTGCAGCGCCTTTGCGATGCGGGGAACACGGTGCTTGTGATCGAACACAACCTTGACGTTATCAAATCTGCCGATTATATCATCGACCTCGGTCCCGAGGGTGGAGACGGTGGCGGAACCGTTGTGGCAACGGGGACTCCCGAGGAGGTGGCAGAGCATCCGAGTTCGCACACGGGACTGTACCTCAAAAAACAGCTTTCACGCCAATAATCAAGCCAAGCATGTATGGGAATTATCACGCGTATGCGGAAGATTCCCATACATGCTTTTTGCATATTGAGCGAATAAAAATACAAAAACTTCATTTTTTCAAAAAAAGCACTTGACAATTATCTGCTATAGGTGTATAATATTTTTCATAATTTTTATTATACAGAGGTTCAGTATGGTCAACGAGAAAATGAGAGAGCTTGGGGCGCGCCGCTCCGTGATTCGTGAATTGTTTGAATACGGTAAAAAGAGAAAAGCGGAGATCGGAGCCGAAAACGTGTTTGATTTCAGCATCGGTAACCCCAGCGTTCCCGCGCCTGCGGCTGTCAATGAGACGCTTTGCGAGCTTTTGCAAAAGAAGGATCCCGTGGCGCTTCACGGCTATACCAGCGCACAGGGAGATGCGACCGTTCGCTCCGCGATCGCGCAGTACGTTCATGCAACGGAGGGCGCTTTGACAGATCCCGACCTCATTTATCTTACCGTTGGAGCGGCGGCATCGCTGACCGTGTCGCTGACGGCAGTGCTGAATCCCGGGGATGAGGTCATTCTACTGGCACCGTTCTTTCCGGAATACCGTGTGTTCGTAGAACGTACGGGTGCCAAAGCTGTTCCCGTACTGTGCAAAGCGCCCGCGTTCCAACCCGATTTTGAGGCGCTTGAGCGAGCAATCGGACCTCGCACCCGTGCCATCATCGTCAATTCTCCCAACAATCCCACGGGCGCGGTTCTGACAGAGGAGAGCGCCGCACGTCTTGGCGACCTGTTGCGTGCTTCTGAAAAGCAATACGGTGCTCCCATTTATCTGCTCTCGGACGAGCCTTACCGTGAATTGGTTTACGGTGACGTCAAGGTTCCGTGCTTGCTCAACTATTACGAAAATACCTTGGTGTGTTATTCTTTCAGTAAGTCGCTGTCACTGCCCGGGGAACGAATCGGATATATTCTGGTTTCTCCCCGAGCAACCGATCCCCTCGCTTTGTATCAAGCGGTTTGCGGAGCGGGACGTGCGTTGGGCTTTGTCTGCGCTCCCGCGCTGTTCCAGTATATGATCCCGTCTGTACTGGGAATGACCTCGGATCTGACGGTGTACGATACCAACCGCAAAATGCTTTATGACGCACTGACTTCCTACGGATACGAGGCGGTTAAGCCCGACGGTGCGTTCTATCTCTTCGTCAAGGCGCTGGAGGAGGACGCAAATGCGTTCTGCGAGAGAGCAAAGGAGCAGGAGTTGCTTTTGGTTGCGTCCGACAGCTTCGGATGCGGTGGATACGTGCGCATTTCCTATTGCGTGACCACCGAGCAGATTGAACGTTCACTGCCCGCATTCAAGAAATTGGCAGAATCCTACGGGGTAAAGGGTAAATAAACATGACTGAGCGTTTCCAAAAAGAAAAATCGATTGAAGAAAAGGACGACCTCTTAGCCGAGGCGAGGCGCGAGATCAACGAGGTGGATGCCGAAATGGCAAAGCTGTTCGTGCGCCGCATGAGAGCCGCCGAGAAGGTCGCGGAATACAAAAAAATGCACGCGTTGCCTATTTTGGACGCCGCACGTGAGGAAGCGGTGGTGCAGAACAACGCAAAGCTGGTTGAGGACGAGACCATTCGCTCCTACTACGTCAACTTTATCCGCAACAACATGGCGGTTTCGCGTGCGTACCAGGAGCGCTTGCTCCACGGCATGCGCGTGGCGTACAGTGGTACCGAGGGCGCGTTTGCGCATATCGCGGCGGGCAAGCTCTTCCCGGGAGCTGAACGCGTGGCGTACGGAGATTTCAAAGCGGCGTACCGTGCTGTGGAGAACGGGGAATGCGACACCGTCGTTCTTCCCATCGAAAACAGCTATAACGGAGAGGTCGGGCAGGTAACGGATCTGATGTTTTCCGGCTCTCTTTACGTCAGCGAGATCCTCGATCTTGCTGTAACGCACGATCTTCTGGTCGTTCCGGGAACCAAAAAAGAGGATATTCGCGAGGTGGTGAGCCATCCGCAGGCGTTGGGGCAATGTGCCGAGTATTTGCGTAACTACGGTTGGAATACGAGCGAATATACCAACACCGCGCTGGCGGCAAGATACGTTGCCGAAAAGGGAGAGCACTCCGTTGCCGCGATCGCAAGCGAGGCGGCGGCAGAGGTCTTCGGGCTTGAGGTGTTGGAGAGGAATATCAACGCCAGCCGCAGTAACACCACCCGATTTGCCGCGTTCTCCCGTGTGGAGAGCCGTCGGCATTCCAAGCGGATGGGCGAACATTTTATTCTTCTGTTCACCGTCAAAAACGAGGCGGGTTCTTTGGCACGCGCCATGGACGTCATCGGTCGCTTTGGCTTTAACATGCGTACCCTTCGCAGCCGCCCGATGAAGGAGCTGCTTTGGCAGTATTACTTCTACGTGGAGGCAGAGGGCGACGTTTACACCGAGGCGGGAGAATGGATGATGCGCGAGTTGAGCTTTTTCTGCGATCGATTGAAGCTTGTCGGAACTTATTATAACGATCAGAAATCTTAAGGCAATCCCAAAGGAGAGAACACTATGACCTTGCATTTGAATCTGCCAAACGGTGGCTATGATATCTATTTGGAGCGAGGAGCGCTCGCACGTGCGAGGGAGCTGTTCTCTTTGAATCGCAAGGTCCTGATCGTCACCGACGAAGGAGTCCCCGCGGAGTACGCGCAAAACGTTCTCTCACAGAGCGGGGAGGGGTATATCGTCACGGTGGCACAGGGAGAGGGGAGCAAGAGCTTTGCGACTCTTGAAAGCCTTTGCCGAACGATGCTGGAAAAAGGCTTTACCCGCAGCGACTGCGTGGTTGCCGTTGGCGGTGGCGTGGTTGGCGATCTTTCGGGCTTTGCGGCGGCATCTTATATGAGGGGAATCGATTTTTACAACGTCCCCACCACCGTGCTTTCCCAAGTGGATTCTTCGATTGGAGGCAAGGTGGCAATCAATCTGGATCACGTCAAAAACATCGTCGGCGCGTTCTATCAGCCCCGCGCGGTCATCGTTGATCCCGATGTGCTGAAAACGCTTCCGCGCCGCCAGATTGCAAACGGACTTGCCGAGGCTCTCAAAATGTCTTTAACCTCGGACTCCAAGCTGTTTGCCATTTTTGAAAGCGGCAGATGGGAATCCGAGATCGACACCGTGATCGAGCGTTCACTCCGCATCAAGCGTGCGGTGGTCGAGGAGGATGAAAAGGAGACGGGATTGCGCCGTATTCTGAATTTCGGTCACACGCTGGGACACGGGATCGAGGGCGCGGCAGCGCTTCACGGACTTTACCACGGTGAATGTGTGGCGCTTGGAATGATCCCCATGTGCGCTCCGAGCGTGCGTGCGCGATTGATCCCCGTGCTCAAAGCTTTGGAGCTTCCCACTGAGCTTCAAGGCGACCTTGAAGCGATGCTTTCGATCGCTTCACACGATAAAAAATGTGAAGGCACTTCCATTTCCACGGTATATGTACCCGAGGTGGGAAGCTATGAGATCCAAAAAACACCCATTGAGGAGTGGAAGGCACAGATCCGCACCGCATTGGGAGAGGGGAGGGTGTGATGAAGAATACCTTTGGTCAAAGTGTGAGTGTTACGCTGTTTGGGGAAAGCCACGGCGAAGAGATCGGCGCGGTGCTGGACGGTATGGCACCCGGAATGCGCGTGGACGAGGATTTTATCCGTCATCAACTGTCTCTCCGTCGCCCGCAAGGGAAAATTTCCACCGCGCGTGTCGAGGCAGATGAATTCCGCATCGTCAGCGGCGTGTTTGAGGGGAAAACCACGGGTACTCCCCTGTGTATTTTGATCCCAAATACCAATACGCGCAGTAAGGATTATACCAAGGGCTTGCCCCGTCCGGGACATGCCGACTATGCGGCGGAATGTAAATATCACGGCTTTCAGGACTATCGCGGAGGCGGACATTTTTCGGGACGCGTTACGGCGGCGCTGGTTGCCGTGGGTGCTGTCGCCCTGTCAGCGCTCCGACAAAACGGGATTCTGATCGGTACACACATTGCAAGCCTTGCGGGCATCAAGGATCGCCCGTTTGAGGATTACGAGGCAGATCTGGAGCAGCTGGGAGACATGATGTTTCCCGTGTTGCATGCTCCCACGGGGGAGCGGATGCGCGATGCTATCGAGGCGGCGGCAAGAGAGGGAGACAGCGTAGGCGGCGTTTTGGAAACGGCGATCACGGGGCTTCCCGCAGGTCTTGGTGAGCCTTGGTTCGATAGCGTGGAAAGCGTTCTTTCACATGCGCTGTTTGGAATTCCCGCCATCAAGGGCGTGGAATTCGGTGATGGTTTTGCAATGGCGGAGATGAAAGGAAGCATTGCAAACGACGGCTTCCGCATGAAAAACGGTAAGGTGGTCACCACAACCAACCACAACGGCGGCATCAACGGCGGTATTACCAATGGCATGCCCGTGATTTTCCGTTGCGCGGTCAAGCCCACACCGTCTATTTTCCGCGAGCAGGAAAGCGTTGATCTTGCCACGGGGCAAAACGCGCTTCTGACACTGGAGGGCAGACACGATCCCGCCATTGTCCACCGCGCACGCGTTGTTGTGGACAGTATGACGGCGCTGGTGCTGTGCGATCTGCTGGCACTGCGATTCGGAACGGATTTTCCAGACGTGCGGGAATGATATGATTGGAAAAGGAGGTCACTATGAAATACGGTTGCATCGGAGAGCATTTAAAGCATAGCTTTTCGGCTGAGATCCATCATGCGCTCTCGCAAAATCCGTACGAGATCCGTGAGGTCGAGCGGGAAAAGCTTGACGATTTTATGCAAGCGCGGGATTTTCTCGGTATCAACGTGACCATTCCTTATAAAGAGGACGTGATTCCGCATCTGTTTCAGATCAGTGAACAGGCAAAAGAAATCGGAGCGGTGAACACGATCGTCAACCGTGAAGGAAAGCTTTACGGATATAACACCGATTTTCTTGGGATGAGTGACCTCATCCGCCGATTAGGTGTTTCCTTGGCAGGCAAAAAGGTTGCCGTGCTTGGAACGGGGGGGACCTCGCGTACCGCTGTGTCGGTTGCCCGCGCAATGGGCGCGTGGGAGATTTTGCGAGTCAGTCGGAGTGGCAAGGATGGCGCGACCACCTACGGGGAATTGACCGAGCGTCACGGTGACGTCCGCGTCATTATCAACACCACCCCTTGCGGTATGTACCCAAACCCTAACGTAACGCCCGTCGATCTGTGCGCCTTTGCACGGCTTGACGGTGTCATCGATGCCATTTATAACCCCCTGCGTCCACAGCTTGTATTGGAAGCAAAAAAACGTGGAATCCCTGCGGAAGGGGGACTTTATATGCTGGTCGCGCAAGCGGTGCGCGCGTCCGAGATCTTTTTGGATTGCACGTACGATGCGGGAACGACCGAGCGAGTCTATCAAAAAATCCTTCGTCAAAAGGAGAACATCGTCCTCACGGGTATGCCCGCAAGCGGTAAAAGCTCGGTGGGCAAGGCGCTTGCCAAGCGGATGGGGAGGGAATTCTTCGATCTTGACGAGGAGATCGTCCGCGTGGCGGGAAAGAGTATTCCCGAAATCTTTGAAACAGAGGGCGAGAATGCGTTCCGTGAATTGGAAGCGCGCGTGCTCCGCGAGGAGCTGGCGCAAAAAAACGGGATCGTTCTGGCAACGGGCGGAGGCGCGATTTTGCGCGACGAAAACGTCGACCAACTCTGTCGAAACGGGCGCTTGTATTTTCTTGACCGTCCTTTAGAGCTTCTTCTCCCCACGTCCGACCGTCCCTTGGCATCTTCGGAGGAAATGATCAAAACGCGATACCGCGAGAGATACGAGCGATATTGCTTGACAGCCGATTGTCGCATAGACGGATCGGGAAGTGTGGAGGAGGTTGCAACGCGCATCGGAAAGGACTTTGAACAACTATGAAAAAGCTATATATTCTTAACGGTCCCAACCTCAACTTTTTGGGGATCCGTGAGCCGGCGCACTACGGTTCTACCACCTACGCACAGCTTGTGGAGATGGTAGAGGCGCATTGCAGGGAGCATGGAATCGAGCCGATCTGCCGACAGAGCAACCACGAGGGGACACTTGTGGATTGGATCCAAGAGGCTTACACCGTCGGAGCTGACGGCATTGTCATCAATCCGGGCGCGTATACGCATACGAGCATTGCGCTTCTTGATGCGGTCAAGTCTGTCATGCTTCCCACGGTTGAGGTGCATATCTCCAAGGTGGAGGAGCGTGAGGATTTTCGACAGATCAGCTACATCCGCGCCGCCTGTGTCAAAACCATCACGGGGCATGGTGTGAACGGTTATCTCGAGGCGATCGACTTTTTGCGTGAACAGTTTTTTAGCGGGGAGGCGAACGCATGAACCTGCGTATTGAAGCGGGGCGTGCCGTGGGGGCGGTTACAGCACCACCTTCCAAGAGTATGGCACATCGCCTGCTTATTTCCGCCGCGATGGCAGAGGGAAAAGCCGTTTTGAGCGGCGTTCCCAAGTGCGAGGACGTGCTTGCCACCGTGGATTGCTTGCGTGTTCTTGGCGCGGACTGCCAAATGGACGGCGACACCGTTACCGTAACGGGTGCCGATCTCTCCAAGCCCCAAAAAGAATCTTTGATCCTTCCTTGCCGTGAGAGCGGCAGCACCATTCGTTTTCTCCTTCCCATCGCCTGTCTCTCGGGCCGGGAGGTGACCCTTTGCGGCGCTCCCTCGCTCTTAAAGCGCCCGATGAAGGTGTATGAGGAGCTTTGTCACGCACACGGAATGTATTTTTCGCAGACCGACAAGGGGATCACCGTAAAAGGCCCCTTGCAAGCAGGCACGTATATGCTGGCGGGCAACGTCAGCAGTCAGTTTGTCAGCGGCATGCTGTTTGCCCTGACACAGACAGCGGGGGAGAGCATCATCAAGCTGATCCCGCCTGTGGAGAGCCGCTCTTACATTCTTTTGACCGTTTCGGCGCTTTGCGAGTTCGGTGCCCAAGTGGAGTGGCTGGACGAAACCACACTTCGCGTCATGGGAGGTGTGAAGATGAAGGCACACGATGCCACCGTGGAGGGAGATTACTCCAACGCCGCGTTTTTGGAGGCGTTCAACCTCTTTGAGGGAGACGTCAAGATCAGCGGCTTGCGCACGGACTCCTTGCAAGGCGACCGCGTTTATCGCGATTGCTTTGAGCATCTTGTAACCGCTCCCGATGCGCCCATTTCTTTGGGGGATTGCCCGGATTTGGCTCCCATTCTCTTTTCGATTGCCGCCGCGATGCGGGGAGGACGTTTTACGGATACCAAACGTCTCAAAATCAAGGAGAGTGACCGCGCCGAGGTGATGGCAGAGGAGCTGCGCAAGTTCGGCACGACTGTCAACGTCTTTGAAAACAGCGTGGAAATCGTCGCAAACGACTTTCATGCACCCAAAGAACCGCTTTACGGTCATAACGACCACCGTGTGGTCATGTCGCTATCCGTTCTTTCCACCCTTGTGGGCGGTGAGATCCACGGATGCGAGGCGGTAGCCAAGAGCTATCCCGACTTTTTTGACGCCTTGCGGACTCTTTCGATCCGCTCCAAAGAAATTTGAAATCCCATTCGCAAAGGATCTTTCAGAACCATGAAAACCATTACCAAGGATACCAATATCCTCATCGTAGGACTTGGTGTCATCGGCGGAAGCTACGCCAAGGCACTCAGCAAAAAGGGCTATCGCATCCGCTGCATCACAAAGGAACAAAAGGATATTGACTACGCGCTTTCCCTTGGAATCATTGAAAAGGGAAGTACTGAGGTGACTCCGTCGCTTGTGGCTGATTCCGATCTGATCGTATTTGCGCTCTATCCGCACATTTTCGTAGAGTGGATCCGCAAGTATCAATCTCTCTTTCGCCCGGGAACGCTGATCACTGACGTGACAGGTGTCAAAACGAGCATCGTGAATGAGGTACAGAGCATCCTGCGTCCCGATGTGGAATTCATCGCGGCGCACCCGATGGCGGGGCGCGAGAGTAGTGGCGTGGAATACAGCGACGATCGCGTCTTTCTTGGAGCGAATTTTATCGTCACTCCCACCGAGCGTAACACCCATGAGGCAATTGCCGTTTGTCGGCAGCTTGGCGAGTTGCTCGGTTTTGCGCGCATCTCCGAATTGACTCCGGAAGCGCACGATGAAATGATCGCGTTTCTCTCGCAGTTGACCCACTGCATCGCTGTGACACTGATGACCTCAAACGAAGCACCGATGATGGAGAAATACACGGGAGACTCCTTCCGTGATCTGACCCGAATCGCAAAGATCAACGACGTGATGTGGTCGGAGTTGTTTTTGCTCAATCGCGAGGCACTTCTGACTCAAATGGATGCCTTTTCGAAGGAGTTCGAGCGTTTCCGTGAGCTTCTTGCAAACAAAGACAGCGAGGGCATGCGTGAGACGATGCGCCGCGCCACGGCAAGACGAACGCTGTTTGACAAACCCAAAGCCGAATCATAAACAATATTGTATACTTACCCCCGAAAGGAAACCAATGCTATGAATATGGAATTTTACCGCAAGCTCCCAATTCCGAAGGAGATCAAGGAGCAGTACCCGGTAACCGAGGAGATGAAGGCTCGCCGTGACGCATGTGTCAACGAGCTTAAGGATATTTTTTCGGGCAAGTCCGACAAGTTTGTACTTGTAATCGGTCCTTGCTCTGCCGATCATGAGGAATCCGTAATGGATTATATTGGCAGACTCCGTACGGTGCAGGATAAGGTTGCGGATAAGATCATGATCGTTCCGCGTATTTATACCAACAAGCCCCGCACCACTGGGGATGGATATAAGGGCATGCTTCACCAGCCCGACCCCAATTCCGAGCCCGATCTTCTCAAGGGTATCCTTTCCATTCGCCGTTTGCACATGCGCGCTTTGACCGAAACCGGCTTTGGATGTGCGGATGAGATGCTGTATCCCGAAAATCACCGTTATCTTTCCGACCTTTTGGCATACGTTGCGGTGGGTGCGCGCTCGGTGGAAAACCAGCAGCACCGCCTGACTGCCAGCGGTTTGGACATTCCCGTCGGTATGAAGAACCCCACTTGCGGTGATATTTCGGTCATGATGAATTCCATCACGGCGGCACAGCACTCCCATATGTTCCTCTATCGTGGGTGGGAGGTCAAGAGTGCGGGCAACCCCTACGCACACGCCATCCTGCGCGGCTACGTGGATACTAAAGGACAAAGCACCCCGAACTATCATTATGAGGATCTGATCCATCTTTCCGAGACCTATCAGAAGAGCGGACTTTCCAATCCCGCCGTGATCGTGGACACCAACCACGCAAACTCCGGCAAGCAGTGCCTCGAGCAGGTACGTATCGCCAAGGAGGTTCTGCACGCGTGCCGCCATTCTGCGGACGTCAAGAAGCTGGTCAAGGGACTGATGATCGAGAGTTATATTGAGGACGGCGCCCAAAAGATCGGTGCGGAGGAAGTTTACGGTAAGTCGATCACCGACCCATGTCTCGGCTGGGAAAAGACCGAGAGACTCATTCTTGACATTGCGGACGCACTTTGACGTGTCCATACGATAAATGATAAAAAGGACGGTTATCAGACATGAGCAACTATCAGATCGAAACCAAATGTGTACAGGGGGGCTACACCCCCGGCAACGGCGAACCCCGCCAGATTCCGATCGTGCAAAGCACGACCTTCCACTATGACACCAGCGAGGATATGGCAAAGCTGTTTGACCTTGAGGCATCCGGATACTTCTACTCCCGTTTGCAGAATCCCACGTGTGACACCGTGGCGGCAAAGATCTGTGAATTGGAGGGGGGAACTGCCGCAATGCTGACCTCGTCGGGGCAGGCGGCAAACTTCTACGCGGTCTTTAACATCGCAACCTGCGGCGACCACGTGGTCTCCTGTTCCACCATTTACGGAGGAACCTTTAACCTCTTTGCTGTCACTATGAAAAAGATGGGCATCGACTTTACCTTCGTTTCTCCCGATTGTACCGAGGAGGAGCTGGAGGCGGCGTTCCGTCCCAACACCAAGGCGGTGTTCGGTGAGACCATCGCAAACCCCGCACTCACGGTTCTGGATATCGAAAAGTTTGCCAAGGCGGCGCACGCCCATGGCGTACCGCTGATCGTAGACAACACCTTCGCAACTCCCGTCAACTGCCGTCCCTTCGAGTGGGGCGCTGACATCGTCACGCATTCCACCACCAAGTACATGGACGGACATGGCGCGGCAGTCGGTGGCTGTATCGTGGATTCGGGCAAGTTCGATTGGCTGGCGCACAAGGAGAAGTTCCCGGGACTTTGCACGCCCGACGATAGCTATCACGGCATCGTGTACGCGGAGAAGTTCGGACTTGGCGGCGCGTTTATCACCAAGGCGACCGCACAGCTCATGCGCGACTTCGGTTCGACTCCCGCACCGCAAAGCGCGTTCATCCTCAATCTCGGACTGGAAAGCCTGCACGTGCGTATGAAGCGTCATTGCGAAAACGCGCTTGCCGTTGCAACCTTCCTCAAATCCCATCCCAACGTGACGTGGGTCACTTATGCTGGCTTGGAAGGAGACAAATACTACGACATCGCGCAAAAGTATATGCCTAACGGTACCTGCGGCGTTGTCAGCTTTGGTGTCAAGGGTGGACGGAAGGCAGCGGAGACGTTCATGAAACACCTCAGACTTGCCGCGATCGAAACGCACGTTGCCGACGCGCGTACCTGTTGCTTGCATCCGGCAAGCGCGACCCACCGCCAGATGAACGACGAGGAGCTGTTGGCGGCAGGCGTTTCGGGTGACCTTGTCCGTTATTCTTGCGGACTTGAAAACGCCGAAGATCTGATCGCAGACCTTAAGCAAGCGCTGGAGAGCATTTCCTGAACGCTTCATTCCGCTTTTCAAAAATCATAACAGTAAACAAAGGAGTAGGACCCAATGCCTATTAAGATTCCAAACGAATTGCCTGCAACCAAGACCCTTGCCGCAGAGAATATCTTTGTAATGACCGACGAGAGAGCCGTGACGCAGGATATCCGTCCCTTGCAGATCCTGCTTCTCAATCTCATGCCCACCAAGATCGACACCGAGACCCAGCTCTCACGTCTGTTGGGAAATACGCCCTTGCAGGTGGAGCTGACCTTGATGCACACGCAGTCGCATCGTTCCAAAAACACATCTGAGGAACATCTTCTTGCGTTTTACAAGACCTTTGATCAGGTCAAGGATCGCAAATTTGACGGCATGATCATCACGGGAGCTCCCGTGGAGCAGATGGAGTTTGAGGAGGTCGAATACTGGGAAGAGCTTTGCGAGATCATGAAGTGGAGCCTCTCTCACGTCCACAGCACCTTCCACATCTGTTGGGGCGCACAGGCGGGATTGTACTATCACTTCGGTGTACAAAAAAAGCCGCTGGACAAAAAGCTGTTCGGTGTATTCTCGCACGTGGCGGACTATAAGAGATCGATCCTGTTCCGTGGATTTGACGACGTGTTTATGGTGCCTCATTCCAGACACACCACCGTTGACCGCGCGGATCTTGAAGGGATCGGCGGACTCAAAATTTTGGCTTCTTCCGAAGAAGCGGGCGTGTTTGCACTCTCGACCAAGAACGGACGTCAAATCTTTATCACGGGACATCCCGAATATGATGCGGAGACTCTGAAAAAGGAATATGTTCGCGATGTCAATGCCGGCAAGCCCATCGAGATCCCGAAAAATTATTTTCCGAATGACGATCCCGCAAATGCGCCTCGCGCAACGTGGAGATCCTCGGCAAATCTCTTGTATTCCAACTGGCTCAACTATTTCGTCTATCAGACAACGCCTTACGATCTTGAAAAGATCAACGGCAAAGAAAAAAGTAAATAATAAAGGAAAGAAACCTATGAACGATACCCAACGTGCCAAGGCAATCCTGCTTGCAGAAAACAGCAATTACACCTGTGTACTCTGCCGTGCTAAGGAGACGCTGACAGCAACGAAAAAAGGCATCGCTCCCATGATGGAATTTCTCGACAGCGGCGCAGACCTTCACGGCTTCTGCGCCGCCGATCGCATCGTGGGGAAGGCGGCGGCACTTCTGTTCGTTTTGGCGGGAGTGGTCGACGTGTATGCCGAGGTCATTACCAAGGAGGCGGTTTCGATTCTTGAAAACGCGGGAATCGGCGTCTCGTTCGGCACATGCACCGAACACATCATCAACCGAGAGAGGACGGGACTTTGCCCGATGGAATTGACCGTAAGGGAGATCGATGACCCCGAAAAGGCGCGTTTCGAGATCCGAAAAACCATGCAACGCCTTGCAAAAAAAGATTGCTAAAAACCACAAAATGTTGTATTTCCCCCTTGACAAAACCACAAAATATGGTATAATGTATTTGCACTTTTTCAGTTAACAAAAATTCATTGTGAAAAAAGATGAATTTTGTCGATCATATTTGTGTAAGATTTATAAAAGGGAGGAAAAAATGAAAGTCATTAAGCGAAACAGCTCGGAAGTAAACTTTGACATCAGCAAAATCATCACCGCAATCACCAAGGCAAATGAAGCGGTCGATGAGGAAACGCGCATGACCCCGATGCAGATCAAGCGGATCGCAGAGGCGGTTGAATTGAGCTGCATTCGTATGAACCGTGCTCCGGGAGTGGAGGAAATTCAGGATCTGGTCGAGTCCCAGATCATGGCACACGGCGCATACGAGGTAGCCAAGAAATACATCACCTACCGTTACACCCGCGCACTTGTCCGTCGCTCCAACACCACGGACGAAAAGATCCTTAGCCTTATCGAGTGCTGCAACGAGGAGGCAAAGCAGGAAAACGCGAACAAGAACCCCACCGTCAACAGCGTTCAGCGTGACTACATGGCAGGAGAGGTCAGCCGTGATATTACCACGCGTCTGTTGCTCCCCGAGGACATTGTCAAGGCACACGAGGACGGGATCATCCATTTCCATGATGCCGACTACTACGCACAGCACATGCACAACTGCGACTTGGTCAACCTTGAGGACATGCTCCAAAACGGAACGGTCATCTCGGGTACGATGATCGAGCGTCCGCACAGTTTTTCGACCGCCTGCAACATCGCAACGCAGATCATTGCGCAGGTCGCAAGTAATCAGTACGGCGGACAGAGCATCTCTCTGACGCATCTTGCACCCTTCGTGCAGGTCAGCCGTGAAAAGATCACCCGCGCTGTCCGTGAGGAGATGGTTGCCATCGGTACCCAGCTTTCCGACGAGCAGCTTTCTACCATTGTTGAGAAGAGATTGCGCGAGGAGATCAGCCGTGGCGTGCAGACCATTCAGTATCAGGTGGTAACGCTTCTGACCACCAACGGTCAGGCACCCTTCGTTACCGTGTTCATGTATCTCGGCGAAGCGAGAAGTGAGCAGGAGAAGAAGGACCTTGCCATTATCATCGAAGAAACGTTGCTCCAACGCTATCGCGGCGTTAAGAACGAGGAGGGCGTTTACGTCACTCCCGCATTCCCCAAGCTCATCTACGTCCTTGAGGAGCAGAACATCCACGAGGATTCTCCATATTATTATCTGACCAAGCTTTCCGCAAAATGTACCGCTCGCCGCATGGTTCCCGACTACATCTCCGAAAAGAAGATGCTGGAGTTGAAGGTGGACAAGAACGGAGAAGGGCATTGCTACACCTGCATGGGTTGCCGTAGCTTCCTGACACCTTTTGTTGACGAGGAAGGGAAGCCCAAGTATTACGGACGCTTCAATCAGGGCGTCGTTACCATCAACCTGCCTGATATCGCACTTTCCTCGGGCGGTAACATCGAAAAATTCTGGAAGATCTTTGACGAGAGACTTGAGCTTTGTCACAAGGCACTGCTTTGCCGCCATGAAAGACTTAAAGGAACGCTGTCCGACGTTGCCCCCATCCTTTGGCAACACGGAGCGCTTGCAAGACTTAAGAAGGGCGAGCCGATCGATAAGCTGCTCTTTGGAGGCTACTCCACCATTTCCCTTGGCTACGCGGGGCTTTACGAGTGCGTCAAGTATATGACGGGCAAGAGCCATACCGATCCCAGCGCAACCCCCTTCGCGCTCAGCGTTATGCAGTACCTCAACGACGCGTGCAAGAAGTGGAAGGCGGAGCACAACATCGACTTCAGCCTCTACGGTACACCTCTTGAATCCACTACGTATAAGTTTGCAAAGTGTCTGCAAAAGCGCTTTGGCATCGTTCCCGGTATCAATGATAAGGGATATATCACCAACAGCTATCACATCCACGTTACCGAGGAGATCGACGCGTTCTCCAAGCTCGCGTTCGAGGCACAGTTCCAGCAGCTCTCTCCCGGCGGTGCGATCAGCTACGTTGAGGTCCCCAATATGCAGCAAAACCTTGAGGCAGTGCTTCAGGTCATGAGGTTCATCTACGATAATATCATGTACGCCGAGCTGAATACCAAATCCGACTACTGTCAGGAGTGCGGATGGGACGGTGAGATCGAGATTGTCGAGGAGGAAGGCAAGCTGATTTGGAAATGCCCCAAGTGCGGTAACACCGATCAGAGCAAGATGAATGTTGCGCGCCGTACCTGTGGATATATCGGAACGCAGTATTGGAATCAGGGAAGAACCCAGGAAATCAAGGAGCGCGTGTTGCATCTGTAAGCTATGAATTACTGTGAATTAAAAAAATGCGACATTGCCAATGGTGAGGGCGTGCGGACGGTACTGTTCGTTTCGGGCTGCACCAACCATTGTGAGGAATGCTTCCAACCGCAAACGTGGGATTTTTCTTACGGTCAGCCTTTTACCAAGGAGACCGAGGACGAGATCATTGCGTCCTGCAAGCCCTATTTCGTCAACGGATTGACGCTTCTTGGCGGAGAGCCGTTCGAGCCGTCCAATCAAAGGGCATTGGTTCCGTTTTTGCATCGCTTCCGTGCCGCTTGTCCCGATAAGACCGTGTGGTGCTTTACGGGTTTTACCTTGGACGGGGAGCTTTGGAAGGATGGCAGTCACCCCAGATGCGAGGTGACCGACGAGATGCTGTCTTTGATTGACGTTTTGGTCGACGGCAGATACGTCAAAGCGCTCAAGGATATTTCCTTGCGTTTCCGCGGATCGTCCAATCAGCGTATCATTGATATGAAAAGGACCCTGCAAGCGGGGAAAGTGATTTCGTGGCAGGATTAAAGCAAAATGAGAACGGCTTCAAGCACATTTTGAGCTTGAAGCCGTTTTTAGACTGTAGACAAAATTACCGGCTTTCGTCAGCTTGACGAAAGTTTTGATCAAACTTTTTCAAAAGTTTGCGCAGTGGAGGCTGCGTAAGCCTCCTCGCCCTCCGCAGGGGGCGAAATTTTATCCAAACGGCGTTTCTTTTTTGCCAAGCTTTTTTCTTTGCGCCTGCGGTGTCAAAGAAAAAAGCGGCATAAACGACTTTGTGCAAATTCAAAAATTGTAAACCTTTGGTCCACAAATTGAGAACGGCTTCAAGCACATTTTGAGCTTGAAGCCGTTTTTAGACTGTAGACAAAATTACCGACTTTCGTCAGCTTGCCGAAAGTTTTGATCAAACTTT
>JAZQXI010000037.1:0-6318 GCA_045632805.1 Eubacteriales bacterium | reverse complement strand
GGAAGTCTGCGCTTATAGACCACCTTTTCGTATTTCTTTTTCAGCTCCACAAACACCGTGCTGTCAGTAGTCGCTTGGGAATAGCTACGTATTCGCAGTTTTTCTTTATAGGCGGGCTTCTCAATCGAACGCCGTATCAGTCTATAATTATCGGTATCGAAATAGATATTTCGTATTGTTGTTCTGCCGTATTTGTCAAGCTCCATATAGGGCGACATAGCTTCAAGTATCTTTTCCTTTTGTTCAAGCGTCAGCATATACTTCAGCTCATACCGCTTGAATACCGTTTGAAACGCCATCCGAAATCCTCCTTTCCCATTTTACAAGGGGATTATATCATGGCTCGCTAAAGATAGGCTAAAGATTTGAGTTTTACAGATAAATTATAGGGCTGACGGTTATTTCCGTCAGCCCCGTTCATTATTCTGTTAGTGTTTCAATAGCAATCTGCATACCGAGCTTGAAAGCGTATTCAAATATAGCCGCCTCCGCCAAGCTCATATACTCGCTCCAACAATCGTGGAATTTCTCGAACACCTCTTTTTGTTCGTCAGAGAAACTTTTCTCCAAGTCCTCGTGTTGCCTTGAAATATAGCCAAGCAGTTCTTTCATTTCCTTGGAGTTGGTTCGGCTGTCCTCTTGCGGAATTATGTTTCCGTGCCAAAGTTCGTTGATGATCGACTTCATACCAACACCACCTCCCGCAAAACGATTTCTTCCGCGCTTACCTTGATGTTGTTCATCTCAGCAACCCAACGGAGCATATTGCGAGCTTTCAAATCCTCGTCGATACCTCTTTCAGTAGCGAGGCGAGGGATAATTGTTTCAAGCATTTTGTGTGCTTCGAGGTCTATTTCGTGCAACTGAGCATTTAACTTACCCTCGGTCAGCAGGGTGGTGTATCTTCCGCGACGGTGCTGTTTGATGTAGTCAAAGTGCATCCGTCCATATTTGCCAATCTGATAATTGGTATGTTCGGGAAGGGTTACATCGGGTATAAGGTGTCCGTTTTCTTCGTGATAAGTCCCACCAAAGTTTTCATACAATGTTTTCATTACAGTATCTCCATTCAAATTATTATTTGCGATATACTGTATCGATTGTCTTTACCACTTGTTTTTGAAACCTTCGTTATCGGAGCTTATCTTACTGCAAGTCGCCGTTTGATTCTCTTTTATTCTCAACTTATTTCCCTGCCACGCTCATGCCGCGCACCAGCACGTCGGGAGAGCCGAACACAGTGTAAGAGAGCGGAATGCCCCAACGGATCTCATTGCCAAGCGTATCGATCTCCTTGAGAAGCTCAAAGAAGTTGCCCGCCACGGTAAAGGACTTGATCGGCTCGGCGCGTTTGCCGTCACGGATCATAAAGCCCGCGCTCTCGATGGAAAAATCACCCGTCACCGCGTCAGCACCCGCATGGAAGCCCTTGCATTCGGTGATATAAATGCCCGTTCCGATCTTCTCAAACAATTCATCAAGCGTTGCGTCTCCCGCCTCGATCCCAAAGTTATAGGGGGCGATGGAAACAGGGGATGCGTAGCTTCCCTTTTGTCCGTTACCCGTAGACATGACGCCGGCTTTTTTTGCGGTGGTCAGATCGTACAGCAGGGTCTTGAGAACACCATTTTCGATGATGGGGCGGCGTGCGGTGGCAACGCCCTCGCCATCAAACGGGGTCTTGATCAAAGCCCCCTCACGCCTCGGGTCGTCGATCAGCGTGACACAAGGAGCGGCAACGCTCTCGCCCTCTTTTCCCGCAAGGAGAGAGAGACCCAATTGTGCCTTTTTCGCGGAGAAAGCGGAAGAAAAGGCGGAAAGGAAGGAGCGGAATTGACGTCCGTCAAACACAACGTCATATTTGCCCGACTCCGCAACGGCGGCACCCATTTTATTCATAGCGTTTTCTACTGCGATTGCGGGAATCTTGGCGAGCGCCTCGTAATCCTCGCCCGCGGCAAACTCAAAGCTTTCCTGTGCTTCTTCTCCGTCACGCACGACCGCGTTTGCATACGCGCCGCTGCCGCCGACACGGTTGGAAAGAGAGAGACCGTTGGAATTGTAAAGTCTGACCTCGCAAACCGTAGACATTGCCACGCTCTGTGTGCCGTCCGAGACCTTGTCGCTTTGCGCGTAGGTATCTCTTTGCAAGCGGAGCGCGTTATCGCGCACGGTTGCGGCATCCGCAAGCTTTACGTCACCCGTATCAAGCTTTGCGTATACGGGAGACCCTTCATAGATAAAAGGCTCGTCATCGCTATCGATGCAAGAGGCGTTGGAAATGGCACGCGTGACCAATTCTTCCATCGCGTCTTCGGTCAACAGCTCGCCCGAGGCATATCCCATCTTGCCATTTACGATACAACGGAAGCAAATGCCGCCTCCGACGCTGGAGGAAAAGGAGCTGATCTCGTCCTTGAGCGTTTCGGCGCTGACGCTCTCCTCCACCTGATAATAAATCTCATACTGTGCAAGCCCTGCGCGCTCTGCGGCGGCGACCAAGGCGTTTTTCATTTTTTCAAACAACATCTCAACGACCTCCTACGGTAATGGAAGAAACACGGATCAAGGGCTGACCAACGTCGGTGGGAACGCTTCCGCTGGACGAGCCGCACATTCCTTGCGCGCGCTCAAGGTTCTGCCCCACCATGTCGATGTTCATCAGAATATCCGAGCCGTTGCCGACAAGAGATGCTCCGCGAACCGCCTCGCAGATCTTACCGTTACGCACGATATAGCCCTCTGCCACCGAGAAATTGAACGCGCCCGTCAAAGGATTGACCGAGCCACCGCCCATCTTGCGGCAGTAGAGTCCGTATTCCATCGACGCGATGATATCCTCGTTTTTGTCGGGACCATTTGCGATAAAGGTATTGGTCATTCGGGAGGTCGCCTCATAGCCGTAGTTCTGGCGGCGCGCGCTTCCCGTCATCGCCATCCCCATGCGTCGGGAGCCGAGACGGTCGATCATATAGCTCTTGAGAATACCGTTTTCGATCAGTACGTTTCTTTGCGTGGGCGTACCCTCGTCATCGATATTAACCGAGCCCCACGCGCCGGGGATCGTTCCGTCGTCGATTGCCGTGACCTTACTGTTGGCAATCTGCTGACCGAGCTTTCCTGCCATTTGCGACGCACCGATGGAGACCGCAGTGGCTTCCAGAGAATGTCCGCACGCCTCGTGGAAGATGACGCCGCCAAAGCCGTTTTCGATGGCAACCGTCATCGTTCCCGCGGGACAATAATCCGCGCGGAGATTGACCATTGCCGAGCGAGACGCCTCGCGTCCGATGTCAACGGGTCTTACCGTTTCAAAGAATTCCAACCCCATCCCGGCACCGGGGCTGCAGCTGCCCGACTGATTGACGCCGCCCTCGCTTGCAACCGACGAGATCGCCATACGCGAACGGATGTGACGGTCGGTCGTGTAAAGCCCCTCGGTGTTGGCAACGAGAATGGTGTGGTCAACACCCATAATACTTCCGCTGACCTGCGAGATCGCGGGATCATATTCCTTTGCCGCAAAACAGCCTTCACGGAGCAGGTCGGCACGTACCTTGGCATCCACCGAGGACGGAATGACTCGTGCGGGGTGGATATTGGGGAACATCCGCTCCGTCAAAATCACGCTCTCTACCGCGCGTAGCTCTCCCATCGCAACCGCCACGGAGCGGGCGCATTTGAGAAGCCCCTCACGCGTGGTGTCGGAGGTCGACGCAAACACGGTGTGCGTTCCGAGGAACGCACGGATACCGACACCCGAAATGAGGTTATCGGTGACACGGTCGACCTTTCCGTCAACCATCTGTACGGTGTTGTTTCGCGTGATCTCGCCGTAGATCTCGGCAAAATCCGCGCCGCCGCTCATGGCAACACCCAATACTTCCTCAGCCAAAGCTTTTGCAATCATCATGTATTCTCGCTTTCCAAATTGAATTTTTCGATCAGTGCGGGCAGCTCCTCCAAAGAGTCGATCCGTGCCCACAAGAGCGGCGCAAACGCGTCGGTTACGGGTTGAAGATCGGGGATCATCACCGTTTTCATTCCTGCGGCATGTCCTGCCTTGACACCGTTGTAGGAATCCTCCGCCACGACGCAATCTGCGGGAGAAACCCCAAGCAGTTCCGCCGCGCGCAAAAAAATTTCGGGGTCGGGTTTACTGCGTTCCACCTTCTCTCCCGTCATAAATGCGTCAAAGAGCGTAGCGTCCACTCCGGCACACCCAAGGCACTTGCGCACCCAGACCTCACTCGACGAGGAAGCAACGGCAAGCTTGATTCCCATAGCCTTTAATGCATAGAAGATTTCGGGAACTCCCGCTTTGCGCAAAGCAGGGTCGTTCTCGACGCCCACCACCAGAGCATCATGCCGACGCGAGCGGATTTCCTCAAACGGAAACGCCTCGCCGTATTCCCTCTTACAAAATGCACGGATCGCGTCCATGTTCATACCCGTGATGCTGTTAAAAAGATGCTCACTATCGATATGAATGTCCATGGCATCAAACGCACGGTGCCATGCGTATCGGGATATCCGCTCGGTATCCAGCAGCGTTCCGTCCATGTCAAACAGTACCGCTCTGATCACTTACCTCGCCTCTCTTTCTTCGCTTTTAATATTGTATCACATTTCCAATCAAAAAACAATGCTATTCGTGTTTTTCTTGGTTTTTATCGGGGAAAACTTTTTCAAAAGTTTTCCCCGCTCCCCTTTCAAAACCTTCACCGCGTTCATCATTTCCCCAATGCAGACACGCCAATCAAAGCACTCCCTTTTTTCCTTCTCTGCGTTTTATAAAAGCCGCACTGCAATACAGACTCCCCGTCTTTCAAGCTTTCAAGCGCCGACGGAGCAATTGCTACCGCTACTGTTTTGGGGTCCGCGGCTGAAAACAGTCACGAGAATTAGTCTTTTACAGGACGCCCTCTTAAAACACAAAAAAGAACCGCTCTGCAAGCGATTCCGAATAAGGGTGGCTTAAAAATGCGGTAAAAGCTTTTGAAGAGGGGGGTGCGGGGGAGGAACTTTTCTCGAAAAGTTTCTCCCCCGCAAATCCTCAATTCTCTTTAAAACCCCGCCGAGCCGTGTAACCGGAATGTTGGAACCCTGTAGTTCAGGGCGGTGCCATTGTCGCGTGCTTTACTGCTCCCAACGTCCGCGATACAGCCGAGACAAGTCAATCGATGCTGCATACGGGAGGTCTGCAAACCGCAAGCGGTTTTGGCTCCTTTAATCGGTTGTGGGTTCACTTATCGCCGATTATCACGCACTAAGCAGGAAAAAAATCAATTTACATGGCAAAATTATTTGCCGTCGTAGTCGATCTCCTCGGAGAATTGGTCATCAAAAATATCTGCAATGTTATCGAATTCGTCATCGTCGTCAACGGTTACGAGAGAATCCTCGCCGTTTTCGTCCTTTTCCAATTTGAGGACAACGTATTCGCAAAAGCCATCGTCGGAGCTTTCTCCATCGGCGGGGATCATTGCAAAATAAGTAACGCCGTTCATCTCGGCTTCACCGATCTTCTCAAATTCGATCTCGGTCCCCTCTTCATCAACAAGGGTATAAAATTCGCGTTCGTTTTCTCTTTCGTTCATAGCCACTCTCTTTTCTGTAAGTATTGGGTCTGTTATTATTGTACACGATGGGACCACGATTGTCAAGAGTTTTTTTCGCTTTTCGGGTCGGTGTCCGAAAAATCCAACAATTCCGAAAGCACGGAATTGCTCACAAGCATTCCCTCGGACGTAAAGCAATAGCCCGTCTCTGTGGCTTCGATCAAGCCCATTTTCAAAAAACGTTTGACTGTTTCCCCAAAAAGGCTTTCAAAGGAAAGACCGAATCTTTTGTCAAATTCCTCGACACATACGCCATCGCACAGGCGCATGCGAAGCATGACGTATTCGTTGGCGCGTTGAAAAGGTGCGGGGCGTTCCCGTTCCAAAATCGTTTCCCTTCCCTCAATATATGCATCCACGTCACGGGAATATCCGAATCTCTCCCCCTCAAAGTCCGAGTAAGCGGCAGGACCAAAGCCCAAAAACGCGTCACAATTCCAGTATTTCAGATTATGACGGGATTCATACCCCGCTTTTGCAAAATTACTGATTTCGTATTGACGATAGCCTTTTGACGCAAGGTAAGAAACACCCTGTCGGTACATTTCGCACACCTCGTCCTCATCCGGGAGCGGCAGGCGATCCGCCATTCTGCCAAACGGCGTTCCCTCTTCGATTCCAAGACCGTAAGAAGAAATATGCTCGGGCGAAAGCGCGCACAGCTTTTCCAGCGTTAAGAGCAGGCTCTCGGTGCTTT
>JAZQXI010000036.1:0-7348 GCA_045632805.1 Eubacteriales bacterium | reverse complement strand
CCGAATTTCTGAAGAAAAATCGCCCGAAGGTGTAATCAGTATTGCAAAATATATTGACAAATTCCAAAAAAATGTTACAATATATAATAGCGCAGATTTTTTGGCAAAGAAAAATCAGCGGATCGTGTTGCTCGAATCGGTCAGAGATCCCTCCAATATCGGGGCGATCATTCGAAGCGCTGCGGCGATGGGCGTTGAGCGCCTGATCCTCAGTGCCGATTGCGCCGATATTTATAATCCACGCGCGGTGCGTGCTTCCATGGGAACCATGTTCGATCAAAGGATCGATCGGGTAGCGGATCTGCCCGCCGCGATCGAAGCGCTTAAAACGCAAGGTCGACGTGTCTTTGCGGCGGCACTGGACCCTGACGCTATGGTCTTGGGACAGTTTGATCTGCAAGAGGGAGACTGCGTGGTCATTGGCAACGAGGGGCACGGGATCAGCGAGCAAACGCGCGCGGCTTGCTCTCACAGTGTCATCATTCCCATGAGCGAGAGAGCAGAGTCCTTCAATGCGGCTGTCGCGGCATCGATTTTGATGTGGGAATTTACCAAAGGGCGCGCTGACTGAAATCATCAAACAACGAAAGGAAGTGTCTGTGTGTGAAAACGGGAGACGTATTATTTTGGATATGGCTGTCCCAAGCTTTGGGACCGTGTAGCCGAAGCTTTCGCAAGCTGATCGGGCTTTACGAAAATCCATACGATCTGTTCCATGCGGAGGAGGCGGAGATCGAACGGATCTCCGGACTTTCCGAGCATGTCCGCGCGGCACTTTGCAATAAAAGCCTTGCGGAGGCATCCGCCATTCTGGATCGTTGCGAAAAGCAGGGGATCGGACTTGTGACCTATGGAGACGAGGAATACCCCTATTCCTTAAGAGACCTATCCGAGCCGCCCGTTTTGTTGTATTACAGAGGCGAGCTTCCCGACCTGAACCGCCGTCTTTGTATCGCCATGGTTGGAACGCGGCGTATGAGCGCATACGGCTTGCGCACGGCGTATAAAATAGGGTACGAGCTTGCGCTTCTCAATGCGATTGTGGTCAGCGGCATGGCGGCAGGCATCGACGGTGTTTCCGCAGCGGCGGCAATGGCGGCAACAAAGGGCGCTACCGTGGCAGTGCTCGGATGCGGTGTGGATGTCGTTTATCCAAAGCATCACAAAGCGCTTTACGAAGAAATTTTGAAAAAAGGCGCGCTGATTTCGGAGTATCCTCCGGGAACACGCCCCGCACCCTATCATTTTCCCGTTCGAAATCGTATCATCAGCGGACTCTCTCAAGGAACGCTTGTGGTTGAGGCGGGAATGAAGAGCGGATCTTTGATTACCGCAAAGGATGCCGTCCTTCAAGGAAGGGACGTTTATGCACTTCCCGCCAACGTGGGCAACAGCGGCTCGGAGGGAACCAATCGTCTTTTGCGCGACGGAGCGAAGCCGATTTTGTGTGCCGCCGATATCGTCGCAAATTACGAATATGTTTATGCCGAAACGCTTTGCACAGAGGCACTTTCACAGGCAAAGGAAAAGAGTAATGCGGATCTGCCGTATCTCGAACGTATGGGCGTTATTGAGCTTTCGCACGGGCAAACGGAACAGATCAAGCCTGCAAGCTCTGTCGCACCGACCCAAAGCGCGCCCCTTTCCAAGTGCGCATCCACACGGCGCGCGCCAAAGTCACCGGCGTCTCTGCCTGTCAAACACGCAGACGAGATCAAGAACACGGAGGCAACACCGCGTCGCACGCCCGATCAGATTCTATCCTCCCTTACCGCAGTACAGCTTGCGGTGCTGGAGGCAATTCCCGATGACCGCGCAATCGCGGCGGATTCACTGGCGGCACTCGGCCACCCTTACGGTGAAACGGTTGCGGCATTGACAATGCTCGAAATTATGGGGCTGATACAAAAGCTCCCGGGCGCGCTGTACAAAAAAGCATGATTATTCTCAAACCATATCGAAAGGAATTTTACGCATGGCAAACAATTTGGTTATTTTGGAGTCACCCTCAAAAGCATTGACCGTAAAGGGCTATCTCGGAACCAACTATAAGGTGATCGCTTCCATCGGACACGTTCGTGATCTGCCAAAGAGCTCTCTTGGCGTGGACATCGAGCATGATTTCGATGCGCACTATATCAATATCCGAGGGAAGGGGGATCTGATCAAGGAGATCCGCAAGGAAGCCAAGGCGGCAAACAAGATCTTCCTGGCAACTGACCCTGACCGCGAAGGAGAGGCTATCGCATGGCATCTCGCGGCGGCTCTCGGAATTCCTGTGGAAAAAACACAGCGCATTTGCTTTAATGAGGTGACCAAAACGGCTGTCAAGGCAGCCATCAAGTCGCCCCGTCCGATCGACATGAATTTGGTCAACTCTCAGCAGACCCGTCGGATTCTTGACAGAATTCTCGGATACAAGCTCAGCCCCCTGCTTTGGAAGAATATCAAGAGCGGTTTGAGTGCGGGACGTGTACAGTCGGTTGCAACCAGAATCATCGTGGAGCGTGAGCGCGAGATCCGCGATTTCGTCCCCACCGAATACTGGACCATCGAAACTGTGCTTTCCAGTGAGGAGGGCAAGAGCTTCCGCGCGCATTTCTTTGGCAATGCGGAAGGAAAGATCAATCTTGGAAGTGAAGCCGAGGCAATGGCGGTTGCCAATGCCGTCAACGGCAAGAAATATACTGTGGCATCGGTTCGCAAGGCGGCAAAGCACAAGGCTCCCGCAGCTCCCTTTACCACATCCACCCTTCAACAGGAAGCGTTCCGCAAGCTGGGCTTCCAGTCGCAACGCACGATGAAGGTCGCGCAAGAGCTTTACGAAGGTGTTAACCTTGGCTCGGAGTTTGGCGGCACGCAGGGTCTGATCACCTATATGCGTACCGACTCGGTCCGTGTTTCTGCTGACGCGCAGAATGCGGCAAGAGAATTCATTATGCAAAAGTACGGGGATCAGTATTGTCCCGAAACACCCCGTACCTATAAATCCAAGGCGGGCGCGCAGGATGCGCACGAAGCGATCCGCCCCGCAAGAGTTGATTTGGAGCCGCAACGCATCCGCAAGCAGCTCACGGGTGACCAGTATAAGCTTTATAAAATGATTTGGGATTGCTTTATCGCCAGCCAGATGGAGTCCGCAACGCTGGATACCATCAGCATCGATTTCACCTGCGCGGGCTATGTGTTCCGCACCAGCGGATATTCGGTAGCATTCCCCGGCTATATGGTCGTATACGAGGAGAGTGAGGAGACCGCGGGCAATAACGCAAGTGAGCCTCGCGAGGTCAAGGATATCCGCCTTCCCGAAATGGTTGTCGGTCAGGAGATGGACGCTGAGGATGCGGAGCTGACCCAGCACTTCACCGAGCCTCCCGTACGTTATAACGATGCATCGCTCATTAAGATGCTCAAGGATCTCGACATCGGTCGCCCCAGCACCTATGCCACCATCATCGGCACGATCTTGGCGCGCAACTACGTCAAGCGCGAGGGTAAGGCATTCGTTCCCACGCCCTTGGGAGACGTGACCAACACGCTTATGGAGCAGAATTTCTCCACCATTGTCGACTATGGCTTTACGGCGGATATGGAGCATGATCTGGACGAGATCGAAGAGGGCAACGATACGATGCTCAACGTACTCAACAAGTTCTGGAAGGACTTTTCGGGACAGCTTGAGGCGGCAGAAAAGACCATTGGCGAAAAGAGCATCGAGGTCCCGCCCGAGGAGACCGATTTCATTTGTGAAAAGTGCGGGAGCCGCATGATCGTCCGTAACGGACGTTTCGGCAAGTTTGCCGCATGTCCCAACTATCCCAATTGCCGCAATACCAAACCTCTTACCGCTCCCGCCGAGAAGGAAGAGACGGCAGAGGAAACCGGAGAAGAAAAGGAAACTGCTCCTAAGACTCCCGTGATTGCGGACTTCAAGTGCGAAAAGTGCGGTTCCGATATGGTTCTGCGCACGGGTAAATTCGGCAGCTTCTATGCGTGCAGCCGTTATCCCGAATGTAAGTTTACCAAGGCGAGAGTACGCGATACGGGTGTCAACTGTCCCAAGTGCTCCGCGAAGGTTGTGACCAAGTACGGACGCAACCACACGGTATTCTATAGCTGTGAGCGTTACCCCGAGTGTGATTTCTCCTCTTGGGACGTTCCAACAAACGAGCTTTGCCCCGATTGCGGCAAGATGCTCTTCCGTAAAAAAGGCAAGAGCCTTTTGGTCTGCCACGATACGGATTGCGGCTATAGCCGTGAGATCAAAGAGGAGGCTCCCGCAAATACGGGCAGCGAGGAATAAGAATCAACGTGAAGGATTTTATTCATATCTACGGCGCAGGACTTGCGGGGTGCGAGGCTGCGTGGCAGGCGGCGGAGCGTGGCGTCAAGGTCAAGCTTTTTGAGATGAAGCCGCAGAAGTACACCCCCGCGCATCACTCTCCCGATTTTGCGGAGCTGGTCTGTTCCAATTCCTTGCGTTCCGACAGCACGGCAAACGCTGTGGGACTCCTTAAGGAGGAGATGCGCCGCTTGGGTTCTCTTGTGATGCAAGCGGCGGATGCGACGCGTGTTCCCGCGGGATCGGCTCTCGCGGTGGACCGCAAGCTCTTTTCCGAGTATATCACCGAAAAGATCCGCAATCATCCCAACATCGAGGTCATCGAGCGGGAAATGAGCGAGATCGAGGAGGATACGGTCACCGTGATTGCAACAGGTCCCTTGACCTCCGACGCGATGGCAGACTATATCGCAAATACCTTGGGATGCGGCAAGCTTCATTTTTTTGATGCCGCCGCTCCCATCGTGGATGCATCCGGGATCAACATGGACGTCGCATTTTTCGCTTCTCGTTATGATAAGGGGGATGCGGACTATATCAACTGTCCCATGACGCGTGAGCAGTACGATGCCTTTTACGAGGCGTTGATCACGGCACGCGAGGCAGAGCTTAAGGATTTCGATCAGCAGTCGCAAAAGGATCTCAAGGTCTTTGAGGGCTGTATGCCCGTTGAGGTCATGGCAAAAAGAGGGTATGACACTCTGCGTTACGGTCCCTTAAAGCCCGTGGGACTCATCGATCCTCGCGTCGGCAAGGAAGCATACGCCGTGGTACAGCTCCGCAAAGAGAACGCGGAGGGGACCATGTTTAATCTGGTCGGATTTCAGACGCATTTGGCATTCCCCGAGCAAAAACGAGTCTTTGGGATGATTCCGGGACTTGAGAACGCGGAGTTTTTGCGTTACGGTGTCATGCACCGCAACACGTATCTCAATTCTCCCAAGCTTCTTGACCCCACCTATGCGATGCGCGAAAGACCCAATGTCTTTTTTGCGGGACAAATGACGGGTGTTGAGGGGTACGTTGAGTCCGCGGGTAGCGGACTTTTGGCAGGGATCAACGCCGCAAGCCTTGCAAAAGGTGAGGGCGCGGTTGTGTTCCCAGAGGAAACGATGATCGGCGCAATGGCGGCATATGTCAGCCGCGGCGGCGTGGGAGCGTTTACTCCCATGAATGCCAATTTTGGTATCGTACCGCCCCTTGGCTACCGTGTCAAGGGTGGCAAGAGCGCCAAGAACGAAAAGCTTTCCGAGCGTGCTTTGGCAATGACTGATGAAATGATCACCAAGATGTCTCAGCCTTCATGATAGAGCAAGATACTTTACCGAGGAAGCAAAGGAATTTTTTATGAGAATTATTGTTGATGTCATGGGGGGCGACAAAGCCCCCGAGGAGACCGTTAAGGGCGTGATACAGGCATCGGAAGAACTGAACGCGACCTTTATTCTGGTGGGAAACCGCAATGATATCGAGCGGATCGCCGCAGAACAGAATTTTGATATCCGACGCATGGACATCGTACATACCGAAACCGTGATCACCATGGAGGATGATCCTCTGTGCGTTGTGCGCGGAAAGCAGGATTCCTCCATGTCGGTAGGGCTTCGCATGCTTGCCGAAGGGCAGGGCGATGCCTTTGTCAGTACGGGCAATACGGGAGCGCTTTTTACGGGTGCGACACTGATCGTCCGCAAGGTCAAGGGGATCCAACGTGCCGGTATCGGTTCGATCATTCCGCTTTCCAACCCCGTTCTTCTTCTCGACTCGGGAGCGAACGTCACGGTCACAGAGGAAAATTTGGAGCAGTTCGGCGTCATTGGCTCGGCTTATATGGCAAAGATGTACGGCATCGAAAGCCCCCGCGTGGGACTTCTTAATAACGGTGCCGAGGAGTGTAAGGGAACCGAGCTTCAAAAGGCGGCGTATCAGCGCCTTTCGGAAAATCCGGAGATCAATTTCGTGGGGAATATCGAAGGCAATGTGCTGGCGTTCAACAGCTGTGACGTCATCGTCACCGACGGCTTTACGGGGAACATTGTCCTCAAGAGCCTTGAGGGACTTGGAAAGCTCCTGCTCGGTAAGATCAAGGAGATGTTCTATAGCTCCACCGTCAGCAAGCTCGCCGCGCTTTCCATGAAGAAGCAGATCGGCGTGATGAAAAAGCAATTTGATTCCTCCGAGCATGGAGGTTCACCGATTTTGGGCATTTCCAAGCCCGTTATCAAGGCACACGGCTCGTCCGATGCCAAGGCGTTTAAAAACGCGATCCGACAGGCGATCAACTATGCCGAGTCGGGCGCGATCTACGATATCGCAATGTCTGCGCAGGCACATGCCGAGCGCAAAAAAGCCGCGCACGAGGCGGCAAAGCAGGCGGAGCAGCAAACGCACTGTTGACCGCCGATCAAACAGAGAGAAAAGAGGTACAAACAGGAATGGCACGCTCACTTGAGGAATTGCAGAATCGCATGGGATATCGCTTTCGCGACGTCCGCTATCTGGAACGCGCGCTGACGCACTCCTCTTATTCCAACGAAACGGGAGCCAAAAATCACCATTTGCTCTGTAACGAACGATTGGAGTTTTTGGGGGATTCTGTCCTTTCCTTGATCACGAGCGACTATCTGTATACGCGCTATCCCGAGCATCCCGAGGGAGACCTGACTCGAATCCGCGCGGCAACCGTCTGTGAGGAGGCTTTGGCGTCCTATTCCGAAAAACTGGGACTTGGTGAATTCCTGCTTCTCGGAAAAGGAGAAGGGCAGAGCGGAGGCGCCGGAAAGCCTGCAATTCTTGCCGATGCTTTCGAGGCGATTTTGGCGGCGATGTACCTTGACGCGGGAGGGATGAACGGAATGCAGACCGTGGCAGCCTTCCTCTTGCCCTTTATCAAGCAAGCGGTGGAGGCGATCCCCGACGTGGGAGGCGCTCACATCGACAGCAAATCCCGTCTGCAGGAATTCGTTCAGCAGGATAAGGAACAAAAGGCGGTTTTGGAATATCGCT
>JAZQXI010000035.1:0-5833 GCA_045632805.1 Eubacteriales bacterium | reverse complement strand
GTGACACCGACTCCGCAGATGAGGGAGAGAAAAAATGCCGTTTGTGAAAAGTTACATGCCGCTTGACGATCCTTTTTTCCAAGTGCGCGCGAAAGCAGACTTCCGGCTCCCATTCCAAGTGTGTAGCCAAGTGCCTGAATGAGTACGTGCAGTGAAAAAGTTACCCCCACAGCAGCCCCCGCATCCGTTCCAAGAGAGGAAACGAAATAAGAGTCTGCCAAGGAGTATCCCGCAATTACCAACAGCCCCAGTGTGTTGGGGAGAGCAAGTTTTAAAATCAATGGCGCGATACGGGCGCGTGTCATTGTGTTGTGAATTCGTTCGTTGCGATTCATAAGCACCTCGTTTTTTGTCAAAACTGCTGTTATTATGCCACCGAAATACAAAGAACATGAAAAAAATCATAAAAGTTATTGAGAAGTTTAAAAAACTCTTGATTTTTGTAGGATTTTGGTATATAATATTATTGTTTTGGAATGAATTTACATTCGAGGAGGTTTATTATGTTAGTTTCGGCAAAGGAAATGCTGACCAAGGCTAAAGAAGGTCACTATGCGGTAGGTCAGTTCAACATCAACAATCTGGAGTGGACCAAGGCAATTCTCCAGACGGCTCAGGAATTGCAGTCTCCCGTCATTCTCGGTGTTTCCGAGGGCGCGGGCAAGTATATGTGCGGCTACACCACGGTTGCTTCTATGGTCAAGGCAATGATCAATGAGCTTGGTATCACCGTTCCTGTAGCGCTTCACCTCGACCACGGCTCCTACGAGGGCTGCTACAAGTGCATCGAGGCAGGATTCTCTTCCATCATGTTCGACGGCTCCCACTATCCCATCGAGGAAAACGTTGCAAAGACGCAGGAGCTTGTTAAGGTGTGTGCAGAAAAGGGCATGTCTCTTGAGGCAGAGGTCGGCTCCATCGGCGGCGAGGAAGACGGCGTTGTCGGTATGGGTGAGTGTGCAGATCCCAACGAGTGCAAGATGATCGCTGATCTCGGCGTCACCATGCTCGCGGCAGGTATCGGTAACATTCACGGTAAGTACCCCGAAAATTGGCAGGGACTTTCCTTCGAGACTTTGGCGGCTGTTTCCGAAAAGGTTGGAGCAATGCCTCTGGTTCTCCACGGTGGCACGGGTATCCCCGAGGAAATGATCAAAAAGGCAATTTCTCTCGGCGTATCCAAGATCAACGTGAACACCGAGTGCCAGCTCTCCTTCGCTGCGGCAATCCGCGCGTATATCGAGGCAGGCAAGGATCTTTCCGGTAAGGGCTTTGACCCCCGTAAGCTCCTCGCTCCCGGCACCGAGGCAATCAAGGCAACCGTAAAAGAGAAGATGGAGCTTTTCGGCTCTGTCGGCAAGGCTTGATAATCATAAAAAAGCAGGAACACTTCAGTGTTCCTGCTTTTTTATTTGATCAAAAACTCGCGTTTTTTCGCTTTCAACTGCACAAAGCAGAAGATGAATTGCACAAATGCTGTCAGTGCCCAGGAGAGGGGATAGGAGACGTAAAGCAGACGGAGCGCATCGGGGGTTGCCATGGTGGGACTGAAATAAGCAAATACGGTAAAGATCCATACCACGCGCGACAGGCACGAGCCGATGAGCGTGATGATCATGGGGGAGATGGACTTCCCAAAGCCGTTGAGCGCTCCACAGCCCGTTTCCATTAAGCCGCCGATAAAATAGGTCAGGCAATAGATTCCAAGGCGCACCATACCAAACGAGACGACCGCCGCATTTTCGGGAGCAAAAAGGCGCAAGAGAGGTTCTCCAAACAAGAGCATCGTGCCACCCACTGCAAGACCGACCGCTGTTACCAAAACGGAGCAGTAAAGAATGGATTTTTTCAACCGATCGTACTTTCTCGCACCCACGTGCTGTCCCACAAAGGTAAGCGCCGTTTGATAGAAGGCGTTTTGCGTTGCGTAAACGTAGGCGTCAAGATTGGATGCCGCCGTGTTGCCCGCAACTGCCACAGAACCCAAAGGATTCATCGCAGATTGGATCAGCACGTTGGAAATGGCAAAAAAGGTATATTGAATTCCCGCGGGAATTCCGAGCAAGAGAATCTTTTTCAGCTTTTCGGGGTCGATGCGGAGCGCTTTGAGATCAATACGGCAAGGGCTGTCCGCGTGTAGCATATAGCCAACGATTAAGATCGCGGAGACCCATTGCGAGATCGCGGTAGCAATTCCAACACCAAAAGCACCCCATCTCAACCATACCACGGCAACAAAATTGAGCAGGACGTTTACAACACCCGCGATGGAAAGAAAGATCAAGGGGCGTGCGGAATCACCAGAGGAACGCATCATCGCGGCGCAATAATAAAAGATGACCGTTGCGGGCATTCCCAAAAAGTAAGCGCGGATGTAGGAGACGGCTTCCTCTTGCACGGTGGTTCCCATCCATTCCAGAAGCGTGGGAGAGGCAAACAGCCCCAACAGCATCACGGCAAAGCCCGCGATAAAGGAGACAAGCAGGGAAGTATGTACCGTTTTTTTGACATTTTCGTGGTCCTGCGCGCCGATTCCTTGCGCGACGAGAATTCCCGCACCAATACCGATCCCGAGGAAAAAGTCTCCCAAGAGCTTGATCAAAAAGGCGCAAGATCCAACAGCCGCCAAAGCGTTGGCGCATTCCTCGGGAGTATCTCCTCCCCAACGCCCGACCATCACAGCGTCGGCGGTGTTGAAGAGCAATTGCAGAACCGAGGTTGCCATCAAAGGGAGCGCAAATAGCAGAATTTGCAAAAGAAGCGGACCTTGCGTCAGATCCTTTTGCGATTTTTTTAGATTCATAAGCTTCCTCAAAATGCGAAAACGCCTGCATTTGCAAGCATTTTCAAATATGCATCAGCAGAATTGATAATCGGGTGAGACGGGTTTTCCGATTTCGGAGGACTTGACAATAGAGAGACAGACCTCAACGGTGCGAGCTCCCAGATCCGCGTCCATTTCCACAACCTCATCGTTTTCGATGTGACGGGCAAATTGCTTGAATTCATCAACCGCGTTGTGATGCTTGATTTCTACCGTAATCAGCTCGGGCTTTTCGTTGACGTGAACGCCGTCCTCACCGATGGTGTAGAGCAGAATTTCTCCTTTGGTGCTGTCACAAACCAGCGTTCCCTTGGTACCGTAAACCGAAGTGATACGGGTATAGGGGCGCTTACATCCTGTGGAAACAAAGACCTTACCCATGACGTCGTTGGGGAATTTGAGAATCGCAATCGTGGCGTCATCATAGGAAACCTGAGGGAGCATTTTGTGCGTGCCGTACGCCATGACCTCCACAGGATCGCCGCAGAACCAACGGATCAGATCCACCGCATGGCATCCGCCGCCAATCACACCGTGACGGGCAGGGTCGCTTCTCCACATGCTGATTCTTTTATCCATATCGTTCTCACAAGAGGGATCCCAAGGCTTGAGAATGGTGGCATAATCGTGTGCGTATTCGGTTTCCATGTAGTAGATGTCGCCGATCACACCGCTGTCAACGATTTCCTTGAGTTTCACAAACACCGTGTGGAAGCGGCTGATCTGACCCACCATGCATTTACGATCGGATGCCTTTGCCGCCTTGACAATGGCGCAAATGTCCTCGCGGGTCAGTGCCAAAGGCTTTTCGCAAAGCACGTGCTTGCCTGCGGCAAGAAATGCTTCTACTTCCTCGCGGTGAAGCTGGTCGGGCGTTGCAATGACAACAGCGTTGATATCATCGCGCTTCAAAATCTCCATCCAATCGGTGTAGCACTGCGTGTCGGAAAGCTGATATTCTTCTTTATATGTAGCCAGCTTCTCGGGATCAATATCGCAAATGGCGCCAATGTTAGCGCCGTATTCATGTGCGGCGGCTAAGTGATGACGCCCCATATGGAGACCGATCACACCAACGCAAAGCTTGTTTTCCATGTCAAAAATCCTCCTTGTTGAAGAAAATACAGAATTAAAAGGAAGTAAAGAATGTCATGATCTGACTCGAAAGAGAAATGCAAACCAAAGCCGCGCACATCGTAATGCATCCGATTACGTTCATTTTGGAGAGATTTTCTCCCATAAAGAGGCAAGAGAATGCCACGCTGAGCAGGAATACGAGGGAATTGTCAAATGTGTAAAGGATCGTGGTGTCGATCAAAGCCAATACGTAAACGAACAGATTGATGGCGAACGCAACCACAAGGCTTGCCGAAATCAAAAAGACCAGCGATTTTTTGCTTTGCTTCATCGCGCCAAGGAAGTCCTTTTTTTCGCGTGCCAAAAGGATCACAACCGAGATCAGAACACCGACGAGATAAGTAATGATGACCATTTCTTCCTTTTCGGGAGAGATCTCCATCCCCTCGGGCAAAGTCAAGCGTTGCTGCACGTCAAGGAGCGTGCCGTAAATGCCGTTTCCAATCGCAAGACCGATGCAGGAGAGGAAAAATGCCTTTTTGTTTTGATAGACCTCGCCCTCTTTGCGCGCGATCAGATAGACCGAAACCAAAACAACAAGGATGGCAAAGATCTTGATGATGTTGAGGTCATCGCCAAAGAACGCCGCAACGATGGCGGGGATGATAATACCACCCGCGATCAAAAACACCATGGTAATGGAGTAAGGCCCCGTTGCCGATGCTTTGATGAGAGACGTGTTGTAAAGCACGATCGCAAGCGCGTTGCAAAGACCAAGGATCAGCGTAATGGGGGAGGCTTCGAATTTGAAACCTGCAAAAGCAAAGGTCACAAGCGTGACAAGCAAGCCGCTGACAATGGTGAACACGGGGGAGGAAAGCTCCTCGCGTCCGGGGTAGCTCGCGGAATAGTAGCGTGTCAAAAGTGATTGCAGGGTATAGATCACTACAAGTCCTGCGATCAAAAGCGCTCCGATAAAATCCATAACAGTTCTCCTTTAAGAGTATATTTCTTATATTATATAACTTTTCATGGATCAAATCAATGCCAAATCACGCATATTTTTGGTATGATCTTTTCAGACGACCACATCATTATAGCAAATTTGAGGTGCTTTGGCAATGAGAAATCCATAAGAAAATTTGAATAATCCATAAATGTTTTTGAAAAATCGATAAGCATATTTGAAAAATCGATAAATCATATTTTTGCTATTGCATTTTGCAATCCAATGCGCTATAATAAAGAAGTAGACCATCACCGAAGAAAGGAGGCTCAGCGTATGAATATTCCGGAACTGGAGCGCCTGATCTATGATTTTTATCAGGTTTCGGGAATGGAAGTGGCAATTGTGGACAGCAAATTCCACAACATTCTGTCCAACCGTTCGCCGTATAAAAATTACTGTGCCACCATCCATCGCTTTTCCAAATGCTTGGATATCTGCATCCATTCCGATAGGGATCATCTCACCCACGTCATGGAGCATAAGAAGCTGTTGACGTACATCTGCCCATTCGGAATCTTCGAGGCGATCGCCCCCATCATGCGTAACGGTCAGGTGGTTGCGTTCCTCTTTTTCGCGATGGGAATTGAGGAGCGTGACGGGTGTGACGATGTACCCGTACAGCGTGCCGTCGAGGTTTCGCCGGGATTGGATGCCGAATATTTACGCCAATGCGTCATCGAGATCCCGCACTATTCGCGCAAGAGGCTGGAGGCGTATGCGGATCTTTTGCTCATCATGGCGGAATACATCGAAAAGAACGATCTGATGGCAGACAACGACAAGACCTTGGGCGAGGTCATCAAGCTTTATATCAAAAAGAATCTTCCCAACAAGATCACGCTCACGGATATGAGCTGGAATCTGCACTGTAGCACTGTGACCTTGACCGAGCACTTTAAAAAGGAGTTCGGCATCACCATTAT
>JAZQXI010000034.1:0-7081 GCA_045632805.1 Eubacteriales bacterium | reverse complement strand
CGAGCGTTTGCTTTTGGCACAGCCATAAGCAAACGTGTCGGTTCGCATTTGAGCCGAAAGCCGTCGGGGTGCTCGCACACCAGCGGCTCGGCGAAAAATCTTCGCCGCAGGCGAATACCCGGCCACCCATACGGGCGTCCTTTTGTGTTGGCTGGTGTGGCACGTCTTCGTCCGAGCGTTTGCTTTTGGCACAGCCATAAGCAAACGTGTCGGTTCGCATTTGAGCCGAAAGCCGTCGGGGTGCTCGCACACCAGCGGCTCGGCGAAAAATCTTCGCCGCAGGCGAATATCCGGCATATTTCAACCGTGCGGTTGGTCAATGTTGCAAATCATCCCATGATTCCAATACTGTATGTATCAATCGCAACCGTCACACCGTTTGCATCAGCTTCTAAATCTGTCACTTTCCCTTTTACTTTTACAAAATCTCCTTCATTCAAATTCAGCAGCAAGTCGTTATAGTCATCCGTTTGCATATTGCACATTGCATATCCGTATTTTTCAGAAGATGATTTCCAATTTGCATTGTACTGTTTGATGTGAACGCTGCCCTTATTGACGGTGCTTACCTTCCCTACTGTAGATACATAATTTCCGATGTACGTTTCTTCGGCACGATAGGAATTATCCCAATATTCGGTGGAAATGGTTGTCAAATCCAGAACCCTACATTGAACGGAATTGATATCGAAAATTTCTTCATCTTCGTTCCCGTCCTCAGCCTCATTCGCACACGATGCAAAATGGCATGTTATTGATAGCAACATTGCAACACAAAGCAAAACGGTTGTGAGCTTTTTCATTCTTTTCCCTCTCCAAAGATCATAAAAATAAAAGTGCGCCTACCGAAGCAGACGCACAAAAACGCAAACTCCGATAGTCGCCAAACTAATCTTTGCAAAATTGGTATAACCGCATCAACAGAGTGGAATTTGCATTTTATCAAATTCTATTCTGTTGATGCAGAAAAAAAGATATACTTTTCCGCAAAAGAAAATTATCCCTATTTTGCAATATTCGATTAGTTTGGCATCCTTATTATACTACGAAATCGCTCTTTTGTCAATACATTATCTTTCCTTGTGAAAGTATTTTATTGATGGTTTCATCTGTTCTCAACAAGAAAAGCCACGCCATAGCGTGGCTCAGACTACCGACAAACCCTTTAAAAAAATCACAGTTCGCCAAATAGTACAAATTTGTTAGCCACTTTTTTCTTTGAAGCCAAAGGCGCAAAGAAAAAAGTTATCAAAAAAGAGACGCCGAGGATTATTTCGCGCTCTGCGGAGCGCGAGGAGGGCTACTCGCCCTCCACCTCGCAAGCTTTTGAAAAAGCTTGACCAAAACTTTAGCTAAACTGACGAAAATCGTTCGTTTTGTCTACAGTTTGTCGTGGGCTGAAACTCCCCGCTCCCCTTACGTCGCAAGTCCCGCGAACTGATTGCGGTAAAGCTTGGCGTATTCACCGTTCATTGCAAGCAACGTGTCGTGGTCTCCCGATTCCGCAATGACGCCGTTTTTGACAACGACAATGCAATCGGCATCCCGTATGGTGGAAAGGCGGTGCGCGATGATCAACGAGGTTCGGTTCTTCATCAATGCCACCATCGCCTGTTGGATCTGCATCTCGGTTCGCGTGTCCACGTTGGACGTCGCCTCGTCAAGAATGAGAATCTTGGGGTCTGCCAGTACGGCTCTTGCGATCGCCAAAAGCTGTCGCTGACCTTGGGAGAGGTTTGCTCCGGATTCGGCAAGGAGCGTATCATACCCCTCCGGCAATCGGTCGATGAAATGGTCCGCGCGCGCCGTTGCCGCCGCCTCACGCATCCGCTCATCCGAAATTTCACGTCTTCCGTACTTGATGTTGTTGCGGATGGTATCCGAAAAAAGCACCGTGTCCTGCAAAACGATGGCGATCATGCGGCGCAGGTCGCTTTTGGGAATGTTCGTAATGTCCTCGCCGTCAATGCGTATCGAACCGCTCTCCCACTCGTAAAAGCGCGTAAGAAGATTGACGACGGTCGTCTTTCCCGACCCCGTTGCTCCCACGATCGCGATCTTCTGCCCCGCCTTGACCGAAAGAGACAGCCCCTTTAGCACGGGTTCATTCGGCAGATACCCAAATCGAACGTTTTCAAATTCGATATCTCCGCGCACGTCGGAAAGAGGCATCGTATGCTTGCCCTCGTCCACTTCATCCGCGCTGTCCATGATCTCAAAAATGCGCTCCGCGCCTGCCAAAGCGGTCAGGATGCTCGAATATTGATTCGCGATCTGGTTGATGGGGTGTGTGAATTTTTTGGAATACTGTAGCATCGCCTGCACGCTTCCCACGCTGATGAGCGCCCCCGTAAAGTTACGGAAACCGCCCAGCACCATCCATGCGCCGCTTGCCGCGATGAGCACGTACTGAAGATTACCGATAAAGTTCATAACGGGTCCCATAATCGAGCCCCAGACCTTTGCCTTGACCGCGCAGGAGCGAAGCTCATAGGAGATCTCGGAGAATTTTTCCACCGCGTCAGCTTCTTTTCCGTAGGCGACCACGGTCTTATACGAGGTCACGGTCTCCTCAACCTGCCCGTTGAGCTGCCCCAACAGCTTTTGCTGTCGAACGAAATATTTGCGCATGAATTTACCAAGACGCGAGGAAACGAAGATCGAGATCGGAATGGTCACAATCGCGATCAGCGTCATCATCCAGCTATAGTAAAGCATCATGGCGAGAGCACCGATGAGCGTCAGAACGCAGGAAAAGAGCGTTGTGATCGACTGCGAGATCGCGTTGGATACGTTCTCGACGTCATTCGTCATACGCGACATGATGTCGCCGTGACGGTGAGAATCGGTGTACCCGATGGGAAGGCGGGAAATCTTGGCAAAGAGGTCACCGCGCATGCTTTTGACGGTGTGCTGGGCAAGACGCGCCGAGAGGATGCCTTGGAAGAAGGAAAGAACAGCCGAGCAAGCCGCAACGATTCCCATGAAGGTCAAATAGAACACCAGCGCCTTAAAATCGACCTTGAGACCGCCTTGTTCGGAGTCCACCGAGATGGTGTCGATCGCCTTTGCCTGGAAGAAGGGACCGAGCAGCTCCGCCGCGGTCACCGCCAGCATGATGGCAAGCAAAATCACCAGCACAAATCCGCTTTTCCCGATGTAATGTAACAGACGCGCAAGCGTCTTTTTTGTGTTTTTGGGCTTTTCGGCGTTCATGCGTGCCGCCATGGGTCCACCGCCGCCGGGACCGCGTCTGCCCCCCAACGGAATGATAGGGGGATTGGAATGGCTTCCCGTTTTCTGATGGTTCATGCCGTCGCTCCCCCTTCCCCTGCGTCCTTCATCTGCGAACGGTAGATCTCGCGATAGGTCTCGCTCGTACGCAAAAGCTCCTCGTGAGGAGCGCACGCCGTGATCCTACCGTTTTCCAGCACCGCGATACGGTCGGCACGGCGCACACTGGCGATGCGTTGCGCGATCATAATGACCGTAGCATCCTTCAGATGCTCACGCAAAGCGCTTTGCAATCTTGCCTCGGTGGCAAGATCCAAAGCGGACGTTGAATCGTCAAAAATCAGGATCTCGGGCTTCCGCGTCAGTGCGCGCGCAATGGAAATGCGCTGCTTTTGCCCACCCGAGAGCGATGCGCCCTTTTCCGCGATGGGGGTCTCAAACCCGTCTCCAAAAGAGAGAATAAAGTCCTCCGCCTGCGCCACACGTGCCGCCGCGCGGACCTCTCCATCCTCGGCATCGGGGTCACCCCAACGAATGTTGTTGGCAACGCTGTCCGAAAACAGCTCGCTTTTTTGCAGGACGTAGCCGATTTTTTGCCGCAGTGCGTGAAGATCGCACTCCTTGATCGGTACACCGTCGATTTCCACCGTTCCCTCGGTTGCGTCGTAAAAGCGCGGGATCATGCTCACCAACGTGCTTTTACCGCACCCCGTCGCGCCGATGATCGCAAGCGTTTCCCCGCGTTTGACCTCAAGATTGACGTTTTGCAAGACCGGCGTCCCTCCGGTTCCGGGATAGCGGAAGGAGACGTTTTTCCATTCCACCGCAACGGGAGCGGGCGCGGGAATCTTGTCGCCGCTCTTGATCACGGGATCGGTATCAAGCACCTCACGGATACGGGAGGCGGACGCCATGGCGCGGGAGATGGATTGGAACATCATGGTCGCCATCATAATGGAATTGACGACCTGCGTGATGTAAGTAACCCCCGCCATCACAGTACCCGTACTCATACCGCCGATTCCGCCTTCCAGCCCCGACGCGCCGATGTAGATCAGCGCAATGACCGCGCCGTTTTGCACGATATGCAAGACGGGAGTCACCACTGCCATCAGCTTGAGAACGCGGTAATTGATCGAGCAAAGCTCCCCATTCGCATCCGAAAAGCGACCGTTTTCGTAGTCCTCACAAACGTACGCCTTGACCACACGCGCACCGCTGACGTTCTCCTGCACCACCGAATTGACGCGGTCCAGCTTTTTTTGAATGACCGCATACATCGGAATGGCGCGGCGCAAGACCAAAAAGACGGTCAGTGCCAGCACGGGAAGCGCGCAGAGCAGAATGATACCGAAATTGACGTTGAGACAAAGGAGCATCACCGTGCCGCCAAGGAAAAACATGGGGGCGCGGACAAAATGACGGGTGATCATCTCAACAAACTCCACCACCATCGAAACGTCGTTGGTCATACGTGTAACCAAAGAGCCTGTGGTAAAGCGGTCGGTCTGTTCGATGGAGAGCGACATCACGCGCTTGTAGGCATCGCGGCGCAGATCATGCCCAAAGCCCTGCGCGGCGCGTGCCGAGGTATAGGCGCAAAAGGTGCCGAAAAAGCCACCGATCAGAGTAATGATCAGCATCATCACACCAAAGGTGATCACAATATCGAATTGACCGAAGGCATCTCCAAACAGCGTTTGCATGACCCAAAGCGGGAAGCCTCCGTCGTGATAAATAGTCGTCAGTCCGTTCTCCAAGATCCCGTAGTCCACGATAAAGGACATCAAAAACGGCAGACACAGATCCGCCAACACCTCACACATCATCATGATGGGGGAAACGGTCGCCAAAAAGAGATACGGACGGATGTAGGATTTGAGTTTTGTTTTCATGGTTTTCTCCAAAAATTTCCTGTTTTCCGTTTTTTACATATCCGTATGCTTTTCATCCTGCGCGGGCAAGATATTATCACGCATCCGTATCAGGAGCTTCCTTAGCAGTTCGGTTTCTTCCTCGCAAAATCCTTGCATTAATTCCGCATCCAATCCGTGCAAGCGTTCGCAGACACGGCGGTTGTGCGCCTTTCCCGACTCGGTCAGATACACACGCGTGACGCGTTGGTCCATCGGATCCTGCCGCCGCTCGACCAAGCCCTCCTCTTCCATACGCTTGAGCGTTACGCTGACCGTTGGGGCTTTCAGATGTGTGGCATCGCAAAGTCCCAGTTGGCTGACGCCGTCCGCATGTGCCAAAGCGCGCATAATGAGGCGCGCACTGTCCTGTGACATTACGCCCGAAAGATCGTACCGCCGCATGCGCGCGTGGAAAAGGCGCGCGATTTCGTTTACCAGCATCGGCGGCGTTGGCACAAAATGTTTTGTCGGCACGTCCACCGTTAGCATGTCTCGGTTTTTCATGATTGAGCCCTTTCTTTTTTTGACAATCAATTAGTTTACTAATAAATTATATGCTGTTTTTGTTTCTTTTTCAAGGAAAAAATGTGAACAGCTTGATAATTTATAAAAAAATGAAGGGATTGCTTTGTTTTCCGCTCGGCATGGTTATCATTGTAACTCATAATCGGCGCGCAGCGGTGCAAAATTAGTATCAGCAAACCAAACACGGAGCCGTTTTTTCGTCGGCTCCCGCGCTTTGCCGCTTGCAAAAATGCCGCTACGAAAGAAAGGTACGAACTATGAAACGAACAATATGGAAGCTCCTGTGCTGCTTCCTGCTTTTGATCTCCACCGCGCTCTGCAGTGCGGTGAACGTCATGGCGGAAACACCTCAAAAGGAGACCGTTTTTGCCATGAGCACCCATTTCCCAGACATACCCACCGCCACTCTGTCCGCATCTCCGCCGCTTGACGTCACAGAGCTTTTTGATTCTCTGCCCGTCCTCTCACGGGAAGCCTTAGAGGGCTTGGAGCTGTGCGCGGGTGGCATGCCGTTCGGCGTCAAATTTTTCACCGACGGTGTATCCGTCGTCGGTTTTTGTGATGTGGATACAGGAAAAGGCAAGGTCAACCCCGCATCCGTCGCGGGACTTCGCGCAAAGGATATGATCTTATCCGTGAACGGCGAGACGCTTTCGGGCGCGTCGGATCTGACCGAACGGATCGAGCGATCCAACGGAAAGCCGCTGACTCTGCGTTGCCGCCGCGCGGGAAAGGAATTTGAAGCCACGCTGACCCCCGCCTACTGCCCCGCGGAATCGCGCTATAAAACAGGCATTTGGGTACGCGACAGCGGCGCGGGCATCGGCACGGTGACCTTTATCCTGCCCGAAACGGGCGCCTTTGCAGGGCTCGGACACGGCATTTGCGACGCGGACACCGGCGCTTTGATCGCCATGAAGCGCGGCACGGTCTCGGACGTGACCATCTCCTCGGTGGTCAAGGGCGAGGCGGGAGCACCGGGAGAGTTGAAGGGATACTTTAACGCGGGAAAAACGGGAGCTTTGCTCGGCAACTGCGCGTGTGGCGTATGGGGCGTGTTCTCCGACGTTCCCGATGTGGTTGGTGATCCGATGCCGATCGGTCTGCGGGACGATATTTGCGAGGGAGACGCCTATATCCTCTCAACGTTGGATAACAACAAGACCGAGCGGTACGACGTCAAAATTTCGGAGATCAATCGCGACGCCAAGGGCTCGAAGTGCTTCCGCGTGAGCGTGACCGACCCCGATCTCATTTCCTGCTCGGGTGGGATCGTTCAGGGAATGTCGGGCTCCCCCATCATCCAGAACGGAAAGCTCGTAGGAGCCGTCACCCACGTGCTGATCAACGACCCGACGACGGGCTACGGCATCTTTTTGGAGAATATGCTGGTCGGGATGCCCTTG
>JAZQXI010000033.1:0-6142 GCA_045632805.1 Eubacteriales bacterium | reverse complement strand
CTTGCGCGAAGCGCAACTCCCCCGACGTTGGTGTTGTTCAGGCACCGACGGCGGGGGAGTTCCGTTCTGTCAAAAGTTCTTGGGAGAGGGAGGTGTGGAGGGGGAGGGCGTCTTTCAAGAAGCCCTCCCCCTCCACGGTCTTCCTTTTCCATGCATTATTTGTTAATAATCGTAACTCCCGTAGGAGCGATGCCGGCTTGCTCGTAGACGATGGCGTTGATCTGAGCGATTTGCGCGGGCTGAAGCTCGTCGGCACTGACCACGATGCTTGCCGTGTCGCCGTTGAGTACCGCTACACACTGATCAAATCCTTTTGCGGTGATAAGAGACTCAATATTCGCTTCTTTCTGAATCTCATCTGCAATGGCAGCAATATCAGCCAAGGCTTCGGTCTTTGCGGTTTCGGTGGAGTCGGCGTTGTCAACGACTGCTTGAAGCACTTCCAAGGCTTCGTCGCGTGCGCGTTGACGGCTTACCTGCGTTGCGGAGAAGTAGGTGCTGTCCGTGTCCTTGTTGTCATTGGTGTCGGTGTTTGTGCCGCCGTTGTTCAGATCTCCCGAGATGTTGCCGCTGGGCTGATCATAGCCGTCGTAGCCGTCGGGGGTGTCGGTGGAAGAAAAGAGAACAAAATTCAAGATCACAGCGGCGCCGATGAGAACAACAGCGCAAGCAATGATCAGATTTCGTTTTCCGATCTTTTCCAGCACGGTTTTGAACTTGTTGGTCGTTTTGACCTCGGTCAATTCAGTAGATTGTTTTTTCATAGTAAAGCTCCTCCTGTTCTTCTGTGTTACAAGACTATGCGCGGGAGAAACAGAATATGCAAGGAGAAGAAAAAGAGTGAGGAGCATTTTTCATACTCCTCACAAGGTTTTACTATATAAGAATGGAATCCACCAGCTCCATACCGATTTGAACACCCATGGCAAAATCCTCTTCGTGGTTGTTTTCAAATGCGATCGCGCCTGCGTAACCAACCTCTTTCAAGATTTGCAGGCAGGAAACGGTATCGATCATGCCGCGGCCAATGATCGCTTCCTTAATATAAAGACCGCCCTTGGTAACAGCAGATCCCGCGTCCTCCTTTTTGCAGGGGACGTAATCCTTGATATGTACGTGGCGGAACTCATGCGCAAAGGCGCGGAAGAAATCCACAGGGGATTCGTCCACAAAAAGCACATTTCCAATATCGCCGCAGATGCCGACCGATGGCTCCTCGGCTCTGACTGCTTCAAAGAATCCTTTAAACCCTTCAACACCGTTAAAATACAGCCCCTGATCCTCGTACAAACAGGCAATTCCGCAAGATGCGGCGTATTTTGCTACCCGTACAACGGCAGGGAGAACTGTGGCAAGCATTTTTTTGTAAGGGATCGGCATGCCTTCCACACCCAAAGTAATCGTGTGATGCAAAAAGGGAGACCCAAGGGCTACGGCACGGTCAACGTATTGCATCAGCTTTTGCTCGGCGTGAGCGTCGATTCCGTTTGGAGCGGACGGGTCATACAGTCCAACGGCAACCGAATAGCACGCCACGTGCAAGCCACGCTCCTTAAGCACCGCGCGATAGCGCTTGGCATCTTCAAGGCTCGGAACGACTTCCTGCCAGTTCGGTCCTACAAAATCAAAAAATTCGACCGACGTAAAGCCAAGACTTTTGGCATAGTCCGCCGTTGACTCGATCCCTCTGTCTCTGACCATGCGGGAAAATTTTGCATACATTGCATAATCCATGTTTGTGTCCTCCGTGGTGGTATTGATGTCAGTATAACACACCAAGTTTCAAATTGCAAGCTTTCGTGGATTTTTTTTGAGGTCGGATTTGTCTACTTTTAGGCGAGATTTGTCTTTTTTGATGTTAGTGTCTTGTATTTTACATGCGGATATGATAAAATGGATCCATCAAAAAAGAGGAGGCAGAGCCATGGCAAACGCAAGTACGGATCTGTTAAAGCATATTTTTGAAAACGAGGATCTGACCGATTACCGATCAATCCCGTTCTGGTCTTGGAATAATACGTTGGAAATTCCCGAGTTACTCCGCCAGATCGATGACATGAAGGCGGCAGGCATGGGCGGCTTTATCATGCACGCGCGGATCGGTCTGAAGGACGAATACATGGGCGAGCATTGGTTCGATTGTATCAAGGCATGCCTCGATCACGCGCGAGAGCTTGGGATGAACGCATGGATCTATGACGAAAACGGCTGGCCCAGTGGCTTTGTCGGCGGAAAATTGCTTGCCAAAAAGGAGTTCTTGGCGCAGTATCTGGAATATGCGGTTCGGGATCACTTCGACCCCGAAGCCTTTGCTTGTTATGAAAAAAGTGGAAACGGTTACGCTCGTCTGACAGCGGAAAAGCCGAGCGTTAAAGAATACCATTGCGTCTATCGCCGCTATAGCCCCGCAAACACTGATATTCTCAATCCCGACGTGGTCACGGCGTTTATCGAGGAGACACACGAGCAATATTACAAGCGCTTTGGTGACCGATTTGGAAAGGAATTGACGGGATTTTTTACCGATGAACCGCAGTTTTACCGTTGGGCAACACCGTTCAGCCCCATCGTGGCAGACGCGTACGAGACGGAATACGGCGGCGACGTGCGTGACGGACTGATCTATCTGTTTACCGAGGACGAGGCGGGAATTTTGTTCCGTGTGCGCTACTATACCATCACCAACCGTCTCTACACCGAGCATTTTTACAAGCGCTTGTACGATTGGTGCGAGGCGCACGGTTGCAAGCTCACGGGGCACAGCGTAGAGGAATCCACACTCTATGCCCAGATGATGGGTGGGGCAGGCGTGATGCCGTCCTATGAGTACGAGCATATCCCGGGCGTCGATTGCCTTGGCAGAGATTGGAACGAGACTCTGATGCCCATTCAGGTGGGAAGCGTTGCAAGTCAGCTTGGAATCAAGCAGGTTTTGACCGAGACCTTTGCCTGCTGCGGACACGATACGACACCGCAGGAACTGAAAAACGTTGCGGAATTCCAATATTTCCACGGTGTCAATCTGATGTGTCAGCACCTTTTCCCATATTCGCTTTCGGCGCAAGGAAAGAGCGATCATCCCCCTGTATTCTCGCGGCAAAACAATTGGTTTGAGCAGTTTGCTACCTTTAATGAGTATTTCACGCGCCTTGGTTACCTCGTTGCCAACACCGAGGAAACCGTGGACGTGCTTTTGATCCATCCCATGCGCGCCGTTTACACCGACTATCTGTTTGGTCGCTATGATGGGGAGCTGCAACAAAAATTTGAGCAGCTGATCTACAAGACCTTCCGCAACAACGGCATCCGCTTCCATTTGGGAGACGAGAGCATCCTTGCGCGCCATGCGCACGCGGAGGGCGAGGGCATCACAGTTGGTAAATGCCACTATACCACGGTTGTGATTCCCGATATGGGTACGGTTGCGGCAAGTACGGTCGCGCTTTTGAAGAACTATCACGGAAAGCTCTTGCTGCTGGGAGATTTGAATCGCATCGACGGTGAACTTGCGCACGTGCCGCTCTCTTCCAATACAACGATTGAGAGTGTGATCGAGCATGCGGGCGTTTTCTTCCGTTGCACCTCGGGCAGAGTAGATATTGCCACGCGACGTGGGGAGCTTGGAGATTACATCTTTGTCAATAACCTTTCTCGCCTTGAAAGCGGTAGCTTTGAAACCAAGGGAATCGCGGAGCATTACCGCGCACTGGATCTGTTGACCCTGCAAACGCGTAACGTGACCGACCGTATGACCTTGGAACCCTGCGAAAGCTTGATTTTGATGCGTGACGAGGCGGCAAAGCCACAGCAGATGTACTGGGCGGAGGAGCCGATCAAATCTCACTTTGCGCTTTCTCATATTACAAACAATACGCTGGTCTGCGATTTTGCGCGTGTGTCCCGTGACGGTGTTCATTTCGGTGAGCGCCTGCATTTGCAACGCATCTTTGAGGACCTCTTGCGGGAGGACTATCGCGGACGCATCTGGATCGAGCAGACCTTTACGGTAAAGGACAAAATGCCGCTTTCCTTGATGATGGAGCAGGGGAACGACCTGCATGCCACACTCAACGGCATTCCCGTTCATTTTGAATCGAGTGATTTTGACATTCTCTTTATGGAAGCAGACATCACGGATGCCGTACAAGTCGGGGAAAACCGCTTTGTTTATTCCGTTGACTACTATCAGCACGAGGGCGTGAATTTTGCGCTCTTTGATCCGCTTGCCACCGAGAGCTTGCGCAATTGCCTCTATTACGATACGCACATCGAGCCGATCTTCATCAAGGGCGAATTCGTTTTGGACGGTGCATACACGATCACCAAACCGACCGCGCTCCCGCCCGTTACCGATCAGCTCTTTGCTTGCGGCTATCCCTTCTTCAAGGGTGAGGTCACCTACACAGGAGCTTACACCTACGATGGACACGGCGCGCGCGTCCTGGATCTGCGGGGCAGATTTTTGGTTGCCGAGGTGACCGTCAACGGCAAACGTCGCGATTTCGTTATGGATACGCGCGCGGATATCACCGATCTATTGGTCATTGGCAAGAATGAGATTGAAATTCTGTTGCGCTCAAGTCTGCGCAATATGTTCGGCCCGTTCCACTGCAAAGAGGAGCGGTTTAACCGCACACGCCCCTTGGATTTCACTTTCCGAGGCACTTGGAACGGCGGCATCGCATCCGACTTTATGCCCGAATATCGCTGCGTACCGTTTGGACTTTCCGATATCGTGATGCTTTGCGAGGACCGCTTGATCCGTGTCAAGCACGAGCGCAATCTGGTCTATGCCAACGACGTTCCCGATGCGATGAAGGAACATATGAAGCCCTATCTCGAACGCTTGAAGGACTATCCAAAGCTTGCAAGGATGTACGAAAACGGATATCTGCACACCGCGCACACGGTATTGGACCGTTGCGAGGACGGCACGTATTTTCTGGTCAGCGGAGACATTCCGGGTATGTGGCTTCGCGATTCCTCTACGCAGGTCACGCACTATACGCCGCTTGCCAAGGACGATGAAGTCGCATCGATCATCGAGGGCGTATTGCGCCGCCAGTTCCGCTACATTACCATCGATCCTTACGCCAACGCCTTCAATCGAGACCCCAACGGCAACGGACATATTGATGATGAGCCTCGGCAGAGCGTTTGGGTGTTTGAACGCAAATACGAGATTGATTCTCTCTGCTATCCCATCCGTTTGCTCTATCTTTATTGGAAGCATTCGGGAAGAGAAGAATTGATCTGTGAGTCGCTGGAAACGGTTGCGAAAAAGATCCTTGAGGTTTGGAGAACCGAACAGCACCACATGGAACAGTCTCCCTACCGCTTTATCCGTCAAAATCCACCCGTTCCGTGGGATACCATTCCCAACCAAGGCTTGGGCTCTCCCGTGGCATATACGGGCATGACGTGGTGCGCGTTCCGCCCAAGCGATGACGGCTGCCAATACGGATATCTGACCGCTTCCGAGATGTTTGCCTCGGTGGTACTCTCATACATGGCGGAAATGCTGACGGAAGTGCTTGGAAACACCGCGCTCGCAAAAGAGTGCCTGATGCTGAAAAAGGACATCGACGAGGGCATTCGCAAATATTGTATCGTCGAACATGAAAAGTACGGAAGGATTTATGCCTGCGAGACCGACGGCATGGGGAATTACTCTCTGATCGACGACGCCAACATTCCAAGCCTTTTGTCGGTCCCGTACATCGGTTACGCGCCTGCCGACGATGAGATCTATCAAAACACGCGACGTTTTTTGCTTAGCACCGAAAATCCCTTCTATTTTGAGGGGAAGGCGGCAAAGGGGATCGGTTCGCGTCACACGCCCGACGGTTACATCTGGCACATGGCGCTTGTCATGCAGGGAATGACCTCCATCGATAAGGAAGAGAAGCGCGAATTGCTGCACTTGATCGCCACCACCGACGCGGGAACGGGGTATTTGCACGAGGGCTTTGACGCCGACGCGCCCGAGAACTACACGCGCGATTGGTTCACATGGCCCAACTCACTTTACGCCGAATTCATTGAGCAATGTCTGGATGAAGGAATTCTCTAACAACTATAAAACGCGTGCGCTTGTATCGCAAGCGCCCGCCCAGACTGTAGACAAAATCACCGACTTTCG
>JAZQXI010000032.1:0-15626 GCA_045632805.1 Eubacteriales bacterium | reverse complement strand
TGCTTCTTTGTCGGGGAGAAGCTCGCGTGCGGGGGCGAAGCTTGCGCTTTCGACGTTCTCGGTCATGCGTTGGGTGTCGGGATCGAACAGACCCATACGGTCGATGTCGTCACCGAAAAACTCGATTCGCAAAGCGAACGCGCCCGTGCGGTCACCGCCGTCGGAATCCTCAAAGCGTCCATGCGGGGGGAATACGTCGAGAATTCCGCCACGCATAGCAAATTGACCGGGGCTGTCAACCTGATCAACACGAACGTATCCGGCGGAGATCAGTTTGCTTGCCAGCTCGGTAGGGCTGACACAGGTCGCGGTATCCACCGAAAGGATGGATTCGGAAAGACGCTTGGGAGGCGTTGTATAGCCCAAGGCGGCGTCGGGAGTGGTAACGACCGCATCGTAGTCGCCAAGGAGAAGCCCGTGCAACACGCGCAGCCTCTCATGCTCGTACTCATGGGAGGCGGTGATGTTATAAAAGGTGAGGTCGCGTGACAGGTAGAAGGATGTGCGCAGACCGCTGCTTTCCAGAATTGCGAGAAGACGTACGCAATCCTTTTCCTCGGGGCAGAGGATCAGGGCGGGGGTGCCGCGTCTTACCTCTCGGGTATCCTCGATCAAAGAAACGAGAAATGCGTCGGACGCGCCGTCGCAAAGACCGCTGGCGAGGATGGGGAGGGGATTTTCCCGAAAGTTGCGCTGTGCCACGCGAAGCAATTGCGCATATTCGGGATCGCTTCGGATGCACTGTGTCAGTAGACTCATGAAATGCTCCTTTGGGGGATGATAGGATCCAAAATTCAACAAAATGATCGGCTTTTGCCAAGGAGGCAAAGTTTTGATCAAGCTTTTTCAAAAAATTGCGAGGTCAAGAAGCGAGGAAACTCCCTTCGGGAGTTGAGAGATTGGATCAATCCAATCTCTCAGCCCTTGGCGCGCTCCGCAAAGCGCGAAATATCCGTTAAACGGCGTTTTCTTTTGTTAGCTTTTCTTTTGCGCCTGTTTCGTCAAAAGAAAAGCGGCTGAAAGATTTGAACAATTGTCGAATTGTTGCTTTGTAACGGAATTATTTTTTCTCGGTTTTCGGCGCATGCGAATTGCAAAGCTGCATCGCGTCGTCGAACTTGCCATCCAAAATCAGCTTCAGCCCATCGTACGCACAGCCGAATGCGTCAAACAGCACCTCTTGCTCGGTCTTGGTGAAGTCCGATAGCACCCACGCAGCAAGATCGTAGTCGGGATGCGGTTTTTCACCTACGCCAAGACGAATACGGGGGAATTGATCGGTTCCGAGATGCGCGATGATGTCCTTAAGACCGTTATGCCCCCCCGCGCTGCCCTTGCGGCGTACGCGGATCTTTCCGGGGACTTGCGTGATGTCGTCCGAAAAAACGATCACGTTCTCGGCGGGAATCTTGTAAAACGCCGCCGCCTCTCCAACAGCCGTTCCCGAGGCGTTCATCATCGTTTGGGGCTTGAGAAGAAGCACGCGGTGCGTTCCGATGGTTGCCTCGGCATAAAGAGAATGGAATTTGGCACGGTCGATGCGCACGTTACATCTTTGCGCAATGTAATCCAAGGTCAAAAAACCCGCATTGTGGCGGGTGTTGAAATATTTGTCGCCGGGGTTTCCCAAGCCCACGATCAGGTGGGTGATGGGGGAGGCGGGAGTCTCCTCTTTTTTTGCAATCTGACGGAAAAGATCGAAAATATCTGCCATATCTGCCTACCTCTTTATAGAAAACGGTGTTTGGATCGGAAAACGCAAAAGGGCGCCCGACTCCTGTGAGGAGTCCGCCGCAAAATGTTATCACCATATTATACAATACAAAGCGGTTGATGTCAAACGAATTTTGTACGATTTTGCTTTATTCACAAAATGTTTACAACTTTGATTGCAAATTAACGATGTGAAACTATGGAAAAATGGAAAAAAATATGATATAATGAGCTGTAATGCGAAAGTCGACAGGGGCAGGCGCTTTTTTGCTGTGCCCATCCATCGGCATGTCAAAAAATTATTTATATAAAATGGAGGATTACCAAACATGGCAAAGAAGTATTGCTATCTGTTTTCCGAAGGCGACGCATCCATGCGTGAGCTGCTGGGCGGTAAGGGCGCAAACCTTGCTGAAATGACGAAGATCGGTCTCCCTGTTCCTCAGGGATTCACCATCTCCACCGAGGCGTGCACCCAGTACTACGAGGACGGCAGACAGATCAATGACGGCATCATGGCAGAGATCATGGAGTATATCGTAAAGATGGAGGAGGTTACCGGCAAGAAGTTCGGTGATCTTGAAAATCCTCTGCTCGTATCGGTACGTTCCGGTGCTCGCGCTTCCATGCCCGGTATGATGGATACCATTCTGAACCTGGGTCTGAACGAGGAAGTTGTTGAGGTCATGGCAAAGAAGTCGGGCAATGCTCGTTGGGCATACGACTGCTACAGAAGATTTATCCAGATGTACTCCGACGTCGTTATGGAAGTCGGTAAGAAGTACTTCGAGGAGCTCATCGACAAGATGAAGGAAGAGAAGGGCGTTAAGCTTGACGTTGAACTGACCGCAGAGGATCTCAAGGAGCTGGCTGAGCAGTTCAAGGCTGAGTATAAGTCCAAGATCGGCGAGGACTTCCCCTCCGATCCTAAGGTACAGCTCATCGGCGCGGTAAAGGCAGTGTTCCGTTCTTGGGACAACCCCCGTGCAAACGTTTACAGACGTGACAACGATATTCCTTATTCTTGGGGTACCGCTGTTAACGTACAGGCAATGGCATTCGGTAACATGGGTGACAACTGCGGAACCGGTGTTGCATTTACCCGTGACCCCGCAACGGGCGAAAAGAAGCTCATGGGTGAGTTTTTGACCAACGCACAGGGTGAGGACGTCGTTGCAGGTGTCCGTACGCCTATGCCCATCGAGGAGATGGCAGACAAGTTCCCCGCAGCGTTCGAGGAATTCAAGAAGGTTTGCGCAATCCTTGAGAACCACTATCACGATATGCAGGATATGGAGTTCACCATCGAGAATGAGAAGCTCTATATGCTCCAGACCCGTAACGGTAAGAGAACCGCTCCCGCAGCTCTGCAGATTGCTGTTGATCTCGTAGCAGAGGGTCACAAGACCAAGGAAGAGGCAGTTCTGATGATCGATCCCCGTAACCTTGACACCCTTCTGCATCCCCAGTTCGATGCAAAGGCACTCAAGGCTTCCAAGCCCATCGGTCGCGGCCTTGGCGCATCTCCCGGTGCTGCATGCGGTCAGATCGTATTCTCCGCAGAGGATGCAGAGGCATGGAAGAACGCAGGCAAGAAGGTCGTCCTGGTTCGTCTTGAGACTTCTCCCGAGGATATCACGGGTATGAAGGCTGCACAGGGTATCCTGACCGTTCGCGGCGGTATGACCTCTCACGCAGCAGTCGTTGCCCGCGGTATGGGTAAGTGCTGCGTTTCCGGTTGCGGCGAGATCGCAATGGACGAGGAGAACAAGCAGTTCACGCTGGCAGGCAAGACCTACCATGAGGGTGATTGCATCTCCATCGACGGTTCCACCGGTAACATTTACGACGGTCTGATTCCCACCGTTGACGCAGAGATCTCCGGAAACTTCGGCACCATCATGGGTTGGGCTGATGAGTTCCGTAAGCTCAAGGTCCGCACCAACGCTGATACTCCCGCAGACGCTAAGAAGGCTCGCGAGCTGGGCGCTGAGGGTATCGGTCTGTGCCGTACCGAGCATATGTTCTTCGAGGCAGACAGAATCGCGGCATTCCGTGAGATGATCTGCTCCGATACCGCTGAAGAGAGAGAAGCGGCTTTGGCAAAGATCCTGCCTTATCAGCAGGGCGACTTCGAGAAGCTCTACGAGGCTCTTGAAGGCCATCCCGTTTGCATCCGTTTCCTGGATCCTCCTCTCCATGAGTTCGTTCCTACCACCGAGGAAGACATCGCGCTTCTCGCAAAGGCACAGGGTAAGAGTGTTGAGACCATCAAGGCAATCATCGCATCTCTCCACGAGTTCAACCCCATGATGGGTCACCGTGGATGCCGTCTGGCAGTCACCTATCCCGAGATCGCAAAGATGCAGACCACCGCTGTGATCCGTGCGGCTATCAACGTCAAGAAGGCTCATCCCGATTGGAACGTTAAGCCCGAGATCATGATCCCGCTGGTTGGCGACGTTAAGGAATTGAAGTACGTTAAGGCTGTTGTCGTTGAGACCGCAGACGCTGAGATCGCAGCTGCAGGCGCGAACCTTGAGTATGAGGTTGGTACGATGATCGAGATTCCTCGTGCGTGCCTGACCGCAGACGAGATCGCAGCAAACGCTGACTTCTTCTGCTTCGGTACCAATGACCTGACCCAGATGACCTACGGCTTCTCCCGTGATGACGCAGGCAAGTTCCTGGGCGCATACTACGATGCAAAGATCTTCGAGAACGATCCCTTTGCAAAGCTTGACCAAACCGGTGTTGGTAAGCTGATGAACATGGCTGTTACCCTTGGTCGTCCCGTAAACACCAACCTCCACGTTGGTATCTGCGGTGAGCACGGCGGTGACCCCACGTCCGTTGAGTTCTGCCACCAGATCGGTCTGGACTACGTCTCCTGCTCGCCTTACCGCGTGCCGATCGCACGTCTGGCAGCAGCTCAGGCAGCTCTGAAGTAATTCAAGTAAATTTGAATAGCGAAAGTCGCGATTTCTTTTGGAATCGCGGCTTTTTGCGTCATCTTTTTTCTCCAAAGTGTTGCAAAGGTGGAAAAAACATGATATAATGGATGATGGAAACTTGTACAAAGTGCAGGTTTTGAAGAGAACCCGAATCTTGAACACCAAGAAAGGACAGAACACTATGAAAATCATGAAACGGTTGATGTTAGTGGGATTGATGATTGCGGTCCTGTTTTCTCTGTGGGCGTGCGGCGGTGAGGTCAGCACGGGCACGGACACGGGAAACCCCAACAATCCTGATGACCCCAACGCTTCCGGACTTCCCGGGAGTACCTTTGTACAGGGCGATAAGATTGGCGTCAAGCAAATTGGCGGCGATTCTTGGCGTCTGATGTACTATGAGCTGGAAAACGGCGAAGAGACGACCCTTCGCGAGTTTTTTGACGCTTATCTGACTACGGGTAGCACCTCCGAAACCTTCGAATCGGTTGGTGGTGACTACACGTGGACCGTGGATGGCGTGGCGGCTGACGGTTCTACGCCCGTTAAGAAGGGAAGCAACATCGTAGCGACCGATAAGGAAGGCGTGGTCAAGACGCCTGCCGACGGTCAGATGAAGCTGAATGTGACCATCTATCATCCCACAACGGGACAGCAGATGGGCGCTGGTATCGTGGTGGACGGATCTTCCATTACCTTGAAGGACTTGTTTGAAACCCACATTTCGGGTGGCTCGCAGACCTTTGAGGATTGTTTGGAGGAATACACGTGGTACGTTGACGGTAAGGAAGCGACTGCCGATACCGCTTTGAATGCGCAAAGCGTGATTTTGGCAAAGATGCTGACTCCTGCCGATGGTGGCAACTCGTCCGGGAAACCCAATCCTGAAAATCCCGGCAATCCCGAAAATCCCGATGACCCCGAGAATCCCGGTACCCCCGGTGGATTTGAGCAGGGCGACAAGATCGGCGTGCGTTCACAGGTTGGCGATAGCTTCCAAGTCATGTACTTCGAAATGGACGAAAATGAACTGACGTTGCGTGCATTCTTCGATACGTACATTGGTCGCGGAAGTACGACCTTTGACGAGCAGAGCGAGTTTTACACATGGACCGTTGACGGCGAGCCTGCTAACGGAGATACGTCTGTTAAACGCGGCAGTAACGTTGTGGGAAGCCAGATCGGCGTTACGGTTACAGAGCCAGAAGAGGGACAGATCAAGCTGCCCGTTACCATTCTCAATCCCGAAAACGGTAGACAACAGGGGACTTCCATCATTGTAGATGGCGAGACGATTCAGTTGGGGACCTTCTTCGAAACCTACGTTTCGGGGGGGAGCCAGTCTTTTGAGGATGCTTCCGAGGAATACACGTGGTACGTTGACGGTCAGCTTGCTGATGCGAATACCGTTTTGAGCAAGGACAGTGAGATTACTGCGGTATATAAGGACACGGGCGACACCCCTGTCAATCCGGGACCCGGCACGAACAAGGAGACCATTGAGTTTTCTTTCCGTTTTATCGATATGAACGGTGAGATCATTCAGTCCGGTCACAGCACCGTTACGCTCTACGAAGGGGAGATTTTCACCCTTGCGGATGTGGCGGTTCACGAACTCCGATTTGAAAGCTTTACGGAAAGCTTGCAGTACGGTTATTTTGAAATCAATGGGGAGAGAGTGACGGATCCGAGCGTTCAGATTGCGAACGGTGACGTCATTACCTATACGCAGACGGTTGATCCCGATCCGAACCCCGGCGAGGACGATACGCTGATGACTCCTGCTACGGATGAGGTCTTGTTGCGCTTGGATAATGGAAGTGTGATTTCCGAGCAGATGTTTACTATCGATGCGGCACTTCCTTTTGGCGAATTTTACGAAGAGTATCTTGCTTCGGTGCTTGGAGACTATGAATCCGTTGTCGGAATGTACACCTTGACCGTAGACGGCAACGCGGTGACAAGCGAAACCGTTGTATCGGGAGGCAGTGTGGTTCGTGCGGTATTGAATTATTCGAATCCTCCGGTGACTCCCGAGGCGGGCGAAATTCTGATTACCCTTACGATGTTTACGGAGGGAACGGCTGTACAGCGCACTGGCGTTGTTTCCGCAGGAACGACCTTGAAGGAGTTCTACGAAAATTATATTGGCGGCGCATCCTTTGAGGATTCTTTGCTTTCCTACGTATGGACGGTGAACGGTGTAGCGGCAGATGCCAACACGGTTTTGACCGAGGGATGCGAGGTCGTGGCAACCTTTGAAGTTGCCGTTGGTGTGAATACCGTCACCTTTGTAACCATGACATCGAGCGGATCGTCCTCTTCTCAGACCATTGCTTTCAGAGAAGCGGAATTGACCCTGCGCCAGCTGTTTGAAGGCTATTTCGATCCCAACGGCCTCATTGGATGGGAAGAATTCCTTGCATACGGTTCTTGGTTGGTAAACGGCGAGGCGGCAGACGAAAATACGATTGTTCGCAACGGGGATATCGTTACCTTTGTCATGCATGCTCCCGAGGAGTTTGAGATCACCTTCCGCACCGAGATCGGCGGTGAGAGCTTTGAAGAATCCATCACCGTTGACGGCTCGGAGATCACTCTGTACGAGTTATTTGACGAATATCTCAAATCCTATTTTGAATATGATTACGAGGAGCTGTTGACGCGCGGCGAGTGGTTGGTCAACGGCGCCGCGGCTGACGCGGATACGGTGATCGCTGAAGGCGATACGGTATCGTTTGTTCCGGCCTCTGTAAATCCCGATCCCGATGATCCCGAACCCGAGCGTATCATGGTGAATGCGACCATTATCATCGGGGACGATTTTGAGGGCGCATGCGGATATAGCATCAAATCAGAAGAAGCAACTGTCTATTTCTATTTCCACCGTTATCTTTTCGATTCGTATCTTGAGGTTCAAGGTACTGCCATCGAGGATTGGGAGTGGTACGTAGACGATGTGCTTGTTACCGATTATTCCTATCCTCTGTACGAGGGTGCGCAGGTTACTATGCGTTATATTGGTGACGGTGATCACGATTCCGATTTGGTGTTGCGTGCAGAGATTTATTTCAACGGTGAATATTATGACAGCTATTTGTCCTATGAGCCGTATGATGCGATCGACTTGCAAACAATCCTCTCCGCATACTTTGCGGATGCAGCTGATTGGGAAGCCTTTGTTGCTGCCTATTCGGTAACCGTTAACGGCGAGGAAAACGTTGGTTTCGATTGGTCCGTTTACAATGGTGACATCATTCACGTAACGGAGCATTTTACGCCAGGTCCTGAACCCGAAGCATCCTTTGATATCCTGTTTACAAGTGATTTTGAAAACGAGGAGCTTGTAAATGAGACGATCACTGTTCTGGGCGAAGAGATTACCCTGCAGGATTTGGTAAACAACTATCTCTATCCCTATATTGGCTATTACCGCTATGACGAATCTTTCCAATACGGTGCTTGGTTTATCAACGGCGAATTTGCTTTGGGCAATCCCACCATTCAAGCCGGTGATACCGTTCGTTTTGCTTGGACGCAAGACGTAAGCACCAGTGAAGGTTATAACGTTCATTACGTTCACGATTTCCATATTGTAAACGACTACTCCTTGTATAGTGATATTTGGGTAGAAGACCTTGTGATTACGGTGAAGGACTTCTTCGAGCGATACGTGATTCCCGCATATTACAGTGAGTGTTATCAAGGTCACACGGCGTTTATGAACAGCAACTTTGAAACCACTCTTGCTTACGGTTATTGGACGATCAACGAGGAAGAAGTAGACGAAACCGCCATTTTGAAGGCGGGAGATGTGATTCGCTTCCACTTTACAGAGCTTTCGGGGCTGAAAATCCACTATCCCAATAATGGGGAAACGTGGGAAACGCTGAGACAGGTTGCAGGTAGCCAAATTACTCTGCAAAACCTTTATAACTGGTATCTGAAGGATGATCTCTTCTTCTACGAGTCCTTGGCAGAATCTTTCGAATTCGGCGTTTGGTACATCAACGGTGTTGAAGCAACCGCTGACGATGTTATTTGCGATAACGATCTGGTAGCGTTTGAGCTCGGCTCCGTTACCCCCGATCCCGGTCCCGACGATCCCGAACCCGAATATGAGATCACCTTTGAGACGATTCTCAACAATAACGTGCTTGACTCTCAATCCATTTACATTGCCGAGTCCGTTATTACGTTGCAGGAGCTGTTTGAGACTTATATCAGCATGGACTCCGAGGCAACCTTTGAAAGCACGCTGGAAAGCGGTGCATGGTTGGTCAACGGTGAGGCGGCTGATGCCGACACCACGGTTTGTGCCGATGACGTTGTAAGCTATGTGATCAATTCTGTGGTGATTCCCGATGACGATGCGACCATTTTGACTCCCGAAGCGGGTGACGTGCTTGTCAAGGTGATGCTTGGCGATTTCATTGCGGAACAGCTGATTGCTGTAGGAGACAGTGAGCTTACTCTGGAAGCATTTTACAACGCATATTTGTTGGAGGATTCGGGCGTTTCCTTTGAAGAAGCATTCCAAATCTATGTGTTCATGGTGGACGGTGTGGCAGCGGATGCCAATACTGTCATCAGAGAACAAAGTGTAATTCTGATGGCGTTTGCAGCGCAGATCGCGCCTGAAGAACCCTCCGAAGGTGAGATTAAGATCACTATGATCCAAATCGACGATAGCAATGCAATGAGCACTGCGCAGATCATTCCCGAGGGAATGACGTTGAGATGGTTCTACGAAATCTATCTGGAAGCAGGCTCCTTTGAGAGCACGCTCTTGTCCACCGAATGGATGGTGAACGGCGAGTTTGCCAATGCCGATACGGTATTGACAGCCGGATGCGTGATCACAGCAACCTACCGCGTCGCGGAGGGTGCAAATGAGGTGTTCTTTGGCGTTGATTCCGGTGACGGTGCAACGACCGCTCCGGTGGTAATGGGCGAAAGCGAGATCGCGCTGGAGGTTCTGTTTAACCTCTATCTCAACGCGGATCCCGATACGAGCTTTGAAGACACGCTTGCAGACGGATATTGGACGGTCAATGGGGAATTGGCAACCTCCGAAACCGTGGTTATGGCAGGAGATACCATTATCTACGTGATAACCTTTGATACCATCGAGCTTTCTGTAGGTATCAATGCGGGCGATTCTCAAATGTATTGGGATATCGAGCTGGATGCAACCGAGGAATGGACTGTCAGAGGTATCTACGATGCGTATTTGAATACGATGATGGATGCGTTCGAAAACTACGAGTGGTATCTTAACGGCGAACTTGTTGACGGTGACACCGTAATTACGGGAAGCTACGGTATGGCATATTTGGAGGCTGTGCTGATTGGTGCCGAGGTCACAGAACCCGAGGACGGCGAAATCAAGGTGACTCTGGAAATCTATCAGGACCCCATTTCTATGGTTGAGAGCTACATCATTCCCGACACAGGTATGACTCTTGAAGAGTTCTTTAACGCTTACATTGAAAGTGAAGGCACGACCTTTGAGGAGACATTGGAGGCATATTGGTGGTACGTTGATGGTGTGCCTGCGAATGCTTCTACGGTTTTGACGGCGGATGCATATATCTATGCGGAATATTTCGAATCTTCAACGCCCGATCTTGATCGGTTCGTGGTAATGATCAGCGGATCGCGCGGAGAGGAGATGTATAACAATTCCTTTGAGCTGTTCTTCTCCGAAGCCGAATTGCGCATCTTCTTTAAACTGTATCTGCAGGATACGGAGTTCTTCAGAGCATCTTCGTTCAATGATTGGACGTGGTACGTAGACGGAGAGCTTGTAAGCGATCCTTCCTTTGTACTGTATCCGGGTGCTGTTATTGAAGCGATTTACAACGGTGAGCAGGGCGGAGACGATCCCATTGTGGATTGCGACCATGATCGTATTGAAACCGGCGTTGAATGTCCCGGATGCGGCATGATCGTGTTCCTGCGCTACGAGATTTATCTGGAAGGAAAACACTTCTACACCTATAATTTCTTCGACGAGTTTGAAGCACTTCCGATCAATGCGGTTCTTTCGGAATGCATGAAGGAGGCAGAAGATTGGGAAACATTCATTTCCCAATATTCTGTAGCGGTCAATAAAGAAGATGTGACCGAATGGGATCATCTCGTTTACAACGGGGATATGATCTTTGTTGAAAAACGCTCGGCTGAGGGCGGCGATGACACAGAATGCGACCACGATTGGGACGCTTCTACGGGTAGCTGCTACAAGTGCGGCATTCCTTGTCCCGGAGATCACAACGAAAATCTTGGTGAGGATTGTCCCATTTGCGGATTTAACACCAACGGCGGCGAGAATTCCTTCTACTTCCTGACCTTTGTCGTAGACGGTGAAAGCTTTTATCACAGCATCATCCTGCCTCCCGTTACGGAGCTGACGCTGGATATGGCTCTGCTTGATTTCCGCGGTATGGATCTGATGGAAATCAACGGCTCCTATGACGTTTACGTTGACGGTGAATTGGTAAGAGACGGCAGTTGGTTCGTCAGCTCCATGGCAACCATTGAGTTGCGTCCGATCGGTAGCAGTGAGGGAGGCGACATCAACCCGCCCGAGCCTGTTCGATTTTTTGAAGTTTACGGAATTCAGTATCTTGCGGGTGAATCCGCAGAAGGCGGTTACGATCCTTACTGGTGGATGAAGGGCTGGGTCGCTCAGCACACCCTGGATCGCGAAGTGACTCTGCGTGAGCTTTTGGAAAGCTACTTCTGCTATTACAATGCAGAGAACTTTACGATCTGGGTGAACGGTGAGATCGTTACCGACGTGGATTCTTACATCGTTTCCGATACTGCCTACATCGTATTGCTGGAAAAGACGATCGAGTTTAACGGCATTACCTTGACGATTGTTGACGAAACAACAGGGGATAGACAGACGCTGCACTATGACCGACCTATGATCTTCAATGAGATCCGTGACGAGTTGATCGGTGCTGACTTTGATTGGGAAAGCAAGCTCTACACCATCGTTGCCAACGGCTATGAGGATATGATGTGCGGACACTTCGATGCCTTGGCGGTTGACGTGACGATCACGATCAAGATGCAGGAGCATCAGGTCAATATTGGCATTGTAGATGCTGAAAACAAGCTGTACGAAGAGGAGTATACCATCTACGGTACGCTTCCTACCTTTGCGGAGTTTGTGGAGCAGTATCTCAGCGGTGCTGTCAGCGGTTACCGTTTCTTCGATTTGAACGGCGGCGAGGTGCGCGAGTGCGCGGCGGATGAAAAGATCCCCGAGTGGTACGGTGTCATCATTCCCGCAGATCAAATCAAGAATCCCATTACCATCACATATCATGTGACGACCATAGACGGTGAGATTCTCGAGGATCGCTTTACCATTGAAAATCCCGCGGTTCTCGGATATATCTTCAATTCGCAGGAAGATCGCTACTTTGATTTCATCGAAAACATGGAATCCTATTTGATCACGGTCAACGGTAATCCCGTTAGCGATAAGACGGGTGTTTGGTACGTGATTATTTGGGGCGACTGCCACGTTGTGGTAGCTCCCGCCTACACCTTCACCCCGGAATACTGGGGAGTCGGTGATTTTGAGGTGCTTGAGCCTGTTCAGGTGAGCGACCCCAACATGACTCTGCGTGACGTGCTGGCGCTGTTCAACATTGATTGGAACCGATATGCTTTGAACGGTGACTACGATCTTGACGCGACGATCGGCGAGCGCTTTAACTATGGTTGGAATGTCATTGGCATCAGCCCCAGATACGTCAATTTCAGAATTGAGTTTCCTTCTTCCGACGGCAGCGTGCACGTTGAGGAGGTCTTTGAGCGCTTTATCGGTTCTGTAACCTATGAAGAGCTGTTGAACTTCGCACGTGAGCAGGGATTGTTTAATCCCGAAGAATTTGCTCTGTACATTTGGAATGATAATGGCGAGATGGTGGAGCTGACCGATCTTTCTTACACGTGGAGCGTTCCCGAAGGGGAGAGCAGTGTTGAATATGTGTTGCAGATCTATTCCAAAAATGTTCAGGTTGAATGGGAAGTCCATGACCGCAACGACAACTGGATCCGCGGCGACTATTTGACCGTTGAACGCGGAACCACGGTTGCCGAGATCATGGAAATGATCGGACTTGATGGCAGCGAGCTTTCGAGAATTTATGAGAACTGGTCGGGAACGGATCTTGCTGTGAGCGACGAGCTTGTGGGAAATGTGCAGATCATCTTTACCCAACATTCCGGTATGCTTTGGGTGACGATCCGAGACGATTACGGTACCACCTATTTTGAGGATGAAATTGAGATCAGCGGTAATATCACCGCAGGCGAGATTCTGTCTCAATACACCGAGTATACGTGGGACATTGTGCGCTATGCATATTGCAACGGCGAGGAGCTGAGTGCGGATAGTGCCATCACGGGGACGTCTCTTGAAATTACACTCAATATCTTTATGGTTTCCATCAATATTTATGATGCCAACGGCATGTGGGTGTACGGTAAAGAGCAACCGATTCTCGGCAGCATTACGCTGGGCGAATTCTTGGAGCAATACTGTGAAGGATACACGTGGGAGGATATCGACTACGGATATTCTTCTTCCGCAGAAATGCCCACGGCAGATACCGAAATCATGTTCGATGACAAGATCGAGCTGTTCCTGAAGGCTGTGCCCTTTACGGTGACCTACGAGGGCGTTGAGTACGGTCCTTTTGAAGCACCCATGGATTTCAACACGTTCTTAATGGAGCATGCAGGTGTTGATTATTGGATGGAAAGCCAATACGGCTACTGGCAGTTTGCTGAGAGCGGTGAACAGCTTTGGGAAGGCTATCCCTTGAACCGCGATTGCGTAATCGTTTACGTCCGCTATGAGGGCATGGGCTTCAACGTTAATTGTGACGGAAAGGACATCTATGTTGATCAGCCCTCTGTTACGCTTTACGATCTGGTCAACCTCTATCTTGGCATGGATTACTACACGTCCATCCAAAACGGTTACTGGACGGTAGACGGCATGCAGGTGGATGAATATTGGATGATCTCCGGCTATTGTACGGTTTCCTACGTTTCTAACGGTGGTATGGGCGGTGAAATCGGCTTTACCGTGCATTATGACGGCAAAGAGATCATGATTGATCAGCCTTCCATTACGCTTTACGATCTGGTATCTTACTATCTCGGCATGGATTACTACACGTCCATCCAAAACGGCTATTGGACGGTGGACTACGTACAAGCGGATGAAACCTGGATGATCTCCGGCTATTGCAATATTTCCTACGTTTCTTACGGTGACGTGGGTGGCGGTGACGACGGTTGCCCCCACATGTTTGGTCCCTCCGGCTCTTGCGACCTGTGCGGTGCGCCTTGTCCCGAGGATCACAACTTGTATTATGGAGTAGAACCCTGCCCGACCTGCGGATTCGTTGGTGATGGCGGTATGATGGCAACGGAGTACTTCTTCTCCTTCTATGTTGACGGTGTTTATCAGACACAGATATCCCGTTTCATGATGCCCGGTGAGTACGTAACGCTGGACGATCTGCTTTGGGAAGCGCTTGGAATGAGCATCGACGAGCTTATGCAGACCTATGAGTTCTGGGTAAACGGAGAGAACGTGATCCGCTACGGCTACGAGATCTACGGCGATGCAGAGATCCGCTTGGATATGATCATGCCTTCGATTTATTGGATCACTTATAACGGATCTTTGTACTCGGTCACTCCTGATATGTCCTTGGCAATGGCAATCTCCAATTTCGGTTATATTTATGAGGAGCTGGCTCCCTACGGCTACTTTACGGTAGACGGCATGATGGTTGATGATCCTTACAATCACTATTTCACGGGAGATTGCACCGTGGAGTACGTGCAGACCTCCCAGCCCGAGTGCGAGCACATGTGGATCAGCGCAGGCTATTGCGAGCTTTGCAAAGAGCCTTGCCCCGAGGATCACAGCATGTTGGTGCTTGGCGAGAGCTGCCGGAATTGCTCTTGGATGATCAATGACGGAAAGTATTACATCATCAACGTTACCATTGAGGATGCAGGCAGAACAGAACGCTTGGAGTACGAAACCGACACGCTGACGCTTGACACGATCGCAGCAGAACTCGGTATCAATGCAAGAGACTATATCTGGTATCTTGCGAGCCGTGAGATCGAATACGCAGAGGGTAAGACTCTTCATGATTACAGTGTCTACTACTACGGCGACGTAGAATTGCGCCTTTGCGAAAGATACGTAACGTTTGGCTACAACGTGTACAATGAGTTTATGGAGTCTATTTACGATTACGTCAATGCGGAGGAGAGCGGATTGAAGTTCCACGGCTCTGTAACCTTTGGTGAGATTCTTGATTATATACGAGGAATCGGCGTTGAGGATGTTTATGCTTACACGTGGAAATTTAACGTGTACGATTCCGATACGGGAAATCTGATTGAGTTCTATCTCGATCCCGCAACCGATACGGATCATGTGTTCGACAGCCATGATGCGGGTTGGGAAGCGTATGGACGCGCGGTGCATTATGATTTTGAGCTGATCCCCAAAAACAGCTTTGGCGTTATTTTAACGGTGTACAATGAATACTCCGAGGTTGTAGATGAGAAACGCGTCATCATGTATGAAGCAAAGCTTTTGCCCGACTTCTTGCGTGATAACGGTTACACCTATGCAAATTGCTTGAAGATTGACATGTATTCCTATCAGTACGGATACGTGGAGGCTACGGAATACACTTACGTCAATCAGCGTTATAGAATCACCATTTATCTTGCAGCTGAGGAAACTACCGAGGAAGGTGCCGAAGCGGCTTGATGGATTGACGAAACACAAAGCTCCCCCTGGCGGCGAAAGCCGCAAGGGGGAGCTTGTCATTTATGTTATTTTAAATGAAATCTTCTGCGTAAGCGAACCAGATAAAAGGTGATGAGCTG
>JAZQXI010000031.1:0-3254 GCA_045632805.1 Eubacteriales bacterium | reverse complement strand
GACAGGATTCGAACCTGCGACTTCCACGTCCCGAACCGTAAAAGCCTTGTAAAATAAGTGTTTTTGAGTGATTTTCGATGCTCTTTAGTCTGAAATCACTGCTTTCGTGTGCTCTTACTCGCACTGTGTCCACGTAGTCCGAGGCTGTAGATGGTCAAAGGTGTGGTCAGAGCCGATTTTTTCGAGAACTCGTGCACCTAACCGACAAAGCAGTTCATCGTTCTTTCTGCCAATAGTATAGCATACATTCGAAACGATTACAAGGCCCCTGCTCAAAATGCAGAATTTGAGGTGCAGTAGTCAAAGAAAACGCCCGGCGAAAAAAGTTGAATTTGTTTCGAAAAAGGTCTGGACTTTCTCCCCCTTCTGTGGTATTGTTTTGTGCTAACAGGAGGTACAAACATTATGGACATCATCAACGAACTATGGTACGGAAACGTATCGCCCTTCGAGCAATGCACCCGTGGCGACAAACGGCTGAAGGAGCTCTTGAAGCTGGTTGCCCGGAACCGTGAGGAACTGGACGGAACGCTCACGGATAAGCAGAAAGAAACACTTGAAAAGTTTGAGGACTGCATGAACGAGATGCACAGCATCACCGAGCGCGATGCTTTCTCCTACGGATTCCGACTCGGAGTGCAGCTGATGGCTGAAGCCTTTCTTCTGCCAATGGGAGAGGATGAAAATTTATAGGGTGGGCCCCAAAGTCCCACCCTATAAAGCGCGAAAAAGTGGGCTGGGTACTTGATGCCCACCCCATAAAACGCACGAAAGTGGCCTGGGCCCTTGGGGCCCACACCACTTTTACAAGCCAAACGAATACCACAAAGAGGTCTGGGGCAAAGCATCCCAGACCATCGAAATGATTCGAAGCAGTTTTCAATGTGTCTGTCAAAAGCGGAAAAATGGCTTGATTTATTCATAATTTTGTGATATAATAGAATAATCAAATTTACATTTCAACAAGGAGGTGGGCTCATGACAATCGCATATGGTGTCATTTTTGCTTTGTCGCTTTTGTTGCCAATCTGGTATTATCTGTTCGTGCGCAAATCGCAAAATGAGCCTTGGCTTTTTGTTCTCTCCCTCTCTGTTTGTGTTGTAAATCTTGGATATCTGCTTCTGTCGCTTTCGAAAACGGTCGAGTTCGCACTCACCGCAAACAAGATCGCATACTTCGGGCAGGTGTTCGTTCCGCTTTGTATGTTTATGATCATTTCCGGTCTTTGCGGATTTGCCTACGAGAAATGGGTCAAATACGTGCTCATCGCTGTGGCAATGGTGATGTTCGGACTTGTGCTGACAACAGGTCACCTTGATTGGTATTACAAGAGCGTTGAGTTGACGTATGCTGACGGCGCGGCAAAACTCATTAAGGAATATGGCTTCCTTCACCCCGTTAATCTGATATACGTTCTCGGATACTTTGTGGCAATGCTTGTGGTGATCAGTATATCGCTGAAGAAAAGTAGCGGAAAATCACAGAAGCTCGCAGGACTTATGTTAGCCGTAGTGTTCGGCAATATCGGGATGTGGATCGTGGAAAAGCTTGTCACATGGAATTTTGAATTTCTTTCCGCATCCTACCTGATGAGTGAGTTCGTATTCTTCTTCGTATATTGGATGCTCCAAGATTACATACACGTCAGTGATGTTCCCCCGCGGATTATTGTAGAAGAAAAATCCTCGGTCATATACGTTGATTCAAAGGAACGCGCTGACAAGATTGAGCGCATACTTTCAAGCCTTCCCGAAAATACCACACTGACCTCAAGGCAGATGGACATTCTCGAAGGAATACTTGATGGAAGAAGCAGAAAAGAAATAGCAGTCAATCTTCATTTGTCCGAAAACACGGTTAAAATGCACACGACCTCACTTTTCAAAGCTCTGAAAGTAACGAGCCGCGATGAAATATTCGCACTTCTTGAAAAATAAGCTTTCACTCGGCGATGGCATCCTGCCATCGCCTATTTTTTTGCCTATTTTTGTAAAATACACCCTAAAAAGCCGTGAATACACCCTAAATACACCCCTAATACACCCTAAAAGCACCCTTCTGACTTTATAAATATATGATATAATTATATCGTAAAGTGGATTTTAAAGTTTGATTTACACGGGAGGTGTTTGATGTGATGAAAAAACGGGTTCGCTTTGACGACCTTGATGTTCCTATTCCAAAGGGCTATGAGCGTATAACCGACAAGGACGAAACTACAGACTATCTGTTTGTCAACGCGCCAAAGGATATTTACACCCTGTATTTTGATAGCGGAATGCCGCTGTACGATCAGAATGTTTTGAATGGGTGTGATGAGAGCGGAACGATGACGTTGAAGCTCCATGACAGAAGAATCCTTTTTTTCTGCCCATCGAGCTTAGGCGATCAGAAAACAGGTCTCCTATACTTCAACGTTGAGTTTGAAACCGAGAACGGTGAGGTGCTTTCCTTACCCGGTCAACTGTTGATAAACTCTGACAAGGTTTACAGAAAGACTGAAAACGGATCTTGGTCGTTCGTAAACATTCTAAAGAAAATCAATTTGAAAACACGCACCGATAATACTGCTGCGGCAGTATCCGTGTAGTAACAGGAGGACAAGAATATGAAAGCGAAAAGAAATGGCTTGCTTAAAGGCTTGATATCAGCCGTTTTCGTGCTTGCATTGATGATTACGGTCGTTTGCGTAATGCCCTTGACAGCATCAGCGGCAACGAACGTATCAAACACGCAATATGCAAGCAATCTCGTGGATAACGACGAGATCGTACTGACCGGCGATACAACATTATTTGTAAATGCCGATTTGACCTTAAAATCAATCAGCGGTGATTATGCTCTTGAAATTCAAAGCGACGGTGAGCATACGCTGACGATCGACAATCCTAACGGTTGTGCGATTAACGTAAAGACATTGAAAAGCGTTAAGCCTTCTCAAGGTACGGTAAATCTGACCGTTAAAGGTGGCGATGATTATTTTGCAATCTATACAACAGGTGATATTTCTCTTGCCGGAATAAAGTTGGATGTTAAAGGCGGCGCCGGTATCCGTTCGGATGAAGGAAATGTGACCATCAACGGTACCAACGTATCCGTAGTTGGTACTGACGGTATCGGTGTTGTTGCCAACAGCGGCAGTATCTACATTGATAGTGATTATCTCTTTGTACAGTGTGCCGGTCAAAGCGGTGATGCTAAGTGGGAACACGGCATCGGTGCTATAAAGGATGTTACAATCATCAGTGATGAT
>JAZQXI010000030.1:0-8732 GCA_045632805.1 Eubacteriales bacterium | reverse complement strand
GAACAACGTCTTTTGTCTGGGCGTGCCCTATTCAAAGGTTTTGAAGGGAGAGGGGTGCGGGGAGAGGGGGACTTTTGCAAAAGTCCCCCTCTCCCCGCAGAATCCTCTTTCCTAAAAAAATCAAACTCCGCTATATGCGTTAAAGCCGCCGTCAACGGGAACAACAACACCCGTTACAAAGCCGCTTGCTTCATCACTTGCGAGCCACAGGAGCGTACCGATCAGCTCTCCAACCTCACCAAAACGCTTTTGGGGCGTGCCTGCAAGGATCTTGCCCGTACGTGCCGTGGGTGTGCCGTCCTCGTTGAAGAGGAGCGCACGGTTCTGGTTGGTTGCAAAAAATCCGGGCGCAATTGCGTTGACACGGATGTTGCAGGGTGCAAAGTGAACCGCCAACCATTGGGTAAAGTTGGAAATACCTGCCTTTGCAGCACTGTATGCGGGAATCTTGGTCAGAGGCGTGAATGCGTTCATCGACGAAATGTTGATGATGTTACCGCCGGTCTTGACCATGTCAGCCGCAAATGCCTGCGTAACAAGAAATGCGGAAGTAATGTTGAGGTCAAATACGAACTTCAGTCCGCTCTCCTCCAAATCGAAGAAGGTCTTAGCGCCCTCAAGATCGGGAGTCATATACTCGTTATCGGTGGTTGCGCGGGGATTGTTTCCGCCCGCACCGTTGATTAAGAAGTTGACCTTGCCAAACTTCTCGTGAATGATGTCGCGAGCCTTGAGAATGCTCTCCTTTTCGAGGCAGTTGGTGCCGATCGCGATGGCATTTTCGCCAATGGAAGCCGCGACCTCCGCTGCCGCCTTTTCGTTGATGTCAAGAAGCGCAACCTTTGCGCCGCACGCAGCCAAAGCACGTGCGAATTCGCTCATCAGTACGCCGCCCGCACCGGTTACAACAACGACCTTATCGGAAAGGTCAATTTGATACGGTAATTTCATGCTTGAAATCTCCTTTTATAATCCATTATTTGTTCAAGCCCTTCTCTACCGCCTCAAAGAGACCGTAGAGGTAGCATGCGCCGAGCGCACGGTCGTACAGACCGTAACCGGGCTTTCCGTCCTCGCCCCAGATGTTGCGTCCGTGGTCGGGACGTACGTAGCCGTCAAAGCCTGCCTCAACCAGTGCCTTAACGATGCCGTACATATCAAGGCTACCGTTGCAGGTCAGATGTCCGCTCTCGCAGAAATCAAGCTCACCCGAGAAAGTGATCTGACGCAGGTGTACGAAGTAGGAACGGGGAGCGAGCAGATTTGCCATCTCAACAAGGTTGTTTTCACGTCCCGCGCCGAGAGAGCCCGTGCAAAGCGTAATACCGTTGTGCTTGTTGGGAACTGCCGTGAACAGCTTGTTGTAGCTATCCATACCCGTAATGATTCTGGGAAGTCCAAACATATCCCACGGCGGGTCATCGGGATGGATCGCCATGTTGATCCCGGTCTCGTCGCACGCGGGCATAATGCCGTTGAGGAAGTAAACCAGATTCTCAAACAGCTTTTCGTGGCTCATGCCGCTGTAAGCATCCAGCAGAGAGTTGAGCTCTTCGGAGGTGTAGCTCTCGTCCCAGCCGGGAAGGTGCAGGTTGTGAGGATCCAGGCTCATCAGCTCCTCATGGTTGTAGGAGAGCGAGTTGGAACCGTCCTCTGCCTCGGTGTGGAGATTGGTGCGGAGCCAGTCGAACACCGGCATGAAGTTATAGCAGATGCACTTCACTCCTGCCTTGCCGAGGTTACGGATGGTGGTTGCGTAGTTGGCAATGTAGCGGTCACGGGTAGGAAGCCCCAGCTTGATGTCCTCATGCACGGGTACACTCTCGATCACTTCCATCTCCAGTCCCTTTTCGTCGCAAAGAGACTTGAGGCGCATGATCTTGTCCAGCTCCCAGACCTCGCCTACCGGTACGTCATAAACGGCGGTGACCACACCGGACATACCCGGGATCTGACGGATATAGGAAAGCGGAATGCTATCCTTTTCTCCGTACCAGCGAAATGTCATTTTCATAGTGGTAGATCCTTTCTTGTTTTTATATTTTTCAATTGATTTTACAGGTTCAAAAATGCCTTGACGTTACCGTAGCAAACGGCGTACATCAGCTTTTTAGCGGCAGCGAGGTCGTATTCGCCTCTCTCAACATATCCGCCAACGAAGTCGGCAAGGATGCGGCGGAAGAAATCGAAACGAACGTAGCTTGCCAAGGAGCGGCTGTCGGTCAGCATACCGAGATTGGTGCCAAGCGCGGCGTATTCCGCCACGGTCTCAAGCTGACGGCGGATGCCCTCAACGGTATCGCTGAACCACCATGCGGCGCCGATGCGCACGTTCGGGAACGCGCCCGAAAGCGTTGCCAAGGACGGCACGCACATCGGATTGAGCGAATACAGCACGGTCTTGGGAAGCGCGTTTCTCTGCGCCAGCGTATCGAAGAACGGAATGAGACGGTCGGTGTCCACTTGTCCTCTCATGATGTCAAAGCCCGCATCACGTCCGCACTTTGCGAACATTGCGCCGTTGACATTACGGAAGGTTGCGAAGTGGACCTGCATGACCATGCCATTCTTTGCGTAAAGCGACGCCATAAAGTACATCAGGTGCGAGAACACCTCCTGCTTCTCCTCAAACGTCAGCTCCGCGCGGCGCGCGTAAAGCTCTGCGGCTCTCTCCTCCCCGGGATCTGCCATGGGAAGGAAATCCATGCCGTGGTCGGCAATGCAGCAGCCTTTGGAAAGGAAGTAGTTCAATCTCTCCTCCAAAGCCTTTTTGACGTCTGCTAAGGTGTTAACGGAATATCCGACAGCACCCTCAAGTCTTGCAATCGCCGCCTCGTCCATGTTCAGGACGAAATCGGGACGGAAGGTGGGACGTACGTTGGTCTCCCCACACATGCCATGTGCATCCAAGGGGGATGCGGGGTCATCGGTGGTTGCAACGTACTCGACCTTGAACTTCTTCAAAATCGCGTTGGCGTCCAGCGTTTTAAGCGCCTCGTTGGCAGTCTTCCAGATCTTCTCCGCGTTTTCGGAGCAGAGGGGTTCGGTGATGCCGAAGAGAAGCTTCAATTCCAACTGGGTCCAATAGTACAGAGGACCGCCGCACAAAAGCGGGAAAATCTCTGCATACTTGAGATATTTCTCATAAAAGCTTGCGTCGCCCGTGATGTATTTCTCATCCACGCCGCAAAGACGCATCGCTCTCCACTTGTAGTGGTCTGCCGCCAACCAAAGCTCACCCAGATCCGCAAAGCGGTGGTTGTTACGAAGCTCATGCTCGTTCAGGTGGCAGTGATAGTCGATGATGGGAAGATCCTTAACCTCTGCGTACAGCACCTCGGATGCCGGCGTATTCAGAAGGAGCTTATCCCCGAAAAATTCTTTCATAGAGCGTTCCCTTTCGTTATGTTAAAAGATCAGCACATCGTTTTGATGCGGTTGCCGTGGGAGTGATACATGGACAGAATCAGCTGTACCACCTTTGCTCCCTCGCTTCCGGGAATACGGAACGGCTTGTTTTCGGCAAGACACATATAGAAATCCTTGATCAGGAGGGCATGACCCGTACCCCAAACCGCTTTTCCGACCATGTGGATCGCTTCGCGGTTATCCTCGATCTCCACTTGCTTTCCGTTGACGACCACAAAGTCGTTGCTCGCGATGACCTTTTTGTTATCCTTGGTCACAAATTGGAGCTGTACGGGAAGGTCGCCCGTTGCGGCAGTGGTACCGAAGAACGCGTAACGCGCGCCGTCCTCGGTTTCAAAGTGTGCCGTAGCGGTATCCTCAACCTCGGTGTAGTCCTTGTGAAAATCGTTATCCACATGAGAGGTGACGTGCGTGGGCATACCACACATGTGCTGGAGCAGATCCAGCGTGTGGAGCGCTTGATTGATCATGACACCGCCGCCCTCTTCAAGGATGGTTCCGCGCCATGCGCCGGAACGATAATATTTCTCGTTTCTCTCCCAACTGACAAGGCCGAAGCCGGACTTGACGCCATGCTCCTTGATAAAGTCCATCAGCCAGATCATGTTCGGCTCAAAACGGTTCTGCTGGCAAACGCCAAGCTGCGCCGTGCTTTTCTTTTCCGCCTCAAGCACCGCATGGAGCTGATCCATATTGATGCTCAAAGGCTTTTCGCACAGGACGTTGATGTTCCGTCCAAGTGCCTCCACGCACATCGGTGCGTGGAGATAGTGTGGTGTGCAGATATGTACGGAATCAGGGGCTTCCCGATCCAGCATCTCAACGTAATCGGTATAGATCTTGACATCCTTCAAATCATATTGCTCGACCTTGGCTTGAGCGGCGGCGAGGTCAATATCGCAAAGCGCGCAAAGCGTTTGCCCGGACGAAAGGATGCCGTTGATGTGGTTGCCGGAGATCGCTCCGCAACCAATGACTGCAACACGAAAAGTTTTCATTGTCTAAACCCTTTCTCTTTTCGGTTTTCCTTTGGTAAATTACTTGGAGCCGTAGGTGCCATCGGTATCCAGAACAACGTCCGCAACCGCTTCCTTGGTGCGGCCCGTTGCGATTCTCTTGTTCAGTTCGGAGAGGTAGAGGTCATCGTCGATGGGAAGAGTCACTTCCTTACCAAGCCACGTGGACAGCATCATAGCGTCCATCATCTGTACGCCGTTGATACCTTCCACACCCTTAACGAACAGAGGCTCGATGCCAAGGACTGCATTGGCGAAGTTGTTCATGATGCCAACGTGCTGGTCGTTCTTGCCGTCGGTCTCAACCTCGATGGTCTCGTACTTAGGAGCCGCAAAGCCCTTTGCGGTCATGCAATGCTCACGCTCATCGGTCTCAAGCTTATCGAAAATCAGCTTATTTTTCTCGCAAACCAAGCGGCCCTTGGTACCCGTGATCTCAAAACGGTTGGTACCGGGAGCGTCTGCGGTGGTGGTTACGAACACGCCCGTTGCCCCATTGGGGAACTCCATGTATGCGGTTACATCGTCCTCGACCTCGATGTCATGCCATTTGCCGAAGTGGCAGAAGGAATGGATCTTTTCAGGAAGCATGCCAACGATCCACTGGAGCAGGTCGATCTGGTGGGGGCACTGATTGAACAGAACGCCGCCGCCTTCACCCTTCCAAGTCGCACGCCAATCGCCGGAATCGTAGTAGTCCTGCGTACGGTACCAGCTGGTGATGACCCAGTTGACTCTCTTGATATCACCCAATTCACCGTTTTGCACCATTTCACGCATCTTGCGGTAAACGCAGTTGGTTCTTTGGTTGAACATCATACCAAACAGCTTATCGGACTTCTCTGCAACCGCGTTCATCTCCTTAACCTGCTTGGTGTAAACACCCGCGGGCTTTTCGCTGATAGCGTTGACACCTGCGTTCAAAGCGTCAATGACAATGGGGGGATGATAGTAGTGAGGAACTGCAACGATGACAACGTCAACCAATCCGCTTGCCAGCATTTCCTTATAGTCGGTGAAGGTTGCTACGTTCTCAGCGCCCTCCATCGCCTTGATCGCGTCGAGCTTGCTCTGCTTCAGATCGCAAACAGCCGCCAAAACGCCGTTTTCAACCTTACCTGCAAGCAGATTCTTGGAGTGTCCGGAACCCATGTTACCGACACCGATGATACCAAATCTTACTTTTTCCATGTCCTTATTCTCGCTTTCGTAAAATCGTTATAGATGGAAATCAGCCTCTGCCGTTGACAACGGGATGACCGATCTCAGCAAGCATGTTCTTGAGCGTGTTAACTGCGTAGTCAAACGCCTCGCCGGGAGTCTCGAACTCAAACTTGTGCTTGAGCTCTCTGCCATCGAACTTCTTGTAGGAAGCAGAGGTATAGAGGTGAGGCTCAACCGTCAGAACGACTTCTCCGTCAAACATTGCGTCGATCTTCTGAAGCGCTTCCTTGACGTGTCCCTCGCCCTCGCCGGCGGGAACGATGACACTGCCCTCGTACAGGCAGTCCTTGACGTGCATATATTCGAAGCTGGGAAGAGTCACCTCAAGCCCCTTAACGGCGTCATGCTGAGCGTGTACGAAGTTTGCGGGATCGAAGATTCCCTTGAGATCGGGGAGCGTCTTGAGCAGATCCTCAACGCCTTCGGGGCTCTCACCGTAGATCTTGCCCTCGTTCTCGTGGCAGAGCAGAATGCCTGCTTCCTTTGCCTCGTCCAGCATAATGCGCAGACGTCTCATAACCTCTTCGCGGTTCTCTGCGAGCTGATCCTGAGGAACGAAGAAGCTGAACATACGCATACGCTTGGTGCCCAGTGCCTTACAAACCTCCAGCGCGCGGCGGAAGTCGTTGAGGTGAGGCTCGAAATCCTCTTCGATCTTGTACTTGCCGATGGGAGAACCGAAGGAAGGAACGGAAATGCCAGCCTCATCCAGCTTTGCGCGGATCTCTTTGAGCTCCTCATCGGTCTTCTTGAGTACGGGGCCGCCGTTCATGTTACGGGGCTCGATGCAGGTAAGACCGTTTCTCTTCAGTGCGGCGATCTGAGCGTCCAAGCTCTCGCCTGCTTCATCCGCAAATGCGGAAATCAAAAACTTTGCCATAATAATTTCCTCTTTTCTATGTATTTTTCAAAAATAATGACGTGTGAATCAGTGGATCATGGGAAGAAGGAACTTTGCGCTTCTCTCCATTTCGCCAAACGGATCGTCCTTTTGGGGAGCATTATCCTGTTCGACCAAAGCATTCTTGACGCCGACCTTTTCGCAAGCCGCGATGATCTCTTCAAAGTTTGAGAAGCCCTCACCGCAGGGACAGATAGTGTCGCGGTCAGCGGTTTTGAATTCCTTGAAGTGGATGCACTGCAGTCTCTCGCCACCGATACGCTCGATATACTCTGCCGCATTCTTGCCCGCAAAGTTGACCCATCCCGTGTCAAGGATCAGGAACCAATTGGGCTTCTCCTCGATCAGAGCCTCCATGGCACATCCGGGAGCATCCGTAAAAGGCTTGAACTCAAAATCGTGGTTGTGGTATGCAAAGTGAAGTCCTGCCGCCTCGATCTTCTTGACGGGCTCCTCCATCACTTCAAAGAACTTGTTCAATGCCTCGCGCGTGCCGCGGAATTCTCCGGGCATCGAACCGATACCGATAACGGGGCAGCCGAAGATCTTGTGCTCTGCGATGAGAGCGTCGGTGTCGTTTACGATACGGTCGAACGAGCAATGCGTGCAAACGATCTCCATGTCGGTCTCCTTAGAGATCTGTGCCCATACCTCAGCACCCATTTGTGCGACGCCGGAGAACTGTACGTTCGCGTATCCCATTGCTTTGCACTTCAAGATTGCTTCCTTCAGCTCTTCAGGGGTCTGCGTAAAGGTACGCAGAGAATACAACTGTGCACCAAGCTTCATAACAAAATATCCTTTCCAATTTTGGCATTTGCCGTTTTTACAAGGGGGGAAAGCACGCATGACAGAAACCGCAAGGCATTCTGTGTGCGAAATCGCCAAAAAAATCTCGTTTACGGCCAATTTTTTCGACACTTCCCTACTTTACATTTATTATAGCAATTTTATTTCAAATTGTCCATCGTTTTTTTTGCCAAAAACATTGCAAATATTGCTCTTTTCGTGTATAATAGAATACAGAAAGCGAGGTGGCGCCCATGTCGTACGCTTATTTGCAGGAATACCCCAACATCCGCATCTCCCGTTCGGGCTTTGACGTTTCTCAAAAACAGAAATTTGAACGCCACTGTCACAGCAACTACGAGTTGATCTACATCATTGAGGGCGAGGGAAAATACATCGTTGAGGGGGTGGAATACCCTCTGCATCCGCATGCGCTTCTTTTGATGCGCCCTTACGAATACCATTACGTCTGCCCCGCAGGAAGCCAGAACTACGAGCGCGTGGTGATCAATTTTGAACCCGAGCTTCTCCCTATCGCCTTGCGCGAGCACCATATGCTCAAAGGAACTTACGGAAATTATTTTTCGCTGAAAAGCATCAACAATCCTATCCGCGCGGCATACGAGATTCTTGATTCCGTGATCCCGCTCTCAAACGGCGGATTTGAAAAAAATGACAAGGCAGAGGCATTTTTGCAAGCAACAGTGCTTCAGATCCTCCTGTTGCTAACGCAAGAGACCCCCGAAAAAACCATTTCGGCGGAGTCCGACACCGTACTTCGCATCATCGAATACCTCAATCGGCATCTCTTTGAGGAGATCTCGCTTGAGACCGTTGCGCACGAGTTTTTCATCAGCAAATACCACTTGTGCCGCATCTTTCATCAGCAAACGGGAGCGTCGATCTTTACCTACTTCAACACCAAACGGATGGCACAGGCGCAACAGATGATCGCGAACGGTGAGAGTGCGACCTCGGTGGCGTTCAAACTCGGTTTTCGGGATTATTCAACCTTTTACCGCGCCTACCGCAAGCAGTTCGGGAAATCACCCGTACGGAAATACAATGAAAAAGCGGGGGCAGTTCAAATTTGAACTGCCCCTCAGGCTACTGGCAAACCCTTTTAAAAAATCACGGTTCGTCAAATAGTACAAATTTGTTAGCCACTTTTTTCTTTGGAGCCAAAGGCGCAAAGAAAAAAGTTATCAAAAAAGAAACGCCGAGGATTATTTCGCGCTCTGCGGAGCGCGAGGAGGGCTACGCGCCCCCCACCTCGCGAGCTTTTAAAAAAGCTCGACCAAAACTTTTCGTCATTTTGACAGTGCTAACACCTTTGTCAGCAAGCTGGGGGCAGTTCAAATTTGAACTGCCCC
>JAZQXI010000029.1:0-18085 GCA_045632805.1 Eubacteriales bacterium | reverse complement strand
TTTCCGCGCCGCGGAACGCTCTATGCGGTGGCGCCCGGCGAGACACTTGCACTAAATTGAAATATCTTTTTAGGGGGCTTCGTCCCTTGAGACGAAGCCCCCTAAAAACTGCAGACCAAACTAACAAGCTTTGTCAATTCAATGAAAGTTTTCGCCCGCCTTTTTTAAAAGGCGGCACGAGTCCAGCGCCGTGGGGCGCTGGTCGTCGTCCGCAGACGGCGAAACCCTCCTAAAACGGCGTTTCTTTTTGTTAGCTTTTTCTTTGCGCCTCCTACTTGCAAAGAAAAAGCGGCTGACAAGTTTATACATGTTGACAAACTATACGCCTTTGCTCTACAACCTTAGGGGCTTCGTCTCATGAGACGAAGCCCCTAAAAAGGCTGTAAGCGATTTCGCCCTCTCCGGTACTCGCTACCGCTCGTACCACCTCTCCCAAAGGGCGAGGCTGAAAGTTCTTTTGGCGATCAAAAACAATTTCCGCTGATCACTCGTCTTGTCTTTTGCAAAGCTCGCGCGCAAGCTTTTGCATCCGTTCGGGTGTGACCTTAAGGACCTTGCGGTCATAGGTCAACAGTCCGTTGGTTTCGTCCTCTACGTCGCTGACCTGTGTTAAGATCGCGCCCGAAAGACCGTCCTTGACCATAGGCAGAATTTCATTTCGGTAGAGCGCTTCCAACGCGTTCTCAAATTCCTCGGTCGAGGTAAAGAAGCGGTAGCCGTAGGTCTTGTCGAGATTGAAGGAATGTTCTTCGATCTTACAGGAGTATCCGCCAAATTCCGAAAGCACGAGCGGACGGCTTCCCACCGTCAATGCCACGGGCTTGAAATAGACATGCTCGCTGTCCACGTCGCTCTTGCTCGTGCGGAACCAGCCCGATGCGGTGTCATAGATGCGCGTGGGATCTTGCTCCTTGAGAAGCGTGTAGACGCGGTCGGCGTCGGCATATTGCCCCCATCCCTCGTTGAAGATCGTATAATAACAGACACAAGGGTGGTTGTAAAGGTGGCTTAAGGTTTGCGCGGCACTCTCTTCAAACGCATCCTTGACAGCGCGTGATGCGTGATGCGAAAGCCCCTTTTTGATTCCCAACGTAGGGAGTGCCGTATCAAAGAGGAAGCTGTAACCTCCGTTGTTGACCATGTCCTGAAACACGATCATGCCTTGGCGGTCGCACTCATAATAGAAGCATTCGGGTTCGATCTTGATGTGCTTGCGGAGCGTGTTAAAGCCCAAAGCCTTCATTTGCGCCACGTCAAAGCGGTAGCCCGCATCGCGCGCGGGGAGATAAATACCGTCCGACCAGTAGCCCTGATCCAAAAGCCCGTGGAAGAAATATGGATTTTTGTTGAGAAGCAGACGGGGAACACCGTTGACCTCTCCGATCTCCACAGTGCGCAGCGCGAAGTAGGATTCTACGGAGTCAACTCCGTCCGAAAGGGTAAAGAAATAAAGATAGGGATCTTCGGGTGACCAAAGACGCGGAGCTTTTACCGACAGCGTGAAAACGTCACCCGTGTAGCGGTATTCTTCAGTGCCGTTCGGCGTTTGCAGAGTCAGCGTTTTTTCGTTTTCGCCGCCCGCGGTCTCCAGCGTTACCGAATTCAGCGTTGGCGTGATGCGGAGCGAGGTGAAGGCGTTTTGAGGAATGCTCTCCAGCCACACTACTTGCCAGATGCCGCTGACGGGCGTGTACCACATGCCGCCGCGCTTTTTGCATTGCTTGCCCCAAGGGAGCGTGTGATCCAACTCATCCGTGACCGCAACCGTCAGCATGTTTTCACCGATGTGAGCCGCGTGCGTGACGTCAAACGAAAAGGGAAGATATCCACCGCGATGCTCGCCAAGGTCCACTCCGTTGAGGCTGACGCGCGCCACTTGATCTACCGCGCCAAAATGCAAGAGCGTCTTTTCATTTAAGAATTCGGGGGTGAGCGTAAAGGTGGTTTGATAGATCCACTGTTCGCCTTTTTTTAGCGCTCTTTCGACTCCCGACATCGGGGATTCCGGCGGAAACGGTACGCGGATATTGCCGATTTTCTTGATACGTGTACCTTTTTTGACCGAAAGTGACCAATCTCCAACCAAGGAAAGATAGGAGTCTCGCTTCATCTGGGGGCGAGGGTATTCGTCACAATAGGGTACTTCGTCCGCCGTCAGTTCCTCTTCAAAACGGGAGACGAGGCGACGTGTGCGAGGCTTACGTGTCAGTGCCGAGATCAAAAGGATGACTGCGGGAACGAGGATCGCGATCAGAGCTGCCAAAAAGATGTTGGCGTTGGGAAGGAAGGATTCGGTGCCGTCGCTGTTGACCACGGTTTCGGCGTTTGCCAATACGGCTTTGCCGATCATGGGACCTACCACACCGGGGATCAGCACCTGCGAGCAGATGCGCACACCTTGCAGCATTCCCGATTTTCCGACAGGGGTCAGATCACGAATCTTGGCGCCAAACACCGCCATGCCCGAAAGATAACCGCACATCATCAGTAAGGAGCCGATAAACACGGGGACCGTGGTACGGAAGAAAAAGAGCGTGATGTAGCCCAGAATGAGCCACGCGAGTGAAAACGCGGAGGAAAAGCCAAATCCCTTTTTATCGTAGACCTTGCCCCAAAAGGCGGTGGCGATTGATGCCAAAACAATGGCGGGCGCCATGATCAGCACGTAATCCTTCATGCCAAGGCTCATCTCGTAATAAATGATGAGGTAGGGCATAAAGATCTGAATGGAAATATTGAACAGCACAAACAGCCCCATGAAACAATAGAGCGAAAGGTTCTTTTTTAAGGTCGAGAGGCGGAAGCCGTAGATCACATTCGCCCAATATCCCGTTTTGGTCGGCGTGATGTCGGGGTCACGGATCAGGAATATGCCAAGCACGCCAACTGCGATGACAATGCCGCCGATGATGGCAAAAATCATGACCCAGCTATCGGCAAGATTCAGATCAAAGAACATAAATCCGCCAAACACGGCAAGGATGGCAACCAGCGGCATCATGGAATTGATGCCCTCTGCAGAGCCGCGGCAGCTTTCGTCGGTGCTGTCGGTCAGCCACGCGTTAAAGGCGGCGTCATTGGCACTCGATCCGAAAAAGGTCATCAGGCAATCCAGGACGATCACGGCGGAAATCCCCACCGTTGCGGCATTGACCGTGGCGGGGATAATGCCGGCGATCAGATCGGTGCGGATGAGGCAAAAGCCGAGGATCGATACGCCCCAAAGGATATAACCGCCGCAGATGAACAGCTTACGCTTTCCGATCTTATCCGAAAGCGCGCCCACCAGTACCGTGGTCAGCGTTGCGGCAATGGCGCTTGCCGCCACCATAAGGGAAATGTCGCCCGCGTCGGCGTGGAACATCTTGTAGATAAAAACGTTGAGGTACATGTTTTCAACGACCCACGCGATCTGCCCGATGAGGCTGAAGAGCGTGAGTGCGCACCAAAATCGCGCAGTCAGCTTTGTTTTCATAACCATCCTCCTGTGTTGGGATTGATAGCTTCATTATAACATACGGAGCGCGGGCTTGCAAGAGGAAATTGCTGTGCGGAGAGCTGCTTGTGTGAGGATTTTTAAAAAAATGTAAAAATCGGAGACTGTCAGGTAAAATACGGCGCTTGTCGCGATCGCGTTGCTTTGCTATAATAAAAACAACCTAATAGGGGATTTTACGGTTCGAAAGGAAATATGTGTATGAAAAAGATCGAACACTCCGAATTGATCAAGCTGAACGAAGCGGAATACAAGGATAAGATCTACGCCTGCTGGCTGGGAAAGAACATTGGCGGCACGATGGGCGCGCCTTATGAAGGAAAGAACGATATGCAGGATATCAAGGGGTTCACCTCGGCACCGGGCAAGCCTTTGCCGAACGACGACCTTGATCTGCAATTGGTGTGGCTCGCGGCGGTGGAGCGTCTCGGTATCCACGGTATCAACGCGCAGACGTTGGGCGAATTCTGGATCTCCTTTGTCGGCCCGCATTGGAACGAATACGGCATAGGGAAAGCCAACATACGCATGGGACTTTTGCCGCCGCTTGCGGGGGACTACCACAATTATTGGAAACACTCCAACGGCGCGTGGATCCGCACCGAGATCTGGGCGTGTCTGGAAGCGGGACGTCCCGACTTTGCGGCAAAATTCGCACGCGACGACGCGTTTGTCGATCACGGAATGGGAGAGGGAACTTACGCCGCGATCTTCGTGGCGGCGATGCAGGCGTCGGCATTTACCTTGGAAAGCATTCGTGAATGCATCGAGGTCGGACTCTCCAAGATCCCCGAGGAATCCCGTGTTGCAAAATCGGTTCGCTTTGCGATCGAATGCTACGAAAAGGGCGTGGCGCTGCGTGAGGCGCGCAACGCCATCCAGCAAAGCAACGCCGACATCGGAAACGGTTGGTTCGAAGCGCCTTCCAACGTGGCGTACACGGTTTTGGGACTTCTTTACGGCGAGGGTGACTTTAAAAAGTCGATGATCGCCGCGATCAACTGCGGTGACGACACCGACTGCACGGGTGCGACGGTGGGAGCGACACTCGGTATCCTCTACGGCACGCGCGGAATCCCCGAAGATTGGGCGGCATATATTGGTGACGAGATCATCACGCTCTGCATCGATAAAGGAACGTATCTCGACGTTCCCGAAACCTGCACGGCATTAACGGAGCGTGTCTTGAAAGCGGCAAAGCTGACGCTTCCCGTTGACCATATCTATCCGAAATATCATTACAGTTGGCAAAAAGTGGAACTGACCGACGGAGAGACCGAATTGCCCGCAGATCTTTTGGAACGCTATTTGCGTTGTCCTATCACCAAGGAGCGTGACGCGGTGGAAATCCAATCCCACGCGGTGACCATGACCAACACCTGCTTCAGCGCAACGCTTTCTTCTCCCGACGGTGTTGACGTTGCGGCAGGAGAGAGCAAAACGCTCCGTCTTACGCTCACATTAAATCAGGATGTGATCGGTCGTATTCCTCTGCGACTTACGGCACGCTGGTGGCTCCCCGACGGTTGGACGGTGTCGGGCAAGCAGATGCTGACGTTGTACGTTCCTGAGGAAAGACGCCCCGGGTCTGAAACGCTGGTTGAGGAATACACGCTCACTTCCCCCGAAACGCTCTCGCCGCAAACCCCTGTGGTGTTGGAGCTGAGCCCTGTTGGACGCGTGTCTCCGCTGTATATTCCCATTTCGTTTTTTGGATAATTGCGCCTGCGGTGCCAAAGAAAAAAGCGGCATCAGCGAATTGATGTAAATTGACAAACTGTACACCGTTGCTCTGCAACCTGCAAGAGGGGGTGAGCATCAAATGCGTAAATGCATTTGATGCTCACCCCCATGTTTTTTGCTTCGCTGCTTGATGTCGCCTTTTTCACGCAGGAGCTTCGCCAATGACCCGCCCCCTTCTTTTGCAATGAAAATGCGCGGATATGCGTTCCTCTCGCGCTTTACGTTTCATTTGCTTCGGTTTGCGCGTCAAAGCGATCGGCATAAGCGGTGGCAAGCTGATCGCATCGCTCATTGTACGGATGTCCGTCATGCCCCTTGACCCACACAAACGTTACCTGATGGCGTTCCAAAAGCCCGAGCAACCGCTCCCACAGATCGACGTTGAGCGCGGGCGACTTGTCGCTTTTCTTCCATTCGTGCGCACGCCAGGAGATTGCCCACCCCTGTGTAACGGCATCCACGAGGTATTTGGAATCTGAGGTCAAGGTCACCTCGCACGGCTCTTTGAGCGCGGAAAGTGCCTCGATTGCCGCCGTGAGCTCCATACGGTTATTGGTGGTCATGGGATCGCCGCCCGAAAGCTCACGCTCCACACCGCGATAGACCAACACAGCTCCCCAGCCCCCGTGCCCGGGATTCCCACGGCATGCGCCGTCGGTATAAATTTCTACATGCTTCATATTTGATTCTCTTTCGTTCTTTTATGATTGCTTTTATTATACAATAATTTTAGTGGGATTGCAACCGTTTTGCGAAAAAGTCATGTGTTTTTATTGACAGCAGTATGAGAATATGATAGAATGAGATCAGAAAATCGGCGGTTTGTACTTCCATTCCGCCTCTCGATTTTATTTTGATTGGAGGGATCTTTCCTTGAAAACGTTTTGGAAAAAAGCCAACCGAGGACTTCTTCTCGGCGCGCTCCTTTTGGTCGTTTTATTGACTGTTATTGTGGTGACCGAGGTCAGCTTCCGCGCGCAAGTGCCCGAAATTCGTGCTACCGTGCAGGCGTATTTGAAGGATCTGACCGCGCTCAACCTCTCTCCCGAAGGCGTATCCCTTGGCACTTCGCTTACGCAGGCACAGTCAAACGCCAAGAAAAACGAGCTTGAGCAATTGCTGTTGACCTATTGGGACGGTGAAAGCGCCCCCGCGGGAGAATTCTACATGGACTTGGACGACGTGCGCACCGCATTTGAGGAAACGCTCTCGCGCCCCGCACACGCGGTGTTCCAAAAGGCGGAGATCAGCGTTCCCGAAAATGCCGTATCCGTCAAATCGGCAGGCCCGGGATATGCGGAGGTCACAGTCTCCCTGCGTTCACTTTCCGCCACCTTTACCGGCGACGGCGACGCCTTTTTCTGGGGCTCGGAATACTACGCCCCCACGCTCACACGCGATGAGCTGTTGCAATCCTACGGTGACGGCGCTTATCAAGGAACCTACAGCATGGATCTGATCTTGGAAATGCACCGCGTAGACGGGGAATGGCGCATCACGGGTTGCTATGGCAGTGTGTGGCTGGAAAACAAGATCCCCGTAGGAGGTGAGGAATAATGGATACCGTATTGCACGTTGAACATCTCTCCAAAAAATTTGGAAAGCGCCAAGTGCTTTCGGACATCTCCTTTGATACGTACGGCGGAGAGGTTTTTGGTTTCCTCGGACCCAACGGCGCCGGCAAAACCACGACCATCAAAATTGCCGTAGGGCTTCTCTATCCCGACGAGGGGCGCATCACGGTTTGCGGACACGACCTTGCAACCGATTTTGAGGCGGCTTTGGCAAACGTTGGCGGAATCGTCGAAAATCCCGAATTTTACTCCTATCTGTCCGGACTTGAAAATCTCCGTCAGTATGCCGCCATGCACGACGGTGTGACCGAGGAACGCATCCAAGAGGTGGTGCATCTGGTCGGTCTTGACAATCGCATCCGAGAAAAGGTCAAAAAATATTCGCTTGGCATGCGTCAGCGCCTCGGAGTCGCGCAGGCGCTGTTGCACCGTCCGCGCCTGTTGATCCTCGACGAGCCAACAAACGGGCTCGACCCCGCAGGCATCAAGGCACTGCGCGATCTGCTTCGCCATCTGGCACACAACGAGGGTGTTTCCATTCTGGTTTCCAGTCATTTGATGAGTGAGATGGAACAGATGTGCGACCGTATTGGCGTCATTGTGGACGGAAAGCTGCAAAGCGTTCACACCGTTGATGAACTGGTCTCGTCCTCGGCGCCCGACCGTGTGGAATATGTTCTTCACGTCAATGATTCCTCGGCGGCAACAGCGCTTTTGGAAGCTTTGGAAGAGGTCACCTGCCGGGTGGAGACCCCCACCACGCTCTCGGTACTGTTGCCAACGGAGACCGCTGACCAAACGCTCGCCGCCGTCAACCGCGCGCTGATTCTTGGCGGTGTTTCACTCTTTACAGCGAGCAAAAAAGAAAACCGCAGGCTTGAGGACGTCTTTATTGAACTGACTGAGGGAGGAGGCGATCAAATTGGTTAAGCTTTTTCGGTTGACCAAAAATGAGATCAAAAAGCAATTCTATCAGCGCACGCTTTGGGTCATGCTGATCGTTTTGTTCGCCGTGTCTCTGATCTCGGTCGCTATATTCCGAATTGACGATTCCTTTATGAATTCCGACTACGACTACGGCATGACCTTTGAGGAATACTGCGAGACCGAGATCGATTTTTACAAGGGTTGTATTGCCGAAAGCCCCGACGCGCTTGCCGAGGATATCGCTTACTACGAGACCGAGATCGAACGCTATCAGCTTTTGCTGGATTCAGACGCCGATTGGGGTGATTGGCGGGAGACGAGCGACGTTGCTTACCTTGCGATTGAATGTAAACGCGCGGGTGACAACGAATCCTACGCAATGCTCCGCGACGCGGTCAAGCAAAATTCTCCCAACCTCTTTTTCCGTTGGATCAAGGAGGTCTACGCGGCGGATCTGTCGCCCAAGGTTGAGGAAATCTACGTGTGGGCTATGGACTTTTGCATGGCAAATGACGTGATTCCCGACGAATATAGCGACTGGCGATTTGCCGCTGTGGCAACTTATATTCAAAACAGCGAAACCGTGATCAAGCAGGAGTTTTTGCAGGAAAACGGCGGCGCGTGGAGTCAATCCAAACTGGAAGAAGCACGGAACGCGGCGGCACTGGCGCGTTACCGATTGGAAAACAACGTCTCCGCGAATCCTGCCGACAGTTTTGGTGACGCACTCTCTGTTTCCATCATGTACGAGACTTACACCCCCACCTCTTCCTTTTGGAACGCGATGGCAGCATCTTCCTCGCTCATTTCCTTGGCAGGGCTGTTCCTCATCATCATGGCGGGCGGAATCGTGGCAAACGAATTCTCCGCGGGAACGGTCAAGTTCCTGCTCCTCGCCCCTGTGAAAAGATGGAAGATTCTGCTCTCCAAGTATCTGACTGTGCTGTTACTCGTGCCCGTGCTTTTGATTTTGATCTTTGTATTCACCTTCCTGCCGGCTCTTTCGCTTGGTGCTGCGGATGCATTTGCGCCCGCACTCTTTGCGCAAAACGGCATAGTGACGCAGCTCTCGCCCTACCTGCTCTTACTGCGTGACTATGGACTGGGAGCGTTGCAATTGATCCTGATGTTTACGCTCGCGTTTGCGCTTTCCGCACTTTTGCGCTCGGCATCTGTTGCCGTTAGCGTAAGCCTTTTTGCCAATCTTGTTGGCAGTATGGTGGTGTCGATCCTTCAGCTTATGGGCTTTGACTGGGCGCGCTACATTCTCTTTTCCAATCTTGACCTTGCCGCGATCGCAAACGGCACGTCACTTTTCCCACATCAATCTCTTCCCGTTGCCATCGTTATTGTCGTGGCACACATGGCGGTATTCCTTTTGACCGCCCATGACGCATTCACGCGGCGTGAGGTTTGATGGTTTATTGTTTGGTTTTTAGGGGGGACTTTTGAAAAAGTCCCCCCTAAAAAATTCTCATCAAACGATCTTTCGAGAGCATTTTGTTAGCGCCCTCTCCGGTTCTCGCTTGCGCTCAAACCACCTCTCCCAAGGGGAGAGGCAAAAGTTGTTTTGCCGATGGTAAACTAACCTTCGTGAGCGCTTGGCGGTGGGATTGCGTCAGCAATCCTGACCCAAAAGCGCTTGCGGGAGCTATTGTTTTGGCTACGCACGAAAGCGACAGCGCGCGGGAGTCTGTACTGTATGAACGCTTTCACCAAAGCGCACAGCACCCTCGTGGGAATGATTTGAAACACAATTCGCGCGAGGGTGCTGTAAAAAAGTGGTGAAAGTTTTGGGAGGGTGTGGGAACCTTTTTCCAAAAAGGTTCCCACGAAAAAACCTTTTTTCAAAAGTTCCCCCACAAAAAACTTTTCCACAGCCCCGATGCATAATTTGTCGCTTTTTGGCGTATATTTCCTCAAACATGCAACTTTTCCGCATATTCCACAGAGTTTTCCACACCTTTACACATTTATAAACAGGAGAGCTGTGGAAAACTCCGTTCTCCTGTGGATTTTCAAAAAGCCTTGATTTTCGCATCACGCTATGCTACAATAGCAGTAGATAACACGAGAGAGGGGAGGGGATACCGTGATCCGCTCAAAAAAGCTTTTGATTTCCGCTTCGATCGTCTTTGTTACAGTCGAGGCACTCTTGGGGCTGCTTTTGCAGCTTGCCGACGGCGATGCGGTGGTATGCTTCTCCTATTGCTCCGTTGTGCTCGCGTGCTTGTTTTGTGCGTTCTTTGGGGAGCGCTCATGGCATTACGCCGCCACACAATCGGCACTTCTTTGCACGGTTGGCGCCGATTGGTTTTTGGTTGTGACCGATCCGCGTGAGCAACTACCCGCGATGATGTTTTTTTCGGCGGCACAGCTTTTTTACGCTTCAAGACTGTTTCTGCCCCAATCTTCCGCCGCACGTCGATGGCATTGGGGAATTCGTTTGGCGCTTTCGGCACTCTTTTGCCTTGTGACCGCGCTCGTGCTTGGCGCCAATTGCGACGCCGTAGCGCTTGTTTCCATGTTTTATTACGCTAACCTAATCCTCAATATTATATATGCGTTTCTCGGTGGGCGCAGTGAGCGGTTGTTTGCCGTGGGACTGCTCTTGTTTGTGCTTTGTGACACACTCATAGGGCTCTCCTGCCTCGACGCCTATTTTGCGATCCCGTCAGATTCCATCGTGTATCGGATCATACACCCCGGATTTGATCTTGCGTGGGCGTTCTACGTTCCGTCACAGACGCTGATCGCCATCAGCTTGTTGCCGCGCGCGATCGGACGTGAACCATAAACAACAAAAAAGCCCTCGGCGGATATCCGCGAGAGCTTTTTGTTTTGGCTTCCGTTAGCCTATTGGGACGAGGAGATCCATCCGCTTCATCAAACGTGAGGCGGCGAGAGGAGTATCAGCGGGTAAACCGCATACCGAACTCGATTGGAATCCTACAAAGATTCTGGCAACTGAGTTGCCACTGGTGACCCATACGGGAATCGAACCCATGTTTTCGCCGTGAGAGGGCGACGTCTTAGCCGCTTGACTAATGGGCCTTGCTTGACCTTGCCTATTGTATCACATTCTTGCCTAAAATGCAAGTCCTTTTTTCGCTTTTTTGAAAAATTCTTCTAATTTGAACAATTTCGATATATTAAACCGCTATTTTTCGTCAATTTCAACGAATATTTTTGCTTTTTTTGAGCGATCGGAAGAAAAAACACCTACTATACTGTATGCCTTTTTGAAAAATCGGTTCATTTTTCTCCGCTTTTGAAAGAATTTTTTATCTCAAAATACGTTGTCGAAAGAAAAAAGAGAAAAAATTCAAAAAATCCCTTGACAAATGAATATTTATGCACTATAATAATGCATACCGCGAATACCTATCATTAAAAATTTATCATGGAGGTCATTATCATGAAAAAAATCACATCTCTTATTCTCGCGTGCCTGATGCTCGTCGGATGCGTCGCATCATTCGCGTCCTGCGGCGGACAAGGCGAAAACACCATCATTGTTCACACCAATGCATACTTTGCTCCCTTTGAGTATTTCGAAGGCAAGAATATCGTCGGTGTTGACGTCGAGATCATGAACAAGGTTGGCGAAAAGCTCGGCAAAAAGGTTGAGTTCACCAACGTCGATTTCTCTGCCATCATCGACAACGTCAAGGCGGGCGAGGTTTGTGATGCGGGTGCCGCAGGCATTACCATCACCGATTCGAGAAAAGAAAAGGTGGATTTCTCCATTCCGTACTACACCTCCGTTCAGTACGTCATCTTCAAGGTTGACGACAACTCTCTTGCTACCAAGAGCGTGAGCGGTAAGGAGTACATGGTTTGGGAGGCTCTTGCAGGCAAGAAGATCGGTACGCAGACCGATACCACCGGTTGGATCTACACGGATGGCGAGATTAACGCTACCGAGGAAGATGAAAGCTATGGCTACAACGGTGTGCTCCTGAACACGAACACCGAACACAAAAACTATGACAACGCACAGCTCGCAGCAGACGCAATCATCGCAAATCAGATCGACGCGGTTATCATCGACGAGCTTCCCGCACAGTATATCGTTGCAAACAACGACAAGCTCCGTTGCGTTCCTCTGTACTATTCGGGCGAGACCGATGCTGATGACGCTCCCGTTGAAGAGCAGTACGCGATCTGCGTGACCAAGGGCAACACCGAGCTGTTGAACGCGATCAACGAGGTTCTTGAGGAGCTGATGAAGAAGGATGCCAACGGCAAGACCGAGATCGAAAAAATGGTTATGAACCACATGGGTCTTTCCGACTGATCCGTTATACCAAACAACAATCGGGTGGCTCCCGCATTTGGGGAGCCACCCCATTACATGAATGTAAAAGGAATCAAGCATGGATTTTTTCAATAAAATAATCGAGCTGTTTTCTACCCCGAAGTACATGGAAAGTATTTTCGAGGGGCTCAAAACAACGCTCATCATTTCGGTGCTGGCAGCTCTTCTGGGGCTTTTGCTCGGTACCATTGTTGCCATGGTCTCCATTTCCAAGACCACCAAGTGGACGCGGATTCCCAAGATCATCTGCAACGTCTATATCACTATCATCCGCGGCACCCCCATGGCACTGCAGCTCTTTGTCATGGCGTACGTTATCTTCGCCATCCGCGGCTTTCCCGAGATCATCACCGCAACCATCGCGTTCGGTATCAACTCGGGCGCATACGTTGCCGAAAACATCCGCGCGGGCATTTTGTCGGTGGACGTGGGACAGACCGAGGCAGGGCGCGCGTTGGGACTTGACGGCCGCGTAACCATGATGAAAATCGTGATCCCGCAGGCGATCAAAAATGTCATTCCCGCCATCGGTAACGAGCTGATCGCCCTAATCAAGGAAACCTCCATTGTCAGCATGATCGGTATGTACGACCTGACTATGGCGGCAAAGATCATCGGAAGCGGCAACAATATGGCAAGCTATATCGTCCCCATGGTTGTGGTTGCGCTGTTCTATCTGGCAATCGTGTACCTGTTGACCTTTGCCATCAAGCTGATAGAAAAGAGGTTAAGAGCAAGTGATAAGCGTTAAAAATATATATAAAGATTTCGGTACGCTCCGCGTACTCAACGGCGTTTCCTGCGAGATCAAAAGCGGTGAGCAGGTGGCAATTATTGGCCCTTCGGGAAGCGGAAAAAGCACGCTCCTTCGCTGCATGAACCTTTTGGAAGAGCCAACGGCAGGAGAAATCTGGGTAGCGGGTCATTTGGTCAGCGCCGCGGATCCGTATCTGCACGACGAGTTGATCGCCATCTCAAAGACGCATGCATCACTGGTTCAATCGGGACACGCTTCCCCCATTGATACCGTTCGCGCTCAGCACCTGTTAAAAAAGCACGAAGGCAGCGACTACAAAAAAGCGATCCGCGCATACGAGGAACAGCATCGCATCGGCATCAACGAAGCACGTCAGGAAATGGGAATGGTCTTTCAGCATTTCAACCTGTTCAACAACATGACCGTTCTGCAAAACTTGACGTTGGCACCCGTTCAGCTCAAGCTCAAAACGCGCGAAGAAGCCACCGAAACGGCATTGGCACTCTTGCGCCGCATCGGTCTTGAGGACAAGGCAAACGTCTACCCCTCCACGCTCTCGGGCGGTCAGAAGCAGCGTATCGCCATTGTCCGCGCGCTTGCCATGAATCCGCGCGTGATGCTCTTTGACGAGCCTACCTCAGCCCTCGACCCCGAAATGGTCGGAGAGGTACTTGATCTCATCCGCGAGCTTGCAAACGAAGGCATGACCATGGTGATCGTAACGCATGAAATGGGCTTTGCTCGCGAAGTCGCTGACCGTGTCCTCTTTATGGACGGCGGTGTCATCGCGGAAGATGCTCCTCCCTCCGAACTCTTTACCAACCCCCAAAATCCTCGCACCAAAGAGTTTCTGAGTAAAGTGCTGTGAGGAACGGTTGAAAAGGATGCTGTTTTCTTGGAGAACCTTCTTGAAAGAAGGTTCTCCAAACCTCTCCAAGAACTTTCACCACCTTTTTATAGAACCCTCATTTGGAACTGCTTACACAGTGGTTCCTTTTTTCATGCTCTGCGTTTTGGTGAAAGCGTTCGCGCGGTACAGACTCTACTGCACTTTAAAGTTTAGCACGCAGACAGAACAATAGCTCCCGCCGGCATTTTGTGGACAAGGATTGCCAAGGCAATCCGACCCAAAACGCTCACGAAAGTTAGTTGACCGACGGCATAACAACTGTCAGGGTTTTCTTATAATATTTTATAAAACTATTGATTTTCGTTCCAAAATCCGTTATAATGGTATCGAAAAACAGATAACGCGGAGCAAAGAACCTTGCCGTGCGGCAAATGGATGGCGACTCTGCGTGAAAGGAGCCCTGATTATGAAGATTCAAGAGCTTGAAGCATTGGTTGCCGAGGCGGTGCATGATGCCGACCTGCGTCCCGAGGAGATCCCGTCAATCGACCTGTATCTCGACCAGATCACCAGCCTTGTCACCGACAAAAGGAAAGAGGGCTCGGAGTTGTTTTTGGATCGCGCTCTGACCAAGACAATGATCAATAACTATTCCAAGGATGGCTTGCTGTCTCCCATCAAGGGGAAAAAGTATAGCAAGGAGCATATCCTGCAAATGCTCTTGGTGTACGAACTGAAAAATACGCTTTCGATCGGTGAGATCAAGCGCGTTTTACGCAATCTTTACCGTATGCCGTCTTACAGTCCGCAGCTTTTGGAGCAGCTCTATCTGCGCGCGCTGGAAGATAAGGAGTACGACCGTCAAAAAACGCGTGCGTTCGTGTCCGATGTCATTGCGGATGAAACGCTCGATGCCGAAAACGAGGAGGATTTTTTCTCTTTGATCGTTACGCTTGCCGCCATGTCGTCGTACTTGAAGAATACCGTGCAGCTTTTGCTGGAGGCTCACTATCCCGACTTGGATGCCGAAAAAACGCGCGAGGAACAGGAGAAACGGGAAGAGGCAAAGCGCGCGGAAGCGGAAAAGAAAGAGGAAGCCAAGCGCCAAAAAGCCGAGCTGGAAGCGGAAAAACGCGCCGCAAAAGAGGAAAAGGAAGCCAAAAAGCGCGAGGCGCGCGATAAAGCCAATAAAGACAACAAGGAAAAGGACTCCAATAAAACGGAAGTCGCAAATGATAAGGAGAGTGACGCGGAATGATCGATTTGAGAGAGGTCAGCACTCCGGCTCTCGCGTATCTCGGTGACTGCGTGCTGGAGATGTGTGTCCGAGAACATCTGGTCAATCAAGGACTTTCGACATCGGGACATCTGAACGAGGCGGCGCTGGGCTACGTCCGCGCATCGGCACAGGCAGAGGCAATGAAGAAGATTTTGCCTCTCTTGAATGAAACCGAAGAAGGGTATTTCCGCCGTGGCAGAAACATTGGACACACAAGCGTGCCAAAGCGTGCAACGGTCAGCGATTATCGAACCGCTACGGGAATGGAAACACTGTTTGGATATCTCCACCTTTCCGGGCAGACCGAACGCATCAAGGAGCTGTTTGCGCTGGCATACCTGTAAAATGTAAAATCCGCCCTCTCGGCGCTTGCGCCTTTTTTCGCTATCGCTCGCACATCCTCTCCCAAAGGGAGAGGCAAAAGTTGTTTTCTGTTGGGAAACTAACTTTCGTGAGCGTTTTGTGGTCGTGGGTCCCAAAACGCTTGCGGGAGCTATTCTACTGTCTGCGTTCTAAAGTTTGAGCGTCAGAGACGTTGTACTGAATAAGGGCTTTCACCAAAGCGCACAGCACCCACGGGGGAAAGTGTTTGATCTTCCCACGTTAGAGGGTGCAATCAAAAAAGCGGTGAAAGTTCTTGAAAGGGGTTTGGGGAAAACTTCTTTCAAGAAGTTTTCCCCAACAAAACACGAACCAAAAATCAAAACCAAAGGAGAATATGAACATGAACAATCCGAAGATTAAATTTACGATCCGCGATTTTGGCGAGATCACGGCAGAGCTTTATCCCGAGAAAGCCCCCAAAACCGTTGAAAATTTTCTTTCCCTTGTGGAGAGCGGTTTTTACACGGGGATGATCTTCCACCGTGTCATCAGCGGATTTATGATCCAGGGCGGCGGCTTTGACGAGAGCTTTGCCAATAAAGAGGCGAACGCCATCAAGGGTGAGTTTGCGGCAAACGGTTTTGCGCAGAACGACCTGCACCACGCACGCGGCGTGCTTTCTATGGCGCGTACCAACGATCCTAACTCCGCGTCGTCGCAGTTTTTCATCATGCACAAGGACGCGCCGTACCTTGACCGCCAGTACGCGGGCTTTGGTATGGTGACCGAGGGGATTGAGGTCGTTGACAAGATCGCCGCCGTTCCCACGGGACGCATGGGCTGGTACGATGACGTTCCCCGCACGCCCGTTGTGATCGAAAAGGCAGAGATCCTTTAAGCTTCTCCGTGTGCGCCAATTTTGAATTTGAAACAAATGAGAAAGGTTGTGTTCCTATGAATACCAAACTGTTAAAGCTGATCAATAAAGACTCCCGCACCTCGCACGCTGACCTTGCCACGATGCTTGGAATGAGCGAGGATGAGGTCAAACACGAAATTGCCGAAATGGAGCGTGAGGGCGTGATCCGCGGCTATAAGGCTGTCATCGACTGGGACAGACTTGACAGCGCGTACGTTTCCGCTATCATCGAGCTTAAGGTCACCCCCAAGGCGGGGCTGGGCTTTGAGGATGTTGCCGCCAAGGTGATGCGATATCCCGAGGTGGAGTCGGTGTATTTGATGTCGGGTGTGTATGACTTGAACGTCGTGGTCAAGGGCAAGACCTTTCAGGAGGTGGCGAAATTCGTTGCCAAGGAGCTTTCGACCATCGAGTCGGTAACCTCTACCGCTACGCATTTCGTGCTTCGCAGATACAAGGAGCTTGACGTCGAATTGCTTGGAAACGGACACGACGAGCGGGGGAGCTATTCGCTGTGATGAACTATGAAAAAATACTGTCACCAACGGTTTGCGAGATCAAGCCGTCGGGGATCCGAAAATTTTTTGATATTGCCGAGAGCATGGAGGACGTGATCTCCTTGGGCGTGGGCGAACCGGATTTTCCAACACCGTGGGAGATCCGAAAAGCGGGCATCCTCTCTCTTGAGGGTGGCAAAACGCGCTATACCTCCAACTGGGGCTTGGAAAAGCTCCGCGAGGAGATTTCGCGCTACGTCGAGCGAAAATACAGCGTTTCTTACGACGCGAAAAGCGATATTTTGGTCACCGTTGGAGGCTCGGAGGCGATTGACGCCTGCATCCGCGCGGTGGCGTGCCCGGGGGATGAGATCATCATTCCGCAACCGAGTTACGTGTGCTACGAGCCAATCGCGCGCCTTTGCGGCTGTAAGCCCGTGATCATCCGCACGCGTGCCGAAAACGATTTTAAGGTGACCCCCGAAGAGCTGCGCGCCGCGATCACCGAGCGTACCAAGCTTCTCATTCTTCCGTATCCCTGCAACCCTACGGGCGCGATTATGGAACGGCGGGATCTGGAAGCGATTGCCGCGGTTTTGCGCGAAACGAACATTTTGGTGCTTTCCGACGAGATCTATGCCGAACTGACCTTTGGCGGACTTCGTCATGTCTCCATCGCATCGGTGGACGGGATGAAGGAGCGCACCGTAATGGTCAACGGCTTTTCCAAAACCTTCTCCATGACGGGCTGGCGCCTTGGGTTTGCCTGCGGTCCCGCGCCTATCATGAAGCAGATCACCAAGATCCATCAGTATGCCATTATGTGCGCGCCTACGACCTCGCAGTACGCGGCGATCGAAGCCTTGCGCAACGGTGACGAGGCGGTGGAAGCAATGCGCGAGGAATACGATATGCGCAGACGTCTGATCGTTTCGGGCTTTAACAAGCTGGGATTGACCTGCCGAGACCCCAAGGGAGCGTTCTACGCCTTTCCGAGTATTCAGTCCACGGGGATGACCTCGGACGAATTCTGCGAACGGCTTTTGCGAGATCAACGCGTTGCGATCGTTCCCGGTACCGCGTTTGGTGAGGGGGGCGAGGGTTTTGTCCGTGCGTCCTATTGCTATTCTACCGAGCATATCCTCGAAGCGCTCCGCCGCATCGGCGCGTTCTTGAAAACGATTTAAAATGAAAATGTTTAGGGGGAGACCTTCGCGAAGAAGGTCTCCCCCTCAGACTGCAGACAAAACTAACGAGTTTCGCCGGTTTGATGAAAGTTTTGGTCGAGCTTTTTTAAAAGCTCGCGAGGTGGAGAAGCACAAAAACTCCCTTCGGGAGTTGAGAGATTGGATAAATCCAATCTCCCCGCCTCCTCGGAGAGCACGTTAGTGCTCTCGA
>JAZQXI010000028.1:0-5870 GCA_045632805.1 Eubacteriales bacterium | reverse complement strand
TTTCCCCGCACCCCTTTCAGAACTTTCACCACCTTTTTGTATGTACCCTCGCTCGGAATTGCTTTCATGGCAGTTCCTTTTTCTGGTTGTGCGTTTGGTGAAAGCCAAAATGCAGTACAAATTCCCGCACGCTGTTGCTTTAAAGCGTTGACAGAGCATGAGCTCCCGCCAGCGGCTGGGTCCCACCACCCCATCCGCTCACAAAGGTTAGTTTGACGATGACAAAACGACTTTTGCCTCCCACTTAGGTGGTGGCGCGGCTTACCGTGACGGAGAGGGCGCATTTCGCATTTACTCGCCCTCTCCCCTGCCTTACGGCAGTACCTCTCCCAAAGTGAGAGGCTTCGGAGTTCTTCCCCGCGGCAAAAAATCCGCATCCCTTGCCATCGCAAAGCAACTTTTGCCTCTCCCCTTTGGGGGAGGTGGTTCGAGCGTTAGCGAAAACCGGAGAGGGCGCTAATAAAAACGCTCACCAAAAACACGCGACAATCGCTTGATTTTCGTTTTACAAGAAGCCAAAAACGCTTTGCATGACATGCATGCAAAGCGTTTTTTGTTATTTAATATTTCATCACGCATTTTTTGGCGATCGCGATTTCCTCTTGCGAAATTTCTACGTCAAAGTCGCAAAAGGCATTGTCTGTGACGCTCTTTTTCGTCAATATATGGAACCAAAGCAGTGCCAACGCGTATCTGCCAAGCCCCAAGGACGCATGGAAGGTATCGCGGTGAATCTTTTCGATCCCCGCCTCCCGCAAGCTCCCAAACAGTTCGCCCGAGGGAATAACCCCGTCAAAACCGACCTTCTTTGCCACCGATCGATAGGTCAAAACCACCGCCTCGCGCATTTCGGTCTCTCGCTCAAAGCCTGCTTTCGCCAATCGTTCGCTCCCCTCCTCATAGCCCCACGTCTCGTGACAATAGACGCGCGCCTTGGGAACATATTTGCGCACGTGCGCCATCAGCTCCTCGAGATACGGCGTGTAGGAATCGGGATCAAAGCTGAAATGACTCGCCTGCTGAAGGGTGATCACATCCCACGGACGCGAGAGCAACGCCTCGTCAAGGCTGACGTAAAATCCCGTGTTTTCCCCGTTGAACTCCATCTGATACGCACGGTTTCCCGAAAGCATATTGCGGTAGTGACGCTCCAAGGAGCAGCCGCCGATATAGAGGTTGACCACGGTCATATCCGCCCCGCCTGCCTTGGCAATTTGATGCAAATAGCGCGTGGCGTCCTGCGAAAAGCTGTTTCCGATTGCGAGCACGTTCATAATAGCAACTCCTTGATATTGATGATACGGTCATTATACCATACATCCGTATCATTGTCAAGAGAAAACAAGGTTACAAGGGCACCTCGGAGCGATCCTTCCGTTTCACTTTCTGTAAAAGCTGTTACCGCCGATGAATTCACGGACGATGCTGGTAGGTGGGATTTCATCGTCCACGTCCGCTTCATGCACGTAGTTGAGGAATTTGATCATACCGAGTACCTGATCGTAGCAATCGTCCTCGGGCTGGATGGCTTTGAGAAGCGGGAAAATATGCCTCTTCAGCACGGCAAGCTCGTAAAGGGTCGAGCTGTTAAAGATAACGTCGGCATTCTCCTGGAACGGGAAGATCCATTTTCCCTCTCCCCTTCTGACCGAATCCCACATCGAGAGCGTTTTTGGTACCGTAGCGCCGCGCGTTTCAAAATCGCGCACGGTTCTGCGCAAGAGGCGCAGATAGCTGGTGGGGATGCGGTTGTGGTCGTCCAGATTGAGAGGGAGCAGGGGGCTGACGTACACCTTGAACACCAAGCGGGGATCCAGATCCTTGGGGATCAGGATCGGGTTAAGTCCGTGCAAGCCTTCCACAATGATCACCGAATCCTCGGAAAGATGCAAACGGTGTCCCGTCCATTCGCGTCTACCCATTTTAAAGTTGAAGGTGGGAAGCTCGATCTCCTCCCCGTGCAACAAAGCACACAGATGCTCGGCAAACAGCTCGGTGTCGATGGTGTTGATATGCTCCAGATCCACCGTGCCGTCCTTGCCGACGGGCACCTTGTCGCGGTCGAGGTAGTAGTCATCAAGGCTCATCAAAATTGGCATTTTTCCGTGACCGCGCAATTGCGTTGCCAAGCGGTTTGCCGAGGTGGTCTTTCCCGACGAGCTGGGGCCTGCCAGCATGACAGCCTTAGCCCCCCTCTCGCAGATCATATCCGCGATCTGCGAAAAGCGCTTTTCGTGCAACGCTTCGTTGACGCGGATCAATTCACGGATCTTCCCCGACTCCACAAGCTCGTTCAGATCCGCCACCGTTTCACATTCCATCAACTCGCCCCATCTCTTGCCCTCGGTGTAGACACTGAAGAAGTTGGGCATTTCGCGATAGGACGACACGCGGTCGGGATTGTGGACGTCGGGAAAGACGAAAACGAACCCATCGGGTGCGGGCAGGATCTTCCACGAGCGCAAAAAGCCCGTAGAAGGTGCCATTTCGCCGTAGAAATAGTCGGCAAAATCTCCGCTCTCGTACAGATCAATGGTGGGAATGCTCCGATAGGTCAACAGCCGCGCCTTATCGCTTTGATTGCGATTGCGATAGTATGCGATTGCTTCCTCCGTGCGCACCCTGCGGCGACGCAGGGGGATATTTTCGGCAACGATTTTTTCCACCTCCGCGCGAAGCAGTTCGGCGGAAAAATCCTTGGCGCCGCTGACTTTGATATAAAGCCCCGATCCCACAGTGCAATTCATTTTCGCGCGCGACTCGGGATAGAGTCTTTGCAACGCCAAAAACAGGATGAACTGCGCGGTACGCGTATAGGCATCTCTGCCCGCAGGATCGCTATAGCGAAGCAGACGGATCACGCCGCCCGACGCCGCCATTGCCTTGCGCACGGTTTCCCGCTCGATCACGTCCTTTTGACGAACGGGGATGTAATTCAACGTAAACACGCGACCCGCGATCTTTGCCGCGATCGGGTCGGTGGACAATTTTCCACTCATCAGACCAAGTTCTGTGACAAGCTCCAACAAGGATTGTTCCGGTGCGGCAGTCACTGCTCTGCCGTCAATCATTAGCTTCATATATCGTTCTCCTTTGGAATTGGTTAAAGATTTTTGAGCAGGATTCCGCCCCCGTCCTCAAAGCCGAGACGGAACAGATAGCGATTATGCTTCGGATCCCCCCAAGGAGCGGTGAGCATATCAATTCCCTGCTCCTTCAAAATAGGAAACAAAAACTTCCCCACCGCAAGGTCACGGTATTTGGGGATCACGTAGTCCATTTCGATCCGATAGGCGTCAGATACGCGTGTGCCGACGAGAACCCCCACCGCCTCACTTCCAACATATATCATATGGATCTCGGTGTCAGAACGTGCCTGCAAACGGTAATTCGGAAAAATTTTTTCGATATTTTCGGAGTAAAGCGCGAGAAAATACTGCAACGTGGGGTCATCGACGGAAAGCTGCAGATGCCCATACCTCCGTTTGTTCCGTATTTTTTGCATAATCTGAAAAGAATTGATCAGGATCAGACAAAAATTCATGACGGCAATCGGCCATGCGTTGCAAAGCGCGGAATAGATCGCGCTGATAATACTGCCGCAAATATTGATTACACGCAACTTGATCAGCGAGGTCATCATCATTGAAAAGACCACGAGTGCCGTTCCGATATATCCAAAAATTTCAAGATAGATATTCATACAATCCCCCCTCAAAAAAATACGGCTGACTCTCGGAAAAAAACTCCGGTAGTCAACCATTCACGGTGGTTTGTAGAAACGCCTGCCCATATTGCAAGCATATACCTTGCTTATCTTAGAAGAATAGTATAACACACTTTCACCAAAAAGTCAATGGTTTTTTAAAATATTTTGTTTAAAATGATAATTTAGATTTTATTGTTGCATTTTGGAGCAAGGTGTGATACAATAAATTTGTAAAATGATGCCAATTGTTGGAGGTATATGATATGAAACGAATCACATCTGCGCTATTGTTGTTACTTACATGCGCGTTGCTGCTCAACTCCTGCTTTTTGCCGCAGGGCTTTGGAGTACAGGAAACCACTTCGGCAGATGACTCTGATAATATTCCACAAAGAGAGCCGGACAAAACACCTAACAACGATGATTCTAACCCCGATCCTGATCCTGAACCTGTGCCCGACCCCGATCCCGATCCTAATCCCGATCCTGATCCCGATCCTGATCCCGATCCTAACCCCGACCCCGACGTTCCGCAGCATCTTTTCACCGACTTCACCGACGAGCAAAAATCGATCTGGATGCAGTACATCGGAACAGTCATCCCGTTTATCCCCAACGACGAGTATGTTTTCGAGGGATACTACGATATTGACGACTTTGAAAACGGTATTTATTTTTCGACCGCAGGGAATACACAAGCCGAATTTGACGCTTACCGTGCGCTCTTCTCTGACTACGCATTGACCGACACCTACGAGGACGACTTCGGCGACACTTGGTACACCTACGAAAAGGACGGCGTGGTCGTCGATCTCGCTTACTATTACTACGAAGGTGAATATTACGTTGACGTATACGTGTATTCGGATCTGAGCGCTGATCCCAATCCTGACCCTGATCCCGATCCTAATCCCGATCCCGATATTCCCACCGATGACAATGATCTGATCACCAACGCGGGAGCAGGTCTCCCTGCGGACGCAGACGGCGTGTTTGACGTCGATTTTACCGATGCGGAATACACCAAAAACGTAACCGAGCAAGCCACTTTTCTGGACGGATGCCCCACCACGGGCTCTCCCGCCGTCTTGGTGATTCCCGTGGAGTTCCTTGACGTAACGGCACAAAGCAAGGGCTACACGCTGGACTTGCTGGAAAAGATCATGACGGGTGCGAGCGGCGCAACCGAATACTACTCTTTGCAGGAGTATTACAGCATCTCCTCCTACGGTCAATTGACTCTGGATATTACCATTCCCGATTTTTGGTTCCGCCCTCAATATTCCAGCAGCTACTACCAAAACGCCACCATGGAATATTACGGCGACGAGATCGCCATTGGCGATCAGATGATCCTTGACGAAGCGTTGGCATACCTTTCTACCGTGATGGATCTCTCCCGTTTCGACTCCGACGGCAACGGTACCATTGATGCCGTGATCATGGTCAACACGTTGGATATCAACAGCGACGAAACCTTTTACTGGGCATACCGCTATTGGAACGTCTATACGGACGCGGATGATTACTACTACGAATATGACGGCGTCTCTGCAAACGATTACATCTGGATCCCCTATCAGTTCATGTTCGAAACCTACGACGAATACGGCAATCTCGTCTTCGATCCCAATGGGGGCTTGAACACCTACACCTTTATTCACGAGTTCGGTCATATCCTTGGCGCCGACGACTACTATGATACGGCAGACGTGAAAAATCCGCTTGACGGATATGACGTGATGGACTACATGCCGGGCGATCACAACCCCTATACCAAATTCCATTACGGCTGGATCACCGACTCGCGTTTGGTGGTAGCCGAGGACACCGTAACCCTGACGCTTTCGGAATTCTCCGAGAGCGGTGACACACTGATCATCGCCAATAATTGGGATGCCGCTCTTGGCGCATATCAGGAATACTACGTGCTTATGTATTACACCAACGAGGGGCTGAACACAGGGATGGGCGGCTATTTTGACGAGGAAGGAATTCTGGTCTATCACGTCAACGCTTCTCTGTACGCCATCGACTACGAGGGCGAGCTCTATTATGACGTCTATAACACCAACACCGATCCCTCCGACTCCTACGGAACCGAGGACAATCTGATCGAATACGTCACGGACGCATACGGTGAATACGTCTTTGGCGAGGG
>JAZQXI010000027.1:0-8493 GCA_045632805.1 Eubacteriales bacterium | reverse complement strand
ATCCACATCTCCCCAGACACGCACGATTCCCTGATCGTGGTAAAAGACCATCAACTGTTCGCCCGGATGATCAATGATCTTACCCGAGCGTACCTGTTCCGCAGTACTACCAATGTAGGCAATAAAATTGCCGAAACGGTCGCGAATATATCCCGCATGTTCACTGGATAGACCGCGAGCGCCGTAAAACTCATGATAACCGTCACCGTTAAAGTCAATGGGCATATAGTAAGAGCCCGGATAGGGGAACGGAGACTCAACTTCTTCTCCTGTATACGCATCAAAATAGAAGTGCTGGGGTTCGCGGAACTCCATTTTTTTGCCGTTGAACACGCGCTGACCATAGCGCAGAGCCATTGCGATCTTTCTGCGGTCGGGTCCGATGTTGGCAATCCAGCCGTGGTGCATGTGTCCCAAGTCTTCTACAGCGATCCAGACGCGCTCGCCTTTTTCGTTGTAGGTGACCACGCGGGGAACGCCGGGACGCTCATCGCCCTCACGGCAGGTAAAGATGTATTTTTTGCCGGTTTCATCATCCTCGAAGGGAAGCACAACGTCGGAATGACCAAAGTACAATCCGCGATCACCGCAATACAATTCTCTGCCGTCGTCAAGGCTGATGACACGCTCACCCCAAAACAGCTCGTCAATGCCGTCCTCATCAAAGTCAAGCACAGGGCAGGAGTGGCAGGTGCGGCAGCCGCCGTCCTTATAAGGAATCGCAAGCTCCCAACGCTTTTCCATATCGGGGTTGTATGCCTGCAGATACATATCTCTGTAGCATCCCTGTGCCGTGACCAGAACAGGCTGCCCGTGCACGTATCCGCCGATGAGATAAAAGCGGTAGGCATGAGACATGTTTAACTCCCCCACGGTTGCCGGCCACGGCCACGTTCCCGTAGTCTTGCCCGTCAAGGGATCGATGCGTTCAAGCACGCGCGCATTGAGGCTGAAGGGTTTGTCCTCAACAGGATTGTTGACAAACCAAATCTCGTCGATCCCATCACCGTCAAGGTCGAAGGTGATAAAGGGGGTATACCATACACTGTTGACCGCACCCCAACCGAGATCGCGTTTCCATACGGGCAGACCGCTCATCGTATAAACTGCCATTTTTAAGGTTCCCTTGGGGTAATTGAAGGCCTCCTCCCAAGGATCCTGATCGGGTGCTTCGGAATAAACGAATACCATTCCTTCTCCGAGGTCTTTTCCAAGATTCACGGAGACAGAGCGCACATGCTCCAAATGACTTCCTAAATTAAATTCCTTCAAGCATTGAATGTTCATTTCTTGGCTTCCTTTCTTGATTGGATCGAAATTTCAAAAAGCTTTTTCTGTTTTTTCTTCGGCAAAGGTAAAATACCTTCTCGTATACAGTATAGCATAGTGCAACCGTTTTTTCTATGCATAATCTGCAAAAAAATATGTAAAAACTGTTAAAAAAAGATCGTTAAAGCAACACAACGGCGCACTTCCCTTCCCCGAAAATCCACATTGCCGCTTTTACCCGAAAGCACTTGACTTTTCTTGTTTGTTGTGATATAATAAGATGTTAAACTGTATGAAAAAACAAAAGGGGGGGAAACATATGGTCAAGGTTACTTCGATCCTGCACAACAGTCTTGCCGCGCATGCGGGAATCCGTGCGGGCGACATTCTGCTCTCAATCAATCAAAATGCCATTCGTGACGTGCTGGACTACCGTTTTTATTTGACCGATACTGCCGTTTCCCTCGTTTTGCAAAGAGAGCAAGAGGAATATACGGTCCATATCAACAAGGGTGAATACGATGATATTGGTTTGGAATTTGAAACGCCATTGATGGATCAAAAGCATTCCTGCACCAACAAGTGTGTGTTTTGCTTTATCGATCAGCTCCCTCCCGGTATGCGGGATACGCTCTACTTCAAGGACGACGATGACCGTCTCTCCTTCCTACACGGCAACTATATTACAATGACAAATCTCTCGGATGCGGACATCGACCGCATCATCAAGATGCATATCTCCCCCGTCAACATATCGGTCCACACCACCAATCCAGAGCTTCGTGTCAAAATGATGAAGAACAAGCATGCCGGACGGGTGCTTTCGTACCTTCAGCGGCTATCCGACGCGGGAATTGCGCTCTGCACGCAGATCGTGCTTTGTAAGGGCTTGAACGACGGCAAGGAATTGACGCGCACCATGCATGATCTTGCGGCGTACTACCCTGCGTTGCGCTCCTGCGCGATCGTCCCTGTGGGATTGACCAAATACCGCGACAAGCTGGAGCCTTTGGAGCCTTTTTCTCCCGATGCCGCCGCAGATGTCATTCGTCAGGTGGAAACATTTGGGGAGCAGTGCCTCGCCGCTTACGGCTCACGCCTGTTCTTCTGTGCCGATGAGTTTTACATCCGCGCAGGACTCCCGCTCCCCAAAGAGGAACATTACGAGGGGTATCCGCAGATTGAAAACGGTGTTGGAATGTTAACCTCGCTGGAAACAGAATTCAATTTTGAGCTTTCCTACCTCGACGAGCTTTTATCCGATTTCAAAGCGCCTCGCACAGTATCCGTTGCAACCGGTGCGGCGGCATACGGCTTGATCAAGCGCCTCTCGGATCAGCTTTGCAAGCAAGTTCCCGACCTCACCGTTCACGTCTACCGTATCAAAAACCGCTTTTTTGGAGAGAGTGTTACCGTGGCAGGGCTGCTTACGGGCAAGGACCTTGCCGAGCAGCTTGACGGCAAAGCATTGGGAGATGAGCTTCTCTTCTCCGCTTCCATGCTTCGTGCCGACGGAGAGGTCTTTCTCGACGATATGACCCCCGATGAGCTATCGAACCGTTTGCAAGTTCCCGTCTCTCCCGTTAAAAGCGACGGACGCGCGCTGATCTGCGCGCTTCTTGGGCTTTCCGATGCCCTCTGACCGCTTTGCGAATCCCATTTGAAAGGAATCTGATAACATGGCAAAACCTGTGATCGCCATCGTTGGACGCCCCAACGTTGGCAAAAGCACGTTATTTAATAAACTGATCGGTGAGCGCCGCTCCATTGTTGAGGACACCCCCGGAGTGACCCGTGACCGTATTTACGGCGAGACCGAATGGCGCGGCAAAAAAATGGTGCTGATCGACACGGGCGGAATTGAGCCCAAAACCGATAATATCATCTTAAAGCAGATGCGCCTGCAGGCAGAGATCGCCGTAGATACTGCCGACGTCATCATCTTTATGTGCGATGTCCGCACGGGACTGACCGCCGATGACCGTGAAATTGCGGTCATGCTCAAAAAGAGCGGCAAGCCTATCATCCCCTGCATCAATAAATGCGACAGCGTGGGCGAACCTCCCATGGAGTTCTACGAATTCTATGAGCTTGGCTTCGACCGCGATCCCATCAGCGTTTCCAGTATTCACGGAAGCGGCTCCGGGGACTTGCTTGACGCCTGCATCGAGGAGCTTGCCGATTGGCAGGACACCGAAGAGGACGACGACAGCATCCATGTTGCGGTCATTGGAAAGCCCAATGCGGGTAAATCCTCGATCATCAACAAGCTCTTGGGAGAAAACCGTTTGATCGTCTCCGACATTGCGGGTACGACGCGCGACGCCGTTGACACGCAGGTGGAAAACGAATACGGTAAATTCACCTTTATCGATACCGCAGGCATCCGCCGTCAATCCAAAATTGACGACAGAATCGAGCATTTCAGCGTTCTGCGCGCGCACATGGCTGTGGAGCGTGCCAGCGTTTGTATTCTGATGATCGACGCCTCCACGGGCATTACCGATCAAGACACCAAGATCGCGGGAATCGCGCACGAGGCGGGTAAAGCTGTGATCATCGTTGTCAACAAGTGGGATCTGATCGAAAAGGACAATTCCACGGTCAACGAGTTCAACAACAAGATCCGCACCGAGCTGGCTTATATGCCCTATGCTCCCATCCTTTACATTTCGGCAAAAACGGGACAGCGCGTGCAATCTCTCTTTGAGCGGATCAATTACGTCTACAACCAGTCGGTGATGCGCATCACGACGGGTATGCTCAACGACGTGCTTGCAGACGCGATGATCCGCGTACAGCCCCCCTCCGACAAGGGTCGCAGACTCAAGATCTACTACATGACCCAGATCTCGGTCGCTCCTCCTACCTTCGTCATTTTCTGTAATAATATTCAGCTCTTCCACTTCTCCTACCAGCGTTATATCGAAAACTGCCTGCGTGAGACCTTTGGTTTTTCGGGCACTCCCATCAAGCTCATCATCCGCATGCGCGGTGACGACGCGGAGAAATAAATAGCAGCTGTTACCTTTTCTTTCAGAAAGGATCCATATTCATGTTTGTTGATAACGTCAAAATTTATATCAAAGCGGGCGACGGCGGTAATGGAGCCGTCTCCTTCCGCCGTGAGAAATACGTTGCGGCAGGAGGTCCCGACGGCGGCGACGGCGGACACGGTGGAAACGTTGTTTTTCGCGTTGACCCCGGTACGAATACCCTGCTCGCCTTTCGCTACAAGCACAAATTCGTCGCGCAGCGCGGCGGCGACGGCAAGGGAGCGAAATGCCACGGTGCCACCGCTGACGATCTCATCATCAGCGTCCCCCCCGGAACGCTGATCAAGGACGCCGAGAGCGAAAAGATCATTCACGATATGTCCGAAAACGACGGCGCCGACTACGTTGCCTGTAAGGGCGGCCGCGGCGGCTGGGGCAACCGTCATTTTGCAACGCCTACACGTCAGGTTCCCATGTTCGCCAAGAATGGAACCGAGGGTGAAGAAAAAGAAGTGATTCTGGAGCTGAAAATGCTCGCGGACGTGGGACTCATCGGATATCCCAGCGTGGGGAAATCCTCGATCCTTGCCCGTATTTCCTCGGCAAAGCCCAAGATCGCGGATTATCACTTTACCACCCTTTCCCCGAACCTTGGCGTGGTACGTACGGGCGGTGAGAGCGGCTTTGTGGCGGCAGACATCCCGGGTCTGATCGAAGGTGCTGCTGACGGTGCGGGGCTTGGACATGCGTTTTTGCGACACATCGACCGCTGTCAGCTTCTGCTCCACGTGGTGGACATCTCCTGTTTTGAGGGCAGAAATCCCATTGAGGACATTCAAAAGATCAATTATGAATTAAAGCGCTACAGCGAGGAGCTTTCCAAGCGTCCGCAGATCATTCTTGCAAACAAGTGTGACGCGCTTGACACAGAGCTTGTTGACGTTCCCGCGTTTGAGGCTTACGTCAAGGAAAACGGATGGACGCTGCTTTACGTATCCGCCGTAACGGGCGAGGGACTTGACGAAATGATCCGTTTGGTTGCCGAAAGGCTCAAGGAGCTGCCCCCCATGAAGATCTACGAGAGTGAATACGCTCCCGAGGACGCATACGTTGGCGGCGGCAAGGAGACCGTAATCCGTCGCGAAAACGACACCTTCCACGTAGAGGGCGAATGGCTCAAGAATCTGATGGGTCAGATCAATTTCAGCGATTACGAGTCGCTCAACTTCTTCCAAAAGGTTCTGCAAAAGAGCGGCGTATTTGATGCTCTTGAGAAAAAGGGATGCCGCAACGGTCACACCGTTTCCATCTACGGTTTTGAATTCGATTATGTAAAATAAGGAGTTTTTATGAACATCTGGCACGATATGGATCCCGCACAAATCACACCGAGCGATTTTTCCGCCGTGATCGAGATCCCCAAGGGAAGCAAATGCAAATATGAGCTGGACAAATATACGGGGCTTTTGAAGCTTGACCGTATTCTCTACACCTCTACGCACTACCCTGCTAACTACGGCTTTATTCCGCGTACCTATGCGGATGACGGCGACCCCTTGGACGTCCTGGTGCTATGCTCCGAGCCGATCTATCCCTTGACGCTGATGCGCGTGTACCCCATTGGTGTCATGCGTATGGTGGACGGTGGAAAAATGGACGACAAGATCATTGCCGTTCCCTTTTCCGATCCCACGTATCTGGGGATTGCCTCCATCGACGGCTTGCCGCCTCACATTTTTGATGAAATTATGCATTTCTTTACCGTCTACAAGCAGCTCGAAAACAAAGAGACCGACGTTCGCTCGCTCTTCGGCAGAGCCAAAGCCGAAGAAATCATCCGCGAAGCGATCGAATGCTATGATAAGACGTTTGGGAAGGGATAAGACCTTGGAGAGAGGGAGACCTTTTTAAGGAAAAGGTCTCCCTCTCTCCATACCTCTCACCCTCTAAAACCTTTGCAATAGGGCACGCCCCGCGCATCACCGTCGTCAAAACGGCAATGCGCGGGGCGTGTGCGCTTTTGCAAAGCGCAGTTTGCGGAGCGGTGTTGGATTTTTTTGCTTTCCCTCTTTACAAATCCCAAAATTTGTGATACAATAAACTTGCGACATAAGTGAATAGAGATATTCAAAAGGTGTACATTTTTACTTTGGTAAAAATGTATGCTCCATTTTCGTATACTTTTTGGGTATCTTGAAAATCACTTATGTCGCAGTAAGGGAGTCATGCGTTTTTCGGTGCGTGGCTTTGTCTGCGCACTTTTTTATCATAAGGAGGAAATCAAACATGAAGTACATCAAGTATTTCGTCTTTTTCGCGCTTGCATTGGCACTGTCTTTGACACTTTGCGCGTGCAACGAGGGAGACGGTACAACCACGGCAACCGAAACCACAACGGGTTCGGGAACACCGCAAACTCCGCCCGCCGAGGACGATTCCAACGATCCCGATACACCGGCGGATGACAATTCCAACACTCCAGCCGATACGTGTGCGCACCAATACGGTGAATGGCTTGTAACGCTTCAACCCCTCTGCACACAAAAAGGTCTCCAAACCCGCGCCTGCACGCTGTGTGGAAAGAGTGAGACGGGCTACATTAACGCATTGGGACATGACGAGATTGAGCATGAAGGCCAAAAGGCGGAGTATTGCTCCGATATTGCGTGGGATGCTTACGTCACCTGCTCGCGGTGCGATTATTCCACTTATATCGAAATTGCAGCAACACATAATGAAGCCAATCAGGACCTCAATTGCCCGCAATGCGTTGCAAAATGGGGGCAATTGGAGTTTACTTGGTATGCTGACCACGACGATTATGATTGGTACCATTTTCCTTACGGTTATGTGGTGACCGGCATTGGCACGTTTACGGGAACAGCACTAAAAATTCCAAGCACCTATCAAGGAGAGCCGGTTACAAGCATTGGACAATCTGCATTCTACAATTGCAAGGGTTTGACGAGCATCTCGATTCCCGATAGCATCACGGACATTGAGGATTTTGCATTCTCCGGTTGCACGGGATTGACGAGTATTTGGGTGGATGCGGATAATTCGTATTATCAAAGTGCCGGAAATTGTTTGATTACAACCTATTATTCCAAGACATTGGTTTTGGGATGCCAAAACAGTATCATTCCGACGGACGGTAGCGTCACGAGTATTGGGGAGTCTGCATTCCGGGGTTGCACGGGCTTGACGAGCATCACGATTCCCGATAGTGTCAAGAGCATTGGGGATTATGCATTCTCCGGTTGCACGGGCTTGACGAGTGTCACGATTCCCGATAGTATCACGAGTATTGCGTGGTCTGCATTTTCCGGTTGCACGGGATTGACGAGTGTCACGATTTCCGATAGTGTTACGAGCATTGGGGATAATGCATTCTACTATTGCACGAGCTTGACGAGCATCACGATTCCCGATAGTGTCACGAGCATTGGGGATGATGCATTCTACTATTGCACGAGCTTGACGAGCATCGTGATTCCCGAAAGTGTCACGAGTATTGGGCGGTATGCATTCTCCAGTTGCACAGGCTTGACGAGCATCGTGATTCCAGAGGGTGTTACGAGCATTGGAAGTTCTGCATTCTCTGGTTGCACGGGCTTGACGAGCATCGTGATTCCCGAAAGTGACACGAGCATTGGAGATGATGCATTCTCCTATTGTACAGGTTTGACGAGTATTTTGGTGGATGCTGATAATCCGGTGTATCACAGTGCCGGAAATTGTTTGATTGAAACTGAATCCAAAACTCTAATAAAAGGGTGCCCAAACAGTATCATTCCCACGGACGACAGCGTTACGAGCATTGGGGATTCTGCATTCTACGGTTGCGTGGGCTTGATGAACATCACAATTTCGAGCAGCATTACGAGTATTGGGGATTCTGCATTCTCCGGTTGCTCGACTCTTGAAAGCATTGCGGTAGATCCTGACAATACGATCTATCACAGTGCCGGAAATTGTTTGATTGAAACCGAAACCAAAATCTTGATCGCAGGTTGCAAAAACAGTATCATCCCTGCGGACGGTAGTGTCACGCGCATTGAGAATTATGCATTCTACGGTTGCAGCGGCTTGACGAGTATCACGATCCCGAGTAGTGTCACGAGCATAGGGATACATGCATTCTCCTATTGCACAGGCTTGACGAGTATTTTGGTGGATGCTGATAATCCGATCTATCACAGTGCCGGAAATTGCTTGATTGAAACTG
>JAZQXI010000026.1:0-4125 GCA_045632805.1 Eubacteriales bacterium | reverse complement strand
CCCCGCCGTAATACAAGAAGTCCCCCGTTGCCGAGGGAAGGGTGCGACAGTTCATTATCGTGCAGAATAGTAATACTTACGTCCGCGCTTTCTCAGCTTATTGCGGACTGCACCGAGAATATGGCATCCGCTCTTGCGAAGCTGGGAAAGAGCCTCCTCGGCGTCGCGATAGCGCAAATGCTCGTTGCCGAGAACCAGCACACTACCGTCACATTCGGCTGCAATGACGGCTGCATCGATCACGGCGGAAAGCGGAGGGGTATCCACGATGACGTAATCGTACTCCTCACGTGCCTTCGCAAGCAGTTCCTTAAAAGAGACACTACTCAAAAGCTCGACGGGATTAGGCGGAAACGTTCCCGAAAAGAGCACGTAAAGTCCCGGATAATCGGTCTGCCAAAGTGCATCCTCCAAAAGAGTCATGCCACTCAAAATCTCACTAAGACCGCTTGTGGGCTTGGCATTGGAATTGCGTGCCGCAATGACGGATTTACGCATATCGGCATCCAAAAACAGAACACGTTTTCCAAGCTCTGCCAAGCTTCGTGCAATCTGCAAGGAGATCATGGTTTTTCCTTCATTCTCACCGTGAGCGGTAACCTCAATCACCTTGATATCCTTGCCACAGAACTGGATATTCGTGCGCAGCGTTTTCACTGCCTCCTGCACCACAAAATCGCCATCTCCCGGGAGAAAAATTTTTGCTGTATTCATCAACGATTCCCCCTCTCATCATTCCGAAGCTTTTCTGTGACCTTTTGCGCACGGTAATAATAGCCGTCCGTATTTCTGCCATTGCCTGCGTTGGGAATATCACCCAGCACCACAATGTTGAGGCGCTTTTCAATTTCTACCAGATTACCGATGTATTCGTTGCGTGTAAAGATCACCACAAATACCACATATACCACAAACATCAGCACAAAAGAAATCAAAAGGTTCATGACCAAAGAAGGAGAATTACAGGGCAACGGCTCAAGCTCTGCAGGCTCATAAAATCTTGCATGCCTTTCGCCCAGCACCTCCGCGATGGTCGTTTCACCCACCGAACAAAGCGTGTTGACAATCCTGACCGCCTCCTCCGGCGAATCGGCAATCACCGAAACCGCAAGGTTACGGCTATCCGTAGGAATATCGGTGCTCACACAAGCACCCAGCTCCTGCCACGTCATGGGAAGATTCAATTGATTCACAACCTCTTGCAAAACCGTGCGTCCCTGCAAAAGCTCATAGCAATCCTGCATGATCATTTCGGATACGACGTATGCATTGTCATTTGTTGCTTGCCCCTCGGGCATGGGTCTTAAAACGAATATTTTAGCGGTTGCGCGGTACTGCGGAACAAAGGTCAGATGCGACCATGCAAAAACGGCAAAAAAGCTTACAACTCCAACAATCAAAAGGATCCAAAAGCGTTTTGCCAACACCTTCCACAGGGTTGCCAGCGTAATGCTTCGATTTTCGTCTTCCATAGCAGATCTCCTGTTTTTTGATAATATTACAACTAATATTATATTATACAACTCGGATTTTGTCAATAGGGTTTTCTTTTTTTGGCTTTTTATCGGCAAAAGCAACAATCAAGCACACGCAATTTCTGTTAGAATGACAACAGATTTTTGCGTTTTATCCAACACTCGCACCCTTGATCTCGCGACGACAGAGTATAAGAATCAAGAGATTGATCAGAGTCAGCGTTCCAATCGCAAAATCCGAAATACTCCAAACGGCATCGGGCGCCCAAACCGTGCCCACAAAGATACAACTCCCGAATGCAAAGAGATAGAAATACCGCGCATATCTCTTTTTGGACAGAAAGCGCACACTTTCCAGTCCATACCCACCCCAGCAAATCAGAGTGGCATATCCAAAGCAAAAAATCGCGACACAGAAAAAGAGTTCCGAGAAACCTCCCAACACAGAAGAATATGCCTCAACCGTCAGCATAACGGAATCTCCCGTAAACTCGGGCACCGCATCACCAAGCCCCACAAGAATGACCAGTGCCGTGGCAGTGCAAAGCAGAATCGTATCCGCAAACACCTCAAAGATCCCCCAAACGCCTTGTAATGCCGGAGACTTGACATTTGCTTGCGCATGCGCGGTCGGTGAGGTTCCGCATCCCGCCTCGTTAGAAAGAAGCCCTCGCATCGTTCCCACACGCAAGGATTCACTTGCCAAAAAGCCGATCACTCCGCCGCCAAAGCTCTGTGCGGAAAACGCGTTTGAAAAAATCGACTCAAACGCCGTTCCCACATACTCCCATCGAAGCACGAGCACAGCGACAGAGAGAACGACATATCCCAGTGTCATGATGGGAACCAAATATTCGGTCAATGCCGAGACACCTCGGCTTCCGCGCCGAACCAACGGAACCGAGATTGCGGTCAGGATCAAACCCGTTACCCACGTAGGGATCTCCAATCCCCCGTTCAACGCGCTCCCCACCGCATTGGCTTGGATCATGCATCCCATGCTCAAGGCATCCACGATCATCAAAGCAGCAAAGATCGACGACAAAAGCATACCCAATCGAGCGTGTCGGTGCGTATCAAAGTAATCCTTTATATAATATACTGCTCCCCCGAAAAAAGAGCCGTCCCGCGCGACTCGCCTATGCAGCACCGCCAATACGGTCTCGGCATATTTGAGGATCATCGCAAGAAGCGCTGAGATCCACATCCAGAACACTGCGCCCGCACCGCCGATGCGGATCGCGCTCGCCACTCCCACGATATTCCCCACGCCCAAGGTTCCCGCCAAAGCCTGCATCAGCGCTCGATATGAGGAGACTCCCGTCTCGGATGAACCGCGCAACGCGCCAAGCATCCAACGAGGATTCCTGAATGGAAAAAAACGCAAATAAAACAAAAAAAACAGACCGCAAGCCATCAGTAGCGGCGGCACCGCTCCGCCCGTCAAAATCCATTTGATCATTTTTTGCCTCCTTGCATCCAAAAAAGACTCCTTTCATTCTATTCTCATCCGGAAATTTCTATGCCAACGACACCGTTCCACAATTTTAGCACCCTCCCCCGTTTTGAAATCAATAAATTTGTTAAAAGAATGTGAATAATACCAAAAAAGGCTTGATTTTTCCAAAAATAGGTATAAAATAAGAGCGTGGTTTAGCACTCCAAAGTTTTGAGTGCTAATTTCTGACAAAAAAACAAGCGATATTGCTTTGAATATCAGGAGGAACAGGAATATGAACATCAAACCGCTTTCCGATCGTGTAGTGGTCAAGCTCGTAGAAGCTGAAGAAAAAACGAAGGCTGGCATTCTGCTTACGGCATCCGCGCAGGAAAAGCCGCAAATCGCAGAGGTCGTGGCAGTCGGTCCCGGCGCACGCGATGACAACGGCAAGCTGATCCCCATGGAGGTCAAGGTTAGCGACAAGGTCATCACAGGCAAGTACAGCGGCACCGAGGTCAAAATGGACGGCACCGAATATACCATCGTCAAGCAGAGCGACATTCTCGCAATCGTAGAATAATCACATAATAAAGAGGTATAGAAACATGGCAAAGGAAATTCTTTACGGAATTGAAGCACGCAACGCGCTGGTTCGCGGCGTGGATAAATTGGCAGACACCGTCAAGATCACACTCGGTCCCAAGGGCAGAAACGTTGTTCTTGACAAAAAATTCGGCACTCCCCTGATCACCAACGACGGTGTTACCATCGCCAAGGAGATCGAATTGGAGAACGAAGCGGAAAACATGGGTGCACAGCTTGTAAAAGAGGTTGCCACCAAAACCAACGATGCCGCAGGTGACGGCACCACCACCGCTACCCTTTTGGCTCAGGCATTCGTTCGCGAGGGTATGAAGAATGTAACCGCCGGCGCAAACCCCATGATCGTCCGCAAGGGTATGAAAAAGGCTGTTGACGCCGCTGTTGCCGCTTTGGTAGCAAACTCCAAAAAGGTGAACGGCTCGGCTGACATTGCCCGCGTTGGTACCATCTCCGCAGGCGACGAAATGATCGGTCAGCTCATTGCCGACGCAATGGAAAAGGTCACCTCCGACGGTGTTATCACCATCGAGGAATCCAAGTCTGCCGACACCTACTCCGAGGTTGTTGAGGGTATGCAGTTCGATCGCGGATACCTCTCTCCCTACA
>JAZQXI010000025.1:0-13540 GCA_045632805.1 Eubacteriales bacterium | reverse complement strand
AGCTTGACCAAAACTTTCATGGAACTGACGAAAGCTGACGGTTGGGTTCTGATTTTTTTCGCGGCAACCGTTTTTTTCGGTTGCCGCGTACTTTTTTTCTAAAAATGTGCAAACGCAAACAAAATCTTAACATTTGCGTGTTATAATGATAAAAATAATACCAAGGAGGATGGATATGTTCAAAATTTTGGTCGTTGAGGACGATAAAGACCTCAACCGCAGTGTCTGTTCTTTCTTAAATCACAGCGGCTATGAAGCCACGGGATGTCTTGACGCAGAGGATGCCTTTGACGAAATGTACAAAACAACCTTTGACCTGATCGTTTCGGACATTATGATGCCGAAGATCGATGGGTTTGAATTTGCCAAAACCGTTCGATCACTCAACAGCGACATTCCGATCCTGTTCATGACCGCACGTGACGATTTTGCCGCCAAGCAACGCGGTTTTCGCATCGGCATTGACGATTATATGGTCAAGCCCATCGATCTTGACGAGCTGTTTTTGCGCATCGGTGCTCTTTTGCGTCGCTCCAAGATCGCATCCAGCCACCGACTTGAGGTCGGGAGCTTTGTGATGGACGCAGACGAAAGATGCGCCACACTTGACGGAGAGGAGATCCCCCTTACCGCACGGGAGTTTGATTTGCTTTACAAGCTCCTCTCTTATCCCAAAAAGACCTTTACGCGGACACAACTGATGGATGAGTTTTGGGATGCGGATACCTCCAGCGGTACGCGTACGGTGGACGTTTACATGACCAAGCTTCGCCAAAAGCTTGCCTCCTGTTCGGATTTTGAGATCGTCACCGTTCACGGACTCGGTTACAAGGCGGTGATCAAATGAAGCCCCAAAAACGCAACCTCGCGATTCTGCATGCTCTCTGTCACTACCTGACCTTCTTTTTGTTGGTCGGGTTCGTGGTCACCTGCTGTACGATGCTCTTTCTTTCGGTCCTTTCCGAAAGTCTCGATATTACTCTCAACAGCGAAAACATCGGAATCGCAGCCAAATTGACCTTTGGCAATGTCCTGCTTCTCACGCTCCTGTTCACGCTCATTGACGCCTTTCGCCGCAAGTGGACGGTGGAGCTTCCCGCAAAGCGCATTGCGGTGGCAACGGAACGTATGATACAGGGCGACTTCACCGTGCGGATCCCCACGGTCTCTACCCTTGTCAGCGACAACAGCTTTAACGAGATCATCCGTTGCATCAATAAAATGGCAGCAGAGCTTTCGGGCGTGGAGACTCTGCGCACCGATTTTATCGCCAACGTCTCGCACGAAATGAAGACTCCGCTTGCCGTGATACAAAACTACGCGACACTACTCTCCTCCCCCGATTTAACGGATGAACGCCGCATCGAATACGCAAAAGCCATTTCTGATGCCTCGCATCGGCTTTCCGATATGATGACCAATATCCTCAAACTGAGCCGCCTGGAAAACCAACAGATCTATCCCAAGCGGGAGCGTTTTGACCTTGGAGAACAGCTTTGCGAGTGCTTTTTGCAGTATGAGTCGGTCTGGGAATCGCGCGGAATCGAAATCGAGACCGACATTGAGGAAAACCTGACGGTCTGCGCCGATGCGGAGTTGCTTTCTCTTGTTTGGAACAACCTCTTTTCCAATGCGTTCAAATTCACCGAATCGGGCGGAACGGTCTCGCTTTCCCTCTGCAGCGAGGGGGAGCTTGCCGTGGTCAAAGTCCGTGACACAGGTTGCGGAATGACTCCCGAAGTTGGTGCGCATATCTTCGAAAAATTCTATCAAGGCGACACCTCGCGCGCCGTCTCCGGAAACGGCTTGGGGCTTGCGTTGGTCAAGCGCGTTGTGGACATTGTGGGGGGCGAGATCAATGTCGAAAGCGTGCTTGGTGTGGGTAGTACCTTTACCGTAAAGATTGGGAGGAATCTCTTATGAATTGGAAAAAGCTCTTACACGCACTTCTCTTTCCCCATATTGCCATTCTGATCATTCTGCTTCCCGTGGCAACCGTATTTTTGGTTTGCGCGATGCTGCTCTTGGGCAGTGAATCCCCTATCTCGATCGTTTCCTACGTCCTTGCCGCTTACACCTTGACAGTCTGGTGTGTGCGGATGCCGCAGATCATCCGCTTTTTCAAGACCTTTAAAAATGAGAACCGATACGTGCAGATTTGGCTCACCGACACGCGTCTGCGCATCAAGGTGACGCTATTTGGAACGTTTTTATGGAATTTTGCTTACGCGTGCTTCCAATTTGGACTCGGTTTGTTTCACGCGTCCTTTTGGTATACCTCAATGGCAATCTACTATCTCTTGCTTGGTGTCATGCGACTCTTTTTGGCTTGGCACACGCAAAAACATGAAGCGGGGACCCACATGCGATTGGAGCTTCAGCGTTACCGTGCGTGCGGTTGGATCTTCCTCTTTATGAACCTCGCGCTCTCACTGATGGTCTTCTTTATGGTCTATTGGAACCGCACCTTTGTGCATCACGAGATCACGACCATTGCCATGGCGGCATACACCTTTACCTCGTTTACGCTCGCCATCATCAACGTAGTCAAATACCGTCGCTACAACAGTCCCGTTTATTCGGCGTCCAAGGTCATCAGCTTCGCCTCCGCCTGTGTCTCAATGCTGACACTGGAGACCACGATGCTCACTGTATTTGGAACCGATGAGATGGATCTTTTGACCCGACGTCTCTTCCTTGCCATCTCGGGCGGCGTCATTTCGCTTCTCATCGTGGCAATGGCGATCTATATGATCGTAACAAGTACAAAAAGCCTGCACCGACTGAATCGCGGTGTGCAGGAAAAGGAGAACAACAATGGATAACAAGGAACAAAACGAATTTCGCTACACCTACTCCGCGCGGGAACGTGAGGAGCTGGAGAAAATCCGTGAAAAATACACCGTCCGCGAGGAAAGCAAGATGGAACGGTTACGCCGTTTGGATCGCTCCGTGACCCAAAAAGGCATGATCCTTTCGCTTTGTATCGGTATTCTCGGCGCTTTGATCATGGGATTTGGCATGAGCCTTGCCCTGACCGAGCTTAGCGCCATTCTGGGGGACAACAGCCAATACGCCATGCTGATCGGCATCATCATCGGTGTATTTGGAATGATTTTGGCGGCAATCGCCTACCCGATCTATCAGCTTGTAACACGCGCCGAAAAAGCGCGCATCGCACCCGAAATTTTGCGGTTGACCGATGAGTTGATGAAATAACAAAAGTATATCAAGCATAAAGGGGCTGACAGTAATCAATTTGTCAGCCCTCAAAATTTGCGTCGTAGGAAACAAAGAAAAAGCGATTACGGATTCATCACCTTGATAAAACGGAACATTTCATCAGGCCCTTCGTTGGGATCGTGCTTTTCATCTTCCAACATATCGTGTTCGGGCTGAAAATACGCACACCAAAATTGATCGATCTGAAATCCGCACTTGTTTACGTAGAAATGGATATTGCGCTTTTCAAAATAGGGCGTGCAGGTCTCCCACACTTTCGTTTCGGGGTGCAGAGCCTCAACCGCAAGCCATGCGCCGTAGCCAATGCCCTTACTGTGCGCTTCGGGCAATACAAAGAGAATATCCAAGTGATTATGATGCGTTTCCTTGTCAATGGTGAGAATCAAACCGCCGACCTTCTCACCGTCAAGCATAATGCGATAGGTTTCGCTTTTGGGATTGTCGATAGATTTTTCAATAGTTGCGCGAGAGATGATCTCACCGTCATCGAGGGTATGGTCGTCACGCTCACCGAACTCCATCATCGCGCCATACTTGAACGCCCATTGATTATCAAGGATAAACTGCTCACGGTCGTCTGCCGAAAGCGGAACAAGAGTAACATTCGTGTTTTTCATAATTACCTCCAAAATAAAAATAGAGCCTCGGCTATTGCTACACAATAACCGAGGCTCACCCCGACACCTAATCCGGCATTACGGTACTACGGTACACAGCCTCCGGTGACAAATGAAACAGAAACCGATTTGACCGCAAATGCAGCCAAATCGGTGTTTTTTTGGTCGGAGTGAGGTGATTTGAACACCCGGCCTCTTGGTCCCGAACCAAGCGCTCTACCAAGCTGAGCCACACCCCGTTTTTTGTACCAAGATATTATATCACACCTTTCCTCATTTGTCAATCCCATTTTGAAAAATATTTTTCTTTCCCGCGTCTCTTCAAAAAAGGCGTCGGATTCCATCAAAAAATTATCATTTCTTTTTCGACATTTTTCACTTTTCCACTTGCCCTTCGTAGAAAAATGTGATATACTGTAACAGATATTGACTTGAAAGGATCGCATTGATATGGCAAAGCTCTATTTTAAATACGGAGCAATGGGCTCCTCCAAAACCGCGAATGCACTGATCACAAAATTTAATTACGAAGAGCGCGGCATGAAGGTCTGGCTCATCAAGCCCTCCATTGACAAAAGAGACGGCGTGGATGCCGTTCGCTCTCGCATCGGTCTTGAGGCCGCCGCTGACGTCATTACCCCCGACGCGGATATCCTTGCGGAGTTTTCATCGTCTCACAACGATCGCCATGTCATCATTGCCGACGAGTGCCAGTTCTTTACTGCGGCACAGATCGACCAGCTCCGCGCGATCGTGGATCAATTTGACGTACCCGTGCTCTGCTTTGGATTGCGCACCGACTTTTTGACCCACCTGTTTGAAGGAAGTCGCCGTTTGTTTGAAGTGGCAGATTCCATCACCGAGATCAAAACCATCTGCACCTGCGGTAAAAAGGCGATCGTGAACGCACGTATCGACGAAAACGGCAACGTCCTCACCGAGGGCGGTCAGATCCTACTCGGCGGAAACGACTCCTACGTTGCCATGTGCCACAGCTGTTGGAAGCGCGCAACTCGCAAATCATGACGCAACGTCTGCTTTTGGTGGACGGCAGCAATCTTCTCTTTCAAATGTTTTACGGGATGCCCTCCCGTATTGTGGGAAAGAACGGGAAAGCCATTCAAGGTACGCTTGGATTTGTTGGCGCATTGCTGAAGATCATTCGTCTGACACAAGCAACGCACGTGGCAGTTTTGTTCGACGGGGAGCATGAAAACGACAGAACCGCGTTGGATGCAAGCTATAAGGCAAACCGTACCGACTATTCCGCCATCCCCGAAGAGGAATCTCCGTTCTCCCAGCTTCCCGATATCTACGCGGCACTGGATCATCTCAAAATCCGTCATTGCGAAACCACTGACTGTGAAGCAGACGATGTGATTGCTTCCTATGCGTTAACTTTAGGGAATGAACACAAGCTTGTGATCGCCTCAATGGACAGCGATTTCTTTCAGTTGATAACCGAGCATATTTCGGTTTTGCGTTATCGTGGAGATCACACGCAGATCTGTACGCCGACCTATGTCAAAGAAAAATTCGGCATTTTGCCAAATCAATATGCAGATTTCAAAGCACTGGTGGGAGACCCCGCCGACAACATCAAAGGGGCTGAAAAAATCGGTGTTAAAACCGCCGCGCGTCTCTTGAACGCCTTTGGAACGCTGGACGGAATTCTTTCCGCATCCTCAAGCATCAAGCCCGACACCGTGCGAACGTCTCTTCTAAAAAACGCCGAAAAACTCATCACGAATTGCAAAATCATCAAGCTGAACGACTCGGTGCCGCGCCCCTTTTCGATAGCAGAGTTACGTTATACGCTTGACGACGACGTTTCCACCAATCGGGTGCTGCGCGCAATTGGGATTCTTTCTTGAAAGGCATGAATCCACTTGCAATCTTTCCAGTTTTTCCATAAAACGGAAAAATGATTTTGTAATGCGTCTCAAACCACAAAAAAGTGATGGGCAAAGGATACCTTTTGGGGTCTGGGAATTGTTCATATCACCGAAATATCTGTCATTTTGTAAAAAAGGCGAAAAAATGCTTGTAATTTCGGCGCTAATAATGTTATAATATATTTGATATATAAGATTTAAAAAACGGAATGCCTGCGCATTCCCTTTTGCTGTGTGACAAGGAGTTGTTCGATTTATGATTTATGATCTGCAAAAAGCAAGTATATGGAAACGAATTTCCGCATTTCTTTTTGATTTGATCCTCTTGGCGATTTTGGTCGTGGGAGCGGCTTTGGCTTTGACCACGATTCTCGGATACGACGGTTACAACAAGCAGAGGGAGGATATTTACGCCTCCTATGAGGGAACGTACGGCGTTTCTTTTGATATCACCGCCGAAGAGTACCAGAAGCTGTCATCCGAGCAAATCCAAACATACGAAAAAGCATTCCTTGCACTCTCCGCCGACGAAGCCTTCAATCAAGTGTACGGCATGCTGATCAATCTCACGTTGCTCATTACCACCTTCAGCATCCTTTTGGGATATCTGATTTTGGAATTTCTCATTCCCTTTCTGCTTGGCAACGGACAGACCTTAGGCAAAAAGATCTTTGGTGTTGCCGTAATGCGGATTGACGGCGTTAAGATCTCTCCCCTGCTTTTGTTCGTCCGCGGTATTTTGGGCAAATATACGGTGGAAACCATGATTCCCGTATTTTTGATCATTATGATCTATTTCAATCTCACCGATATCGTCGGTATCGGCGTGATCCTTCTTCTTTTGATCGTTCAGCTCGTCATGATAATCGTTACCAATACCAATTCCCTGTTGCATGACAAGCTCTCAAGCACGGTTGCCGTAGATCTTGCCAGCCAGATGATTTTTGACTCTCCCGAAGAGCTGATCGAATACAAAAAGCGCCTGCATCAGGCAGAAGTGGCAGAAAAGGAGTAAATTCTCCTTTTTGCCGCACATTCACATTGTTGATTTGCAAAATATTACATATAAAGAAAGGAAGATTTTATGAAAGTAGTTTTGCAAAATTTAACCAAAATCTTCCCCGGACGAAACAAAAAGGTCACGGAAGAGGTTGTGGCGGTAAATGATTTTACCTTCACCATTCCCGACGGCAAGCTCATCGGCTTGCTCGGCCCCTCGGGATGCGGTAAAAGTACCACCCTCTACATGATCAGCGGCTTGCAAAAGCCTTCGAGCGGGAAGATCTTTTTCGGCGAGGATGACGTTACACAGCTTTCCGCCGAAAACCGCGGCGTTGGTCTGGTATTCCAGAACTATGCACTCTACCCCCACATGACGGTCAAGCAAAACATCCTGTTCCCCCTGCAGAACCTGAAGGGCGCAGATAAGCTTGACAAGAAGACCATGCTTGAGCGTGCATACTATGCCGCAAAGCTGGTGCAGATCGACGATCTGATGGAAAGAAAGCCAAGCGAGCTTTCGGGCGGACAGCAGCAGCGTGTTGCAATCGCACGCGCACTGGTCAAGATGCCCAGCGTTTTGCTCCTTGACGAGCCGCTTTCCAACCTCGACGCGCGTCTGCGTCTGCAAACGCGTGAAGAGATCCGCCGTATCCAAAAGGAAACCGGCATCACCACCATTTTCGTCACCCACGACCAGGAAGAGGCTATGAGCATCTCGGACATGATCGTTGTTATGAAGCTTGGTGTGGTACAGCAGATCGGCAAGCCCCAAGAGGTTTATGACGATCCCGCAAATCTCTTTGTTGCAAAGTTTCTCGGTACACCTCCCATCAACGTATTTGAGGGCAAGGTCATCGATGAACAGCTCTATATCGGTGACAGTGCCGTAATGGATTGTCCCGGCATTAAGAATCAGCCCGTCAGCGTTGGTATCCGTCCCGAAGGATTCATTCCCGATAAGAACGGTCCCCTTCGTTGCAAGCTCAACAGCGTTGAGGTCATGGGCCGCGACGTCAGTGTCGTTGCTACCCATCCCTCCTCTCTCAATCCCGCCATTCGTTCCATTGTTGATGCAGATTACAAGATCAATGCCGCTGACGCAGAGATCGCGTATACGCTCAAGCCCCACAAGGTCTTCCTCTTCAGCAAGAAGGATGATAGCAGACTCCGCATCCCCAATACGCTGGACAGTGCACTGACCTCTGTACTCCTTGCCAAGAAGAAGGCATCGAACTGAGGTGGCGCCATGGTAGAAAGTAAACATCCGTGGAAAGCTTGGATCTATCTGATACCTGCAATCATTCTGCTGATCGTCTTTACCGTCTGGCCCATCATCAACACTGTAAGAATGGCTTTTTGGGAAGACTACAGCATTATGAAGGATATCGGCGGATCGCTTGATTTCAAATTCGGTATCAAAAATTTTGCCAAAGTCATCAGCTATCAGGGCTTTAAGGATTGCTTGATCAACACCCTGTTCCTAACTGTGGTCACGGTTCCGATCTCCACTTTGCTGGCGCTGTTGATTGCAGTTTGTCTGAACGCGATCAAGCCCCTGCAAAGACTTCTCCAGACCATCTTCTTCCTGCCCTACGTGACCAACTCCATCGCAATCGGAATGGTCTTTGAGGCAATGTTTAACATCGTCGGCTACCGTACACCGCAGGAATCGATCGGTATTATCAACACGGTTCTTGAATTTTTCGGATTTGAAGCCATCAACTGGATCAACGCAGGTTCCTCTTGGGGCGCGAATATGGCAGTTCTGGTCATCTATATTGTCTGGAACGCGCTCCCCTTCAAGATCCTGATCCTTTTGGGAGGACTTCAGAGCGTCAACAAGCAGTATTACGATGCTGCAAAGGTAGACGGAACCTCCCGTATTCGCGTATTCACGCGCATCACCGTTCCGCTCCTCTCTCCTATGCTGGCATACGTTATCATCACGGGCTTTATCGGCGGCTTTAAGGAATACTCCAGCATCGTCGGTATCTTCGGTGAAGACATGCAGGCGGTTGGAGGCGAATCGCTCAACACCATGGTCGGCTATATCTACGACGCGCTGGGTAACCAAGAGGGTCGTGCATCTGCCGCCGCAATCATTCTTTTTGCGATCATATTCGTGGTCACCATGATCAACCTGTATGTCAGCAAGAAGAAGACGCATTACTGATAGGAGGTGCCTTATGACGAATCAAATCACCATGAGTGAAAAGAACATTCAAAAGGTCTCCGCCAAACAGCGCGTCATGAAGATCGTTGTGCAGGTTCTGCTCTACACCTTCCTTTGCGTGATGGCATTGATCATTATCTTTCCCTTTTATTGGATGATCATTTCCTCGCTGAAAACAACCACCGAGTACCGTTTGCCCGTTCCGACCCTCTTCCCGCAACAGATCATGTGGTCAAACTACATTGAGGCGTTTGACGCTGCAAATCTTTCCCGCCTCTTTGTCAATACTGTGATCGTCGGCTTGATCTCCACTGTTCTCTCCCTGGTTATCACCGTGCTCTCCGCTTTTGCGTTTGCAAGATTGGAGTTCAAGGGCAAGAACGCGCTCTTTGCAGCACTCCTTGCAACGATGATGATCCCCGGCGAGCTATTTACGATCACCAACTACGTTACGGTTACAAAGCTTGGCTGGATCGACACGTATCAGGTTTTGATTATTCCCTTCCTGGTCAGCGTATTCTATATCTACCTGCTCCGTCAGAACTTCATGCAGATTCCGAATGAGTTGTATCTTGCTGCAAAGGTGGACGGAACGAGTGATATCAAGTACCTTTGGAAGGTTATGATCCCCCTCTCTCTCCCCACTCTGATCTCCATCACGATTTTGAAGATGATGGGCGCGTGGAACTCCTACGTATGGCCCCGTCTCGTTACCAAATCCGAGGAAATGCGCTTGATCACAAACGGTCTGCGTGATGCCTTTACGGATATGTCGGGACAAGCCAACATCCCCGTTCAGATGGCAGCCGTTGCCATCGTCTCCTTCCCGCTGTTCCTGGTATTCATTTTCTTGAGAAAGTATATCATGAAGGGCGTTTCCCGAAGCGGTATCAAGGGTTGATCCGCGTATCTTCGATCTGATCGGTCAAACGGGATGCTGATAGATGCGGTAACCGTTTGACCGTTGGATACAAATATTTTTTAAGAAAGGAAATCAACATGAAAACGAAGATTCTTTCTCTCACTCTGGTTGTGACTTTGTTGCTTACGATGTTCTCTCTCGTGGGCTGCAACCAACCGGCAGGCGGCACCGGTGGCGGCGCGGCAGCCGGCATGGAAACCTGGGACGTTCCCGAGGTTGGCTATGACGGAAGCGCTGTTACGGTCGTTTTCTACCACTCCATGGGTCAAAAGCTGCAAAAGGTTCTCAATACTTATATTGAAGAATTCAATGCACTCTACCCCAACATCACCATCGAGCACTCCTCCATGGGTGACTACGACGGTGTACGCGATCAGATCAAGACGCAGCTCACCGCAGGCGAGCAGCCCAACATCGCGTACTGCTACCCCGACCACGTAGCGCTCTACAACGTGGCAAAAAAGGTCATCCCTTTGGATAACCTGATTGCTTCCACCATTGAAGTGACCGATGCGAACGGCGAAAAGACTGTTCTTGGTCTTACCGAAGAGCAAAAGGCAGACTTCATCAAGGGTTATTACAAGGAAGGTGCTGCATTTGATGAAAAAGGCACTATGTACACGCTCCCGATGTCCAAGTCCACCGAGGCACTCTACTACAACAAGACCTTCTTTGAAGAGAACAACCTTGAGCTTCCCAAGACTTGGGATGACATGGAAGCTCTTTGCAAGAAGATTCTTGAGATCGACCCCAACTGCGTACCTCTGGGCTATGACTCCGAGGCAAACTGGTTTATCACCATGTGCGAGCAGTACGGCTCCGACTATACCAGCCTTGATGAGAATAGCCACTTCAACTTCGATAACGAAACCAACAGAAATTTCGTTAAGAGATTCCGTGAGTGGCACCAAAAGGGCTACGTAACCACTGAGGCAATCTTCGGCTCCTACACCTCCGGTCTCTTTACCGCAACGGGTGACGAGCAGAAGTGCTACATGGTTATCGGCTCCACCGGTGGTGCAAGCTACCAGACACCTCCTCCTGTTGATGAGAAGAAGGCTGACGGCGAGTCCATGTTCGAGACCGCAATGGCAACTCCTCCCCAGATTGATCCCGCAAACCCCAAGGTTATCTCCCAGGGTCCTTCCCTCTGCCTCTTTGAGAGCGAGAATCCTCAGGAAGTCGTTGCTTCCTGGCTGTTCATGAAGTTCCTGACCACCAACGTTGCGTTCCAGGCTGAGTTCTCCATGGCTTCCGGCTACGCTCCCGTTATCAAGTCGGTACAGGAAAACGCAATCTACAAGGAATGGCTCGACACCGCTGTCGGTAAGAACATTCTGAAAGAGGACGGCACGCTTGAGAAGGCTGCAAACATTCAGGCGCTTTCCGTAAAGCTGGCACTCTCCCAGACCAACGCTTACTTTGTATCTCCCGCATTCAACGGCTCCTCCGTTGCCCGTGATCAGGTGGGTATTCTGATGCAGGACGCAATGGTCAATGAAGAAGAGGACATCGACGCAATGCTTAAGAGACTCTTCGAAAAGGCAGTCAGCGAGTGCGAATACCAGGCAGGCTGATTTCCACTTAACGGTACATGCTTATGAAGAAATTATTGAAAATGACGCTCCTGCTTTTGATCTTCTCCATGCTTCTGACAAGCCTTTGTGCTTGTCTGGAGGGAGAAACCACCACAACGACACAGAAGCAGGACGCTACCAACGAGCCACCTCCCTTTGTGGATATGGCTTCCACAGTGAAGTTCGACCCCAATTCGGGTCGTATCAGTACCTCCGATGTAACCGTCAGAACCTACGTTGACGGTGACACCACACACTTTAACGTTCCCACGTCCGTAAACCAAACGGGAGTGCTGAAGGCAAGATACCTTGGCATCAACACCCCCGAGTCCACGGGTCAGATTCAGCCTTGGGGTAAAAAAGCTTCCAATTATACAAAGGAAGCGCTCAAGAGCGCGACCTCGATCATTTTGGAATCGAACACCGCGACCTGGAATCCCGACTCCACGGGTGAGCGTTTGCTCGTGTGGGTATGGTACAAGACCGCGAGTGATGCGGACTACCACTGCTTGAATCTGGAGATTCTGCAGCAAGGTCTTGCCGTATCCTCCAAGGCTTCGGATACCTGCTACGGTGAGATCTGCACCAAGATCATCAACCAAGCGGTCCAACACAAGCTTTACGTCCACTCCAATGAAAAGGACCCCGATTTCTACTACGGCAAGGCATTGCCCATCACCCTCAAGGAGCTTAAGACCAACATTGAGAACTACCGTGACAAGAGTGTCAGCTTTGAGGGCGTTGTCATCTGCAACTCCGCTCAAACCGTTTACGTCGAGGAATACGACGAGGAAACCGGTCTGTATTTCGGTATTCAAGTCTATTACGGCTTTAATCTCGGCTCCCAAGGAGTAGAAATTCTCTCCACGGGTAACCGTGTACGAATTGTAGGCTCGGTGCAGTATTACGAGACCGGCGGAACCTATCAGATTTCGGACATCTCCTACACCGCAATGAGACCCGATGCTCCCACGAACATTCAAAAGATCAGTGACGGTCACACGGCATCTTATACCGAGGTTTCCGCGAAAGATCTGTTGAACCGAAAGGTTAACATCGAGGTCCTCACCACCGACGAGGACGGAAACGAGAAGCTGTCGACCAAATCCTTTGATTACGGATTTATCACCATGCACAGCACCGCTTCCATCAAAAACCTCGTCATCAAAGAAACCTACACCACCAGAAATGAGAGTAGCTCCAACAACGGTGCGATCTCCATTACCTGTGAGGCCGAGGACGGAACCGAGATCGTACTCCGTACCATCGTACTCACGGATGAAAACGGTCATTTGATTACCGAGCAAAGCTTCCCCATTGGCAGTAAGATCGACGCAAAGGGCTTGGTTGACGTTTATGACGGCGTTTACCAGCTCAAGATCTTCTCCCTCGACGACGTTGTTTTCCATTAATTTAATTCACTTTTGAAAGGATGCATATCATGAAAAAGTTTTTAGGCTTGTTTCTGGCACTGATTATGTGCCTGGGTTGTCTGACGGCTTGTATGCCTGAGCAGCAGACCCCCGACAATCCCGACAATGGCGGCGACAAGACTCCGACTCTTGAACAAGCAACCGAGTATCTTAACTCCATTTACAAGAACGACACCAAAGAGCACAAGGGTGACTACGAGCTGATCGGTAAGGTGAAGATCGGCACCACCGAGTTCCCCGTTACCTGGACGGTTGATACCGACCTGATCACCATCAAGGCAAGCACCAAGACCCAAGGCTTCTGGACGGCTGATCTTCCCGCAAAGAACGACAAAGCAGTCAACTACAAGCTGACCGCTACCATCAAGGATGCGGCAGGCAACACCGCCACCAAGACCTATGATCGCACCATCGGCGTTTACGACAGCTCCGATATCGTTACAGAGCCCGTTGAAAATGTTGCTTACAAGCTCTTCCTTGAGCAGAACACCCTTAGAAAGACCCTGTACGCAACGGCTGAACTGCAACAGGACAAGTTCATCGTCGGTAACACCGATCCCACCAAGGGCATTGACTTCTATGCAGAAAAGGTGGAGGGCGGCTACAAGTTCTACACCACTATCAACGATGCAAAGATGTATCTGCACGCACACACCGAGGAAAAAGAAGATGGCAAGA
>JAZQXI010000024.1:0-3796 GCA_045632805.1 Eubacteriales bacterium | reverse complement strand
CTCTTGACGATACAGAATCTCATTTTTGTCATCGGTCAGATCTGATATCACGGATAGGAAGCGATTCCGCTTTTTGACGTCAGCACAAATATGCGCAAAGGAACGATCAAGAGATAGGTGATACAAAATTCTTTCGGATATTGGCTCGGCTTTGGATATGCGTTCGTTCAAAAACAAAATACTAATTGCCATTACCGCACCTCCTTGCCTCTAAAGAATTCTTATCAAGTCCGTATTTTTTAAGAATATCGACAGCGTAAGATGACGAGCTTCCTTTTGAACGTACGATATGGAAGGTGCGTTTGTTTTCGTCCGTTGAATCCACCTCTGCCGAGAGGACCGGATAATCAAGCGACATCACCTCGTGAAAGTGTGTAACGTACAGACCAAAATACTTGCTTTCCGCGATTTTGGCAACGGTGTCAGTAAGCAAATCAAATCCACGCTTGTCATCGGTGCCGCTGAAGGTTTCGTTAAAGAACAGAAACGCTACCTTATTCTGCACAGTGTTCAACATTTCCTCGGTGCGTTTTCGTTCCTCATCAAGTCTGCCGGTATTGTCAAAACGCTCATCCCTCGGAAAATGCGAAAGGACGATATCGAACGGATATATTTCAGCTTCCTTTGCAAATACGGGACAGCCAGCAAGAAAGAAGATCAGATTGATTCCGAGTGCGCGGAGATAAGTCGTTTTACCGCCGCCGTTTGCACCAAGCAAAAAACAGAAAGGCTCATTTTCAGTGAAATCTGCATCGTTTGGAATGATGGTTTCACAGTTTTTTGCTAAAAGAGAAACATCGTAAAGTTCTTTTGCTATGTATTGAGGTGTTTGAGAAATCTTTGCAATACAGTGCGGAACACCGAGCTTGGTTACACGCTGTATCAACCCGTGTATCTCCAAAAAGAATTTAATTTCGGAGGTATGCGCAGTCAGTTCATAAAAATCAACGTCGACATATTTGGCAATTTCAGCTTCGATCTGGGCAACCTTGTCTGAATAAAGCTGGCAAACTGCATCCGACAAAGAAAGATTGATTTTTGTATTCTGCGGTTTCTGTTTCGGAACGGTAAATCCAAGATGTTCGGCACACTCGGAAATGTTGTCGATTTCACTTACGGCATCATAATCGGGCGTGAGCCAATTCTTGTCTGCAAAGGACAAAAGACCTGCACTCATTTCGCGAAGCAGGCTTCTGATCTTATGTGCCGATTTTTCCATTTCGGAACGCAGTTTTTGGGATTCTTCGGATGAATAATGATTTGCCACATCAGCGAACAACTCTCCGATATTATACATTGAAGCCAATGCTTCACACGAGGCGAGATAGGATTCAAACAATTCCGCTTGACGGTAATATATATCAAGCGGAATCTTTGCGTCCTTCAACAAATATAAAGCTCTTTCGGTTGCACACAGAGCAGAAAGTGTATTTTCTACGTGTGCCACGTTCTCGCCCTGATCAAGCCGAAGGAACAGCTCGTTGCGGCGCATAATCTCGCTTGGCTCACATAGATGCTGTAACACTGCAATTGCTTGAGGACTTAAAATCTTATCAAGTTGCAGATCCGAAAAAAGCGTATTCGGTAACAGAGTTGTAAAACGATTATTTATCAATCGCGGTGCTTTTATCATAGCGCACTCTCCAAATCTCCTAAAAGGCGAGGCAAGGAATCAATCTCCATACCGTTTACGATCTCGCCCGCGCCTACGGTTACCTCGCCACCGTGATGCGGTTGACGCATGAACTCCATCGACACGGGGTTGACCAAAAGAACGCGCCTCGGTGTTTTGATCTCCCATTCATCCCTGTATTTGTATCGGAAATTATAGGCAGGCATGGGCTTTGGCTTTCCGTTGATTGGAAAGCGGATACCGCCGCCGTATGAGATCAAGGTTATAAAACTACGGATAAAGTATTCACCATTTTCTTTCAAAATCAGAATGGACAAACGTCTTGGCATACCAAACAGTTTGACGGCAAACACCTCGTTTGCGGTTTCGATGTATAAGTCGCATTTCTTTGCGTGCTTACTTCCAAGAAACCATAACGGATGTGTTACGTGAATTTTATAGTTTTTGCTTTGACACAGCCTTTTGATCTTGTACGCGCATTTCAATCGCTTGAAAAAGCAACGGATATACGGAAATAAGGCAATAACGGCAACAATACCTATAAGTGCATACCAAAATTCCATTTACATATCCTTCTTTCGGTAAGAAATGTAGATCAGCGGTGTTTTACCAACGACCGCAGGGTAAGGCAACAGCTCCTTGTTCACAATTGCGAGAAGCTGTGCTTTTACATACGCACCCATTGCTCCTGCATGTACAAAATATTCCGCTTCGTCCACGTGCTTGGGAACGCGGTTCTTGGTCTTTGCCCAAAGCTTGCGAAGATCATCGGCAAGCAGCTCGAAAAGCTCTTTCTTGATCGCTTCACAAACGGGATTCCAATGCTTTGTTATCTCTGTGAAAGGCAATGCCGGAACATCCAATTTGATCTTGCCGTCTGCACCGCGCTTCAAGATACAAAGTTTTTCGAATTCAGGTATCAACTCGTAAAGAAGCTGGTTGTCGGTCTTTACGTCGCAAGGCAGGAAAGAAGCGTAAAAGCGCAGTATGCTTTGCAAAGAGCATCTATATTTAAATTGATCATACACCCAATGTGCATCACCGAACAGCGATTGGCAATCGAACATCTGACAATCAAATTTGCCGTCATCATTTGAGCTGTAACCAACGTATACGGGACCGGATCCATCGTAAGGATTATCACGGATTTGATTATGCTCGTATACGGTAACGGTCGCAAGCCATTTGCCTGCATCGGGACGTTCGGGTGGTTGTTTGGGGATATTCTCCACATCGGGACGACTCTTACGCAAAACTTCGTGAAGCATCTGATTCATAATAAACAAAACCATCGTTGCCTTTTGCTTATCGGACATCTCTGCAAAATCATCACGTTTCGTCAGCGGTTCAATGCGTTTCCAAACGATCTCCCATACCTGAGATGCATATTTATCGGCAAGCTTTTCTTGGGCGGGGATATCTCCAAAGGCATCCTCATATCTTTGCACGAAGCAACGGGTATAGACAAGCCCTCCCGTTGTTCTGCCCATCAGCTCGCCTCGAATTAAAACATCAATGATGGGTTCAATATATGCACTGGGCATACCCATCGTATCGGCAATACCGCGTACGGATACGGGATTTTCGTATGCCAAATTCAAAATGTTGGCTTCAATATCCGAATGCATAAGCGAGAACGGTTCGCCATTAAGTCCGCCATTGCCCCATATGCCAATGGATGCTGTTTTCGGTTCGTAACTGATCTGCGAATATTTTTCCATATTTTCAAGTCCCTCTTTGATCTGATCTCGTGCCGTGGAAAGTCGGGAGAGTACCGTTCCGCGCGGAATACCAAGCTCTTTTGAAATCTGTTCAACCGTTTGTCCGTGAACGTAGTGTCGTACCGTGACCTCGCGATAAATACGGATCAATCGACCGATCTCGCGGCGTACCGATTCGTATTCCTCGGTCTTGCGCTCAGCTTCTTCTTTTTCCTCTAATTCGTTGTAGGTCTCGCTGATAGCACCGTCGGTGTATTCTACGTATTCTGACTTGTACGTTTCACGAAGCCATGCATTGTGCTTGTTCTTGAGAACAGCAGACAAAAAGCCTTTTGGGTATTCGATGCTTTCGCCCTTGCTGATTTTCACGATCAAAACCGTAAGCGTGTCCTGTACCAAGTTATCAATGTCCGGGCAATCGTTATATTGCTTTTCAGCAAGA
>JAZQXI010000023.1:0-10085 GCA_045632805.1 Eubacteriales bacterium | reverse complement strand
CTATTATCTTTCTTAAAAAAGTCTCACCCATAATATTACAACCTCTTCATAATACCCTTTGATTCACATTCGGATATAAAGTTATTAACTTCTTCCAAAGCACTGTCCCAAGCTAAGCCCCCACGTCTACCTCTCAGGTTCTTCATCATTATATCAATAATTTGTTTTATTTCATTGGTATTGTGCTTAAGATACGGCTGCAGGAGTCCTATCAAACTAAGTTTATCAACGTCTATAAACTTACTACTCTGATAACTTTCATCTACTTCCTCATCACTTTTACTGGAGGACTTAATTCTTTGACTACTTATAAAGATATTGACAAAGCGGTACTTCATACCTAGGTTCCTATTGATATAATGAACTTGGCTTGAGTATTCATAACATATCTTATAGAAATCAGATTGACTCAAGAAATAACCTCTATGTCTTTGATAGTACCCAAGAATCGAGAGAATAGAATAGATATGATCTTTTTGTACGTTCAAAGATATCCATAATTCATGCGGTGTTTCAACAGACTGCTCCTGGAAAACCTCATGCTTGAAAAATGATGTCTTATTCTTCTCAAACACGTCCCTATCAAAATATTTACTTATTATTTCAATCATCTTACTTTTGACTTGGATTTCTACCTCTTTTATCATAAAAGAGGGTTCATCATATTCAGGAATATCCTCACCAGAGTTGACTAGATCAGTATATTCCTCTTGCGTGTACTTTTCTATCTTTTTTAATCCCTCTGAATACCAGTTCTTAATATGGACTACTTCCTTTACAAAAGACTCTTCTTTACCCATAGCAACATAACAGTCAAATTGATTGAATGCCACTCTAACATCTTCAAAAGGAAAGTTGATTAGTTCATTGAAGGCTTCCATTACAAAACAATCAGATAATTTCATAAGCATCTCCCATAAGAAATTATTTATTACATAAATTATGCCAAAATTTTGTTATTTTTTCAAGACTGTCATTAAAAGCCAGTACCAAAAGATACCTTTGTAAACAAAGTACTAATTTTACTCAAAAAGGGCTCCCAAATGGCTCAAAACACGACATAATATAAGTACAGAAGAAAACTACAGAATGTTTCTACACTAACCAGGAGGGGTATTATGTCAACATACGGCTATTGCAGGGTTTCCACACCACACCAGAGGATAACACGACAGATCACAAATATCACGGAGCTTTATCCTAGTGCTAAAATCATCAAAGAGTTCTATACTGGAACAAGACAGGATCGTCCTAATTGGACATCTCTTATCAACCAGATAAAAACAGGTGATACTATTATCTTTGATAGTGTCTCAAGAATGAGTAGAAATGCGACTGAGGGTTTTAAGGATTACAAAGCCCTATATGAAATGGGTGTCAACCTCATCTTCCTTAACGAACCTCTGATCAACACCTCAGTATTCGACTCGACCAAGAAGAACCTTCTTAGTATTGATATAACCACAGGCAATGCCGCTGTCGATACGTTCTTCAAAGGTAATATAGAACTCATCAACAACTTTATGATGGCCCTCGCAGAAGAACAAATCAAAGCCGCCTTTGACCAAGCTGAAAAAGAAGTTACTGACCTTCATAGCCGTATCAGCCAAGGCATGAGAGAAGCAAAGAAGAACGGCACTCGAATTGGTCTTTCTAAAGGCACTACTCTAACCACCAAGAAATCTATCCAGTGCAAAACCATCATCAAAAAGCATTCTATAGACTTCGGTGGCACACTTGACGACCCCGACGTCATCAAGCTTTGTGGCTGTTCTCGAAACTCATATTATAAGTACAAGAGAGAAATTAAGGCACAAGGCAGTCGTTGAGATTGATTTCATAGTTATCTGTAAAAGAAAGGACACGTCATCTTGATGGAACTTCCACGTGACGTGTCCTACGTTTTTTAATATTCGCTGCTTTATCGCTCTTCTGCAACATATCCGCAAATTTGTGACAGGTGAGCCGGATAAAGAGATTACGGAAACTCGACCTTTGGCATTTCCGTTGAGCCGTCTCCGCCAGGAAGAGTTGGCAGGAGCACGGACGTACACACGTCGCACACGTTGTCCTCGTTCGTGTCGGTATGCCCCGTTTTGGCGGTTCGCTCCGCCTCGGCGGTCGTAGGTGTGTTGCAGTCCTCTTCCTTAAAGGCAAGCCCGCAGCCCGTGCAAACGTAATACGCGCGGTTCCCCGTCTCCTTGCAGGTTGCAGCGCAGCCCGCAACCTGCTGTGGGGTATGCACGTGAGCAGTCGGTTGCTCGGTCTCGTTTTCGGTCGTATCCGCGGGCTTTTGGCAGGCGGTGACGCACGCCACCGCCGCCAAAGTTAAGATCAGTATTGCAATTTTCTTCATGCCTTAGTCGAAAAAGGGACTTTGGAAAAGGCTATGCTCTTCTCCCTCAAAGCCGTCGCTCGACGTCAGAACATCGTCTGTGCAAAGTACAATCAATTCGACCGTTGGAATCACATATTCTTTTGTCGTTTTCATATTGATTCCTCCTTTACTGTGCGTTTCTATACGCCTCGGCACTTACACCGTAGCGATAGAGTGCTTCTGCCAAATCCTTCATCTCGTCGTTCGACGTGCCGCCGTTGCACATTGCGTACGCGTACGCGTTGACGCTGTAGCCGATGGTTGCCACGGATATGCCGTCATACAGCAGCTCGACCGTGTAGACGCTATCGAAATTGACCGCGCTGATGCCGTCCGTCGTCAGCTTATATGTACCGTTTCCGAGGTAGATAAGGTCGGAGAGCGTATAGCTCGTTCCGTTGACCCTTACAGTTACGAGCGTGGGATCATCAACGTCTGCGTAGATCTTGATGACGATACTGTTAACCGTATCAAAGCGAACGGTTGCCGAGGTAAAGTGCAGGAACGCATCGGTATTGCCCGTGAGCGTCATCGCATCACTCTCGGTGGGAAGTGCCGCGGAAGGCGTCAGTCCCTCGACATCGGATGTGATTGGAGCATCAAGGTTGTAATCCCTGTAGTCCTGCGCCGCCTCGCCGTAGAAAAACAGATCCGAAACCAGCTGCTTCATTGCTGCGTACTTCGCGTCGCTCAATCCAAGCGCATCAGCGCTCATCGCAAGCAGGGATTCGCAGTTCTGCTTGATGCTGTAATCCTCAAGGGTTGCGTAAACCGTTTCACCGACCAGAACCTCTGCGTCGATCAGATCTGCCATCTGCTGCGGTGCGATGCCGTCGAAGGTGAAGACGTACTCACCGCCGACGATCACGTAATCGGTCACGGTGACGGTCTCGCCGTTCATGGTGAAGCGGATCGCAAGCTCGCCCTCGGAAAGGACTGCAGGATTGTGCAGCTTGACGTAGTACTTGATCGCAAGGTCGGAATCAAGGTTGACCGATGCGCCTGTGAGCATTGGATGCTCCTTCTTTGGCATATTGTTATTGATCAATCGTGCCAAATACGAGCCATTGTTTACCAATTCGCCGGCAACAATATCCTCCTCGGTGATCTTTGCCATCACGATTTCTCCGTTTACATCACGTGTGTGATCGTAAATGATATAGATATATCCGTCAGCATCCTGATATGCATCAGGGTAAGTCACCGCGCTTCTCTCATCGATTACCAGCTTATATGCCCACGTTTTTCCGCCATCTGTAGAGAGTGCCGCTGTCATATGCGACCGTGAGCTTCCCGTGGGTGGATCGTTGTAGATAAGGAGCTGATTTCCCGATGCAAGCGTTGCGATATAGAAGCGGGAAACCACAGGGGTAATGCCTGCATCAGTCGCTCCGCTCCACGTTTTCCCTCCGTCAAAAGAGTAGCTTTCCTCAATACCGAGCTTGGTACGGATCAACATCCTAAGCGATCCGTCAGGTTGCTCGATGATCATGTTTTCATCCGCATTGCGCGCACCCTCGTAGGAAGGAACACTGCCGAGATAACTCCACGTAACGCCTTTATCCTTGGAAACATAAGCGTTGGAATAGCGTTCGGCTGCATATTCCTCAACCTTGGGAGAGATATCCCAAATCGCCGTTGGAAGAATCCAATCGCCGTTTGCAAGCACAATGGGATCGTTCATGGCAACTCCGTTTGCGATGCGAATGGGATCACTCCATGTTGGATCTTCGTCGTTTGGATTTTCGGTATACATTGCCCACGTTCCAAAGATACCATCATCGTGCGTATAGCTCTGCGACCAAAACAGCCACATTCTGCCGTCGGGATCGATCCAAAGGTTTGGGTCAAAGACACGCACGGGAAAATCACGGTCAATAACAAGCTTTGGACCTGTCCAATTCTTACCGTCATCTGCACTGGTGTAAAGAACGACCCAGTTGTAAGAGCCTTCTCCACTGCCTCCGCTGTACCACGTTGCCCACAGGCGCCCGCTTTCATCGTCCTTGGCAATTCCGGGAATTCCCTGCCAGAGGCGGTTTCCATCCAAATACTCCTCATTCGTTGGATTATAAATAATCGTGGGTGGCGTATTCGTCACACTCTCTACGGTTACATCGGCAAGCAAGATTCCCCATTTACCAAACGTAACGCTATCCCCCACAGAAACCTGCTTTCCGAACAAGGTCAACGCTTCCTGTAATTCCGTGGAAAACATCTTGGAACCAAACTCCGCAATCTCTGTAAAGCCCTGTTCCTCCAAGGCGGATGCCTGTGAATTTTCATAGGTGGAATTCGGTGTCAAAACGTACAGCCAACCATCGGCAGTTACGGTTGCCACACCGCCGCCATTCAAATATCCCTTCCAGAAGTTTTTTCCCTGCAAGCCCTTATCAGCGGTAGATGCGACCGTGTAGGTACGGTCTACAAAAACGGTTTCCCTCTCCGTTACCATTCCAACGTCGCCCGCGCCGACCGTAACAGATGCAAAATCCTGCAGATCTACGCCGCTCGCCGCATCCTTGCCAAACAGAATTGCCCATTTCTGAAAGCTCACAATCTCTCCCTTCACCGCCTGCTTGGCAAGCACAACCAGGGATTCCTTAATGCTTGTAGCAAGCACTTTGCTATCGATGGTTGCATAAAGCGAAAAACCTTGCTCTTCAAGCGCACTGACCTGTGAATTCGTGTTGCCGTCCGTAGCGGTAATTGCGTAAAGCCATCCATCTGCGGTCACCTCGGCCGTTATTCCGTTTTTGATCGGTGCGCTAAGATAATCTTTACCAAGAAGCCCCTGAGGAACGGTGCTTGCAAATGCGTGTGTGCCTCCGGCAAAAATGATTTCTCCGACACCCGCCGTATTTCCGCTTGCCGATTCACTCAACACACGCACGGTAGCCTGCGTATCCAGCGCGAAATCCGCCACGAGTATCCCCCATTTGGAGTAACTGACCGTCTCTCCTACGCCGACCTCTTTTGCCATAACGGCAACACCGTATTTCAGCGTCGAACAAAAATCAGCTTTGTCAATCGAACCGATACGGGTAAAGCCCGCAGAGGTCAGGGTGGATATCTGCGAATCGTTACCCTTGGTTTGCGTAATTACATAAACCCATCCCGCGCTTTGGGCGGTAACCGTTACTTCGGCGGAAAGTGACACCTGTAAATAATTTTTTCCGAGCAACCATTCTGGTGTGCTTTCGGAAAATGCGTGGGTACGGTCGGAAAACAAGGTTTGCCCTGCAGCAATCGTACCAAAGATTCCATCTGCCACAGTAACGGTCGCAAGTGGAGTTTCCCAAACGATCGTGTCCTCTGCATAGCCGATAATTCCAGCCCCGCTGCCAATTAACGTGCAACAAAAGAGTATAAATGCAGTTACCTTGAAAAAATTCCTCTTGATGCTTTGTTTTATTCTCATGGAGGTATAATCTTCCTTTCCTGTTCTTTCGAAAAAGCACCCGACACAGCACCGTTTCGATGGATTCAGTATACCACATGTAGCAATTCCCGCACAATAACAGATTTGCTTTTCGCAAACGTGTTATTGAATCCCTCTCCCTTTCGTGCTATACTAACATCATATCAAGAACAAACAGGAGGACTCGGAATGCTGATTACAGATCCCGCAAAGCTCGCGGAATTTGGAACCGCCCGAAGAATATGGCAAGGAATCCCCGGAATCGCCTGCACAAAAAAAGGAAGACTGTTCGTTTCCTTTTATTCCGGAATGAACAGAGAGCAATTCGGAAATTACGGCTTGGTCATTATGGGAAACACAGACGGATGCTTTTCCGATGCACCTGTTTATGCCGTTAAAAAGGAAGGAAAAGCGCGCGTATTTGATCTCGTTTTGTGGATTGATCCGTTGGGACGCTTGTGGTTGATTTGGAACGTTCAACCCGGCGAAGAGGTTTGGGGCGCGATCTGCAACGATCCCGATGCCGAGACGCTTATATGGGGCGAGGAATTTTATATTGGGCGCGGTGTCATGATGAACAAGCCAACTGTTTTAAGCACCGGGGAATGGCTTTTCCCGATTGCGCAATGGCTTTCGATGTTTCACCGAACCTACCGCGTAGCAGGAATGCGTGAGGATGACGTGCCGGGATCTTATGTCTACAAAACCACCGATAACGGAAAAAACTTTCACAAAATCGGCGGTGCAGACGTACGGAATCGCTCGTGTGACGAACACATGATTTTGGAGCAGGAAAACGGCGTGCTTTCGATGCTCGTCCGAACCAAATACGGAATCGGTATCAGCCATTCCTACGATCGCGGCCGCAATTGGAGTCAAGGTGAGGACAGCGGACTTGGCGGCCCCTGCTCCCGTTTCTTTATCGCGCGATTGCGCTCGGGGCGAATCCTTTTGATCAATCACACGAACCTTGCTCCGGAAAGCCGCGAGCGAACCAATCTGACAGCTCTGCTCTCGGAGGACGACGGAAAAAGCTTTCCTTATTCACTTCTCTTGGATGCGCGCAATCAGGTCACGTATCCGGATGCTCAGGAAGCAGAGGACGGCAGCATCTATATCACTTACGACCGCGAGCGCGGAGTAAAATCCAAGTGTGTTGAAGATGCTTATCAAAAGGCACGCGAAATCCTCGTGGCAAGAATCACCGAGCGGGACATTATAAATGGGCGACTCGTTTCTCCCAACTCCTATCTTGCAAAAATTGCCAACAAGCTGGGCGCTCTTTCTGATGAAGCTGATCGAGCTTCCCTTTTCGCGCCCGCTTTCACCGACCGCGATTTTGCAACGGAGCTACTACACGGGGAGAAAAACGAGGTCATCGCCAAAATCTTTGAGCGGTATCCGCTTAATTCTGCCGATTTTGAAAACGTTGATTTCAAAAAGATAGACCAGATGATTGCCAATTTCGATGCGTGTAGCAATGTTGACGTGGAACAGCTCGAAAAAATGATCGCAGCCATCCGCGATGCGGCATCACACGCCAAAGAACCCAGCCCTATCATCAACAGGGTTGAAGAATATATTTCACACCATCTCACAGAGGAATCAACCGTAGCATCAATAGCAAAGGCAATGCAGATCAGCGTATACTATCTGGCACACCTGTTTAAGGAAACGACAGGCACCACCTTGACCGAATACCGAAACGAGCTTCGCATTACACAAGCGAAAAAGCTTCTGATCACAACCGAAAAGTCCATTAACACGATCGCTCAAGAGTGCGGATTTTGTAGTGCCTCTTATCTATCCGAGGTGTTTTCCAATGCCGAACAAATTTCCCCCAGCGAATACCGCACACTTCATAAGGTCATATAACAACGGCACCCCCGTCGCCTATGCGACGGGGGATCTGTTTATTCAGAATTCCACCTTGGGAAATTCGATCGTTTCGTCCTCCTGCGGCTTGGAATCCTTACCGTTTGGAGTACTTGTTTCACTCTGTTCGGGGGCTTGCGTCGTCGTTTTCTCCATCGACTCCCCCTTGCCCTCCTCGCACGCGGGGAGGGCAAGGAGCATCATCACGGAAAGCAGGACAAGCGAGCACCGCTTCAGCTTCCGAAAAGGGATCATCACAAATAGTATACGTCACTACGATTAAACAGCTCGTGCTCCTCTCCCACAAAGCCTGCGCTTGCGGTCAGAACGTCCTCGCAGTGAAGCACCAAAAGCTCCATTTCAGGTGCGCAATAGGATTTCTTTTCGATATGATTCATCGCGTTCCCTCCTTATTCTGCGGCAACGTATGCCAGTGCGGACTGACCGTAGCGGTAAAGTGCCACTGCCAGTGCCTGCATCTCTGCATTCGAGGTGCCACCGTTGTTCATTGCGTACGCATACGCGTTGACGCTGTAATCGAGCGTTGCCTAACCGCTCCGTTGTAGGACAACTCAACAGTAAAGCTTTCTCCAAACTTCGTAGCGGATACGCCGTTGCCCTGATACGCCTTGACCTGCGCCGCTCCCATAATCGATGCAAGATAAGGATCCTCGCCACAGCTCTCCACTACACGTCCCCATAGTGGATCACGCACAAGATCCACCATCGGAGAAAAGGTCAAATGAACGCCGCCTGCGGACGCCTCCTTTGCCGCCATTTCGGTACATTCCGACATGAGAACGGGATCAAACGAGCCCGCGATTCCAAGACCGATCGGATATACCGTACGGTATCCGTGGATCACGTCACGCATAAAGATCAGCGGAATTTTATTGCGATCCTTTTTTAAATGCTCCTCTTGAATCCTGCGAATCGTTGCAGCATCCTTGCCACCGATGCAGCTTCCGATGGTAGCCATCTGCTCCTCGGTCAGCCCCCACTCCTGTGCAGGTCCCGTCAATTCCGAATCCGTACCGAAAAAATCCGCGCTCAATTGAATCAATTGTCCAATTTTTTCCTCTAAGGTCATCTGTGCAATCAAAGGTGTAAAATCTCTCATAACCGTCCTCCCATTATGCTGTTACAATATTGACAACCCATTTTCAAAGAAAAAGCCAATGAGCTCCTGCATAGCGTCCTCATTTTACTCTATTATAACATACCTTGTATGTATATTTCTTGTTTTTTCTTGAGAAACAGTTTGTCTTTCTTTTGTTTTTTGAAACCCCGATATACCGGTATATACAAAGCAAATGCTTATGAACACAGATATCCAATTGCTTAGTTTGCAAAAAAGTCGCAACTGAATTTATCAAAAGCCATGTACATATACTTTAAAACGCGGTATAATGCAGTCAGAAAAATCGCAAACGATGTGTTCAGCGAACAGGATTTTGCAAAGCGAATGAATAAAAAAGGCTTATGGCGCAAAACTTTTTAGCTGCGTTATGTTTTTCTCAATACCCTTCCATCTTGCCTGCCACACAGAGATGATGGGCTTGATCGGTGCCGGCAACAACCCCATGGTTGGTATGACCGTTGCAGTTGCAGTTGCTATCGAAGAGGCAAGCTAGTAATTTGCTGATTTTCTCTTGATTTCATTGACTTTTTAAGATGTTTCGACATCTTCCCTACAAGTTTTTGAGAACAAGCAATCATCAATTTAACAACTTTTAACTAAAAAAGAGTTAGACACATCATTTTGGGGTTTACCCCAATGATGTGTCTAATATTTTTTGGGAGAAAAAAGATGAAAAAATTGAGGATTGTGGAGCAGAATTTTTTGACCTTGGAAGAGGGTTGCAACAAGTATTTAGACAACTGCCGCTCGCGGAATTTGCGCGAAGTAAGCTTTAATCTCGAATTTCTTACCTATTCACAAAGCTTAGAGGGCGGAAAGCCATAATACTTTCTGAAGGCTTTGCTGAAATATAAGGGATCTGCGAAGCCGATGGACTGTGAAACCGAGCCGAGATTGTCGTAATCACCGCTCTCGATGATAAGCCTTGCGCGGGAAAGCCGCTCTAGCGTTATGTATTTTTGCGGAGTCATATTAAATCTTGATAAAAACAGCCTTCTGAAATAAGTGTCTGAAACTCCGCATAAATTATGAAGCGCCGAGACCTTTAAATTCTGATCGAATATATGCCCCCTAAGATATTTAAGAGCAGGCTCGATGATGCGGTAACTTTCCTTTTCTTCGCTCTCCGAGTGATCTATCCTTGAAATATACGATAACAGGGAATAAAAATCCGAAAGGCACTTATATCTGTCCGACTCGTTACCAAAATTCCATGTTTCAGAAAAGCCCGCCAGCATAGAATATGCGCCGGCAAAATCCCGCAACGAATA